>NZ_BTFW01000001.1:1060500-1414000 GCF_033242265.1 Novosphingobium sp. IK01 | reverse complement strand
ATGACCGGGGTGGTGATCGACTTGATCGCATCGTGGAGCGCCACGCTGGTGTGGGTATAGGCGCCTGCATTGAGCAGGACGGCCAGGGCGCCCACGGCCTGTGCCTCGTGGAGCCAGTCGATCAGGTGGCCTTCGTGATTCGACTGGCGCACGTCGACGGCAAGGCCCAGATCCTGCGCGCGGTCTTCCAGACGGCCCGCGATGTCGTCGAGGGTGTCGTGGCCATAGATCTCGGGTTCGCGCAGGCCCAGCAGGTTGAGGTTGGGGCCGTTGAGCACGTAGACGACGGGAAGCTCGGGCACGACGGGAAGGTCGGAGGAAAACGCGGATTGGGTCATTGCCAGAGATACTCCTGCCGGAAGGTCTGGCGGGTGATAGCGCGCGCCCTTCGCGGTGCAAGAGGGGAACCTGCCGCGGGCAGTGTCTGATCCGAAACTGTGGTTTCGGATGGTACGGCACCGGCCCGCTCCCCCACCCGACCACCCAACGATAGTACCTTGTGGGAGGTCGGGTGGGGGAGCGGGCCGGTACCGTACTGAAATGCGCCTCTTCGGCGAATTTCGGATCAGACTCTCAGCTCACCGGGGGCAGGTGTCCTACCGGGAGCGGGCCGATCATGGTCGTGGACGGGGGTTGCTGGGCCATCGCCTGTTGTCGGGGGGGGCTGTCGGGTTGCAGGTCGGGGGCGGGCTGGTCGCCGTTGTCCTGCTGGCTGAAATCGCCTTCGAGCGGGGGCTGGGCGTCGGGATTGTCGTTCTGGCCGGCGTCGGGATCATCCGGGCCGGGGTCGACGGTGACGGGCGAGCTGTGCGCGGCGGCCGCTTCAGCGGCGTTTGCGCGCTTTTCGGCGGCGGCGGCCTTGGCTTCGGCGGCGGCGATGCGCGCTTCGAGCTTGGCGTCGCGGTCGCTCTGGCTGTCGCACCCGCCCAGCGCGAGCAGGGAGGTGGCCAGCAGGAGCGTGATGGCCGGACGGCGGCGCAAAATGGGCGGCAGGGCAGGCATGATGGCAGCAGGGTAGCGATCAAAGGTTAGCGCAAAACTAACCAGCGCGGGCGGCATGGCGGGCGGGCTGGCGGGCCTGTCGGGCCAGCCAGAGCCCTTGCGCCCCGGCGCGTGCAGCCAGGAACAGGGCATAGGCCAGCCACAGCCCGTGGTTGCCCAGCGGCGCGGCCAGCATCAGCGCGCCCTGGAACATGAGCGCCGCCGCCGCCATCGTGACCAGCAGCCCGCGCGTCCACCCCGCGCCCACGAAGACCCCGTCGAGCACGAACGAGGACGCACCGATCAGCGGCAGGGCCATGGCCCAGGGCAGCGCGGCCCCGGCTGCCGCGCGCACCGCCGGATCGAGCGTGAACGCGGCGATCAGGCGGGCTCCGGCGAGCCCCTGAAGGGCGCCCAGGGCCAGCCCGAGCACCAGCCCCCAGCCCAGCGTGTGGCGCAGCGCGCGGCGCAGGCCCGCTCCGTCGCCCGCCCCTTGCGCCTGCGCGCAGAGCACCTGGGCGGCGGTTTCCAGCCCGTCGAGCAGCATCGCGGCGGCCAGAAACCATTGCATCAGGATGCCGTTGGCGGCCAGCACCGCCACGCCGCCCTGTGCGCTCTGGCGGGTGAAGGCGAGCATGGTGACGATCAGCAGCAGCGTGCGCATCATCAGGTCGCCGTTCATCGCCGCCAGCGCGCGAAAGGCGCGCGCATCGCGGATGGCCGGGGCCCAGATGGGCATGCGCGCCGGGCCCAGCGTGTGCCAGACCCGCCGCGCGATCAGCGCCAGCGCCAGCAGCCGCGCCAGTTCCGAGAGGACCGAGGCCAGCGCCACCCCGCTCACCCCCATGCCGAACCCCAGCACGAGCAGGAGGTCGAGCGCGATGTGCAGCACATTGGCCGCCACTTCCGCGCCCAGCACCGCGCGCACATGGCGCTGGCCGATCAGCCAGCCGGTCAGCGCCATGTTGGCCAGCGCGGCGGGTATGGCCAGTCCGCGCAAGCCGATATAGTGCCCGGCCAGATCGGCCACGCGCCCGCCCGCGCCCAGCCAGACCGGCGCGCGCGGCGCGGCCCAGGGCACGAGCGCGAGCAGCGCGGCGCCGATGGCCCCGGCCACGATCAGCGCGCGCCAGAGCGCGGCGGCGGTCTGTGCATCGGCGGTCTGTGCATCGGGGAACTGGGCATCGGGGCCTTGCGCATCGGCGCCCACGGCGCGCGCGGTCAGCGCGACGGTTGCCGTGCGCAGGAAGTTGAACACCGTCAGCGCCGAAATCAGCGCCCGCGCGCCCAGATCGACCGCCCCTTGCGCAGCAGAATCGCCCAGCTGGCCGATGGCCCAGGTGTCGGCCAGCCCGAACAGCGCCGTGGCCAGATTGGTGGCCATGGCAGGCAGGGCCAGCGCCCAGATCGTCCGCGTCATCGACGGGGTGGACGCAGAGGGGCGGGAGGGGGAAGCGGGGATGGGCATCGAGGGGTGGTGTCGCGGGACAGGAAGGGGCGGTCAAGGCGGATTGGGGCCTTGAACGAGGCATCTCCATGTGGCTGGCCGATCACAGCCGACAGGCATTACACAGACAAATGGCGCGCCCGCTTGACACGGCTCGCATGTGAATACTATTTATCCGATAAATAAGATTTCACAGCGTCCGGGAGGGGCTCAAAATGTATTCCGCAGTTCGATGTGCCGTGCGTGTTTCGTGCGTTTCGAGTGTCTTGGCACTGGCCGCAGGCGCGCAAGGCGCCCTTGCGCAGGGCGTTACGCCGCAAGCCTCGCAGGACGTTGCAGGGCTGCCCGATTCGCAGGTCAGCGAACCGGCGATTATCGTGACCGGCCTGCGCGCTTCGCTGCGCGATGCGATCAATGCCAAGCGCAACACCGCCGTCGTCGCCGAGACGATCAGTTCCAAGGACATCGGCGCGCTGCCCGATGTGACCATTGCCGACGAACTCGCGCGCCTGCCCGGCGTGACCGCCACGCGCGACCGTGGCAATGCCAGCCAGGCCGCCGTGCGCGGTCTGGGGCCGCGCCTCGTGCTCGGCCTCATCAACGGGCGCGAGGTGGCCTCCTCGGAGCCTGATCGCAATGTCCGCTGGGAAATCTACCCGTCCGAAATCGTTTCCGGGGTCACCGTCTACAAGGCCCAGAGCGCCGACTTCATCGCGGGCGGCGTGGCCGCCACGATCGACATCCAGACGATCAAGCCGCTCGAATATCACGGGCCTTCGTTCATCGTGCGCGGCGGCGCGCTCTACAACGACGGCGGGCGCGACATTCCGGGCTATTCGGGTCTGGGCGCCCGTGCCAGCGCGCAATATGTCGGCAAGATCACCGACAATCTCGGCGTGGTGGTGAGCGGCACGTTCCAGCGCCAGAAGAACGGCTTCGAAAGCTTCCAGGGCTGGGGCTACAACACCATCGACACCGGTTCCCCGCCGACCGACGCGCAGGGCAACAGGATCAACACCCCGTGGGGCGCACAGGCCGAAGTCAAGGGCCTGGCCGAGACCCGCTGGAGCACCAGCGGCGCGCTGCAATGGAAGCCGGGCACCAACTGGGACGTGACGCTCGACGGGCTCTATTCCAAGATCAAGATCGACGAGAACCAGGTCCAGCAGTGGTATGGCCGCAGCAATGGCTGGGGCGACTGGAACGGGCAGTTCGGCGCGCCGGGCGACATCTACCAGCCGGGGTCCTATACCCTTGCGGGCCACACCGTGACCGGGGCGAGCCTCAACAACTTTTCCTCGCTCACCAATGTCTTTGGCAAGTATGTCGAGGACAAGACGCTGTTTGTCTCGGGCCTCAACACGAAATATGACGACGGCACCTGGTCGATGAAGGCGGACATCGCCTATTCGAGTGCGCGCCGCAACAATGCCTATGCTTCGGTGGCGAGCGAATTCTATCCTTCGACCACCACGTTCGCGACCGGCGCAGGGGCGGTGCCCTCGATCGCGGTCAGCGGCGCCGATTTCAGCAACACCGCCGCGCAGACCGTGCAGAGCTACTATCCGGGCCTTTACGATGGTCCGCAGCGGCTGGCCGACGATCTCGGGGCGGGCCAGCTCGACGTGCACCGGGTGGTCAATGCCGGGTGGCTCAGCGGGATCGGCGTGGGCCTGCGCTATTCCAACCGCGTCAAGAGCTTCACCGCCGCGACCGGCACGGTTGCCACCAACAATGGCGGCAATGTCCTGCTCAATCAGGCCGACCTGACTGCCTTCAACGTGCATGATTTCACCGTGCCGACGATGGTCTGGGGCAAGTATGACACGATTGCCGCCCAGTCGGTGACGGTCACCCCCGGCCTCAACGATCCCACGCGCGGCTGGCGCGTGCGCGAGGACGACATGGAAGGCTATATCAAGGCCGACCTCTCGGGCCGGGGTTTCTCGGGCAATCTGGGCGTGCGCTTCATCGACGTGGTGACGCACAGCTATTCGGCCGGGTCGAGCGTCCGCTGGGATCCTGCGGCCAATGGCGGCGCGGGCGCCAATGTCACCACCACGTTCCCGGTTCAGGGCACCAACCACTATTTCCGCGCGCTGCCCAGCATCAACCTCAACTTCGAGCTGACCGATACGCTCAAGCTGCGTCTGGCTGCCGCGCGGGTGATCTCGCGTCCGCCGCTCGACGAATTGCGCGCGAGCCAGAACCTGTCGGTCTATCCCCCGCAACTGACCGGCACGGCGGGCAACCCCTATCTCAAGCCGTTCATGGCGACCCAGGGCGACATTTCGGCCGAGTGGTACTTCCACAAGGATTCGATGATCGCGGTTGCCGGCTACTACAAGGACGTGGGCACCAATATCGGCTATGCCCAGACCGAGCGGGTCATCAACGGCGACAGCTACGTGATCACCGGCCCCGCCAACGGCAAGGGCGGCTATATCGCGGGCCTCGAAACCACGGTGCAGACGCCGTTCTACTTCATCCCCGGCCTCGACAAGTTCGGCATCTATGCCAATGCGGCCTTCGTGAAGTCGAACCTCAAGGAGCTTTCGCCCGCGACCAATCCGTTCCCGGCGGTGGGGCTGGCTGATTTCACCGGCGAGGTCGATCTCTGGTATTCCGACCATGGCATCGACGCGCGTCTTGCGCTCAAGCATCACAGTCCGTTCACGGTGATCTATGGCTGGGATGCGTCCAAGCTCACCCGTCTGGAAAGCGAGACGACGCTGGGCGCGAGCGTGGGCTACACGATCAACAAGCGCATCTCGATCCGTCTTCAGGCCAACAACCTGACCAATCAGGTCGCGCGGTTCTACTGGAACAACGATTCCAACCAGATCGCCCGCTATGAAAAGTATGGCCGCAGCTATCTGGCCGACGTGACGTTCAAATATTGAGGAGCCACCCGGTCCGGGAACCTTAAAGGGCGCCGCAGCGATGCGGCGCCCTTCTTTTTTTGGCGGTGATGGGGGCGGCGAGGGCAGTGCAGGGGGCCCGATCCGGTGCCGGACCCGCGATCTTCCGGCCTATTTTGCCCTGGGGGTATAAGCCTTGCCCAGCCAGTCGAAGGCGGGCAGTGCATTGTGGTGGGCCTCGTCGAACAGGGCGGCGTTTTCCCAGCTCGATCCGGTGCCCCAGCGTGTCTCGCACTTCGTCGAGACCCAGTCGGGCGCCCAGTAGACGACCCCGTTGCCGCCATTGTCGACCACGGTCTGCGTCAGGTCTTCGAGGAATTTGAGCTGGCCTTTTGGGCTCACCGGATAGCCGGGCAGCGCACTGTCCGAGCCGAGCAGGTTGGTGCTGTCGTCGGCATGGTCGTCGGTGAAGGCATAGGCGGTTTCCACCACCCAGACTTGCGCGCCATAGCGGCGGTGGGCGGTGTCGATCACCTTGCCCAGCCCGGCAAGATCGTAGCGTGACCACTTCGAATAATAGCTGATCCCGATCACGTCGTAATCGAGCACGCCGGCCGCCGTCGCATCGTCGAACCAGGGGATCACGTTTTCGGGCTGGGCGATGTGCAGCATGACCGAAATCGGCTTGTCATGGGCCTTGCTCGCCTCGCGCACGGCGGAAATCCCGGCGTTGAGGAGCGTTGCATTGCGCGCCCAGTCGATCGGCTGGCCCTTGGCGCCACCCAGCAGCGCCGGGTTGGTCTCGTTGCCGACCTGAACCACTTCGGGAAGCTGGCCTGCGGCGGCCAGCTTGTCGAGCACGCTGCGGGTATAGTCGTGAAGGGCCCTGGCCTGGCCTGCGGTGTCCATCAAGGCCCAGGCGGCGGGCGGGGTCTGCTTCTCGCCATCGACCCAGTCGTCGGCATAGTGAAAGTCGAGCAGCACCTGAAGCCCGGCGGCATGGGCGCGGGTGATCGTGCGCAGCACGTCGTCATAGGTGCTGTAGCGCGTCCAGCTCGGATCGTTCCACAGCCGCACGCGCATCAGGTTTCCGCCATGCTGCTTGAGCACGACGAACGGATCGGCGGGCTTGCCATGGTCGAGGAACTTCGCGCCGCAAGCCTCCATCTCGTTGGTGAACGAGAGGTCGGCACCCAGATAGAGGGGAGGAGCGGCGGCCAGCGCCGGAGCGCTGGCGGAAAGCATCAGGGCGCAAGGCAGCAGCCCGCGGGCAGGGAGGGGGAGGCGCATAGAGGAAGTCCGGTCAGGCGTGGAAGAAAAGGTCGAGGCTGGCGGATGTGAGGCCCGGCGCGCTGGCGGTCAGGCGGCTGGCGCCCGGTGTTCCCGCGCTCTGGACCAGCGCCTGGGCCAGACCGTTGAAGGCGCGGCGCTGCGTGCCCTTGTCCGGCTCGGTCGAGGTCGGATTGCCGTTGCCAAGGCCGATCAGGCGGGCCGGGCCTGCCAGCGCGAAGCTGATCGGCGTATCGGCGGTGGGCACCACGATGCCATGCGCGTCGAGGACTTCGACGCGAACCGGCGCGGTGTCGGCTCCATCGGCGGACAGGCGCTTGCGGTCGGCCACGAGGCGCAGCGCGGCGGGCTTTCCGGCGGTCACGCGGCGGTCCTGCGCGGCAAGCTTGCCCGCGTTGAACCCGCGCGCTTCCAGCGTGCCGGGGGCATAGGGCACCTGCCAGACCAGATGGCCGTTTTCAGCCATGGCCTTGCGCCCGAGCGAGCGGCCATTGAGCAGCAGTTCGACCTCGCCGCAATTGCCATGGACCCAGACTTCGACCGGCTTGCCTTCTCCTCCTTCCCAGTTCCAGTGGGGCAGCAGGTGGACCAGCGGCTCGTTCCGGCGCCACCATGCGCGGTAGTAGAAGTAATTGTCCTTGGGAAAGCCGCACAGATCCATCGCCCCGAAATAGCTCGAAACGCTCGGGAGGGTCGGATAGGGCGTGGGCTCGCCGCGATAGTCGAACCCGGTCCAGATGAAGCCGCCCGCGATCGAGGGATCCCTGGCCACGATGCTCCACCAAGCCTCGGCCGTGCTGGCCCAGCGCGGATATTCGGTATCGTAGGCGCGCACGACGTGGGCGGACGCATCGTTGACGTAGGCCCCGCGGGTATAGACGGTGCTGCCGGTCTCGGTGCCGATGACGGGCTTGCCGGGGTGGCGGGTGTGCCAGTCGGCGATCTTTTCGGAGTGGTAGTTGAAGCCGACCACATCGACGGCATCGCCCGCGTTGACCGGTTCGTTCCAGCCCCGGTCCATGGCCTGCGTGGTCAGGCGGGTGGGGTCGAGTTCTTTGCAACGCGCCACGAGCCGGGTCGAAATGTGCCGCCCGCGCTCGCTGGCCTGATGGCCTTCCTCGTTGCCGACCGACCACAGGATGATCGAGGGATGGTTGCGCGAGGAGCGGATCAGGCGGTCGAGCTCGTCAAAGGCCTCGGGGTTGGTGGTGTTGAGGCGGTTTTCGGCGATCATCATCAGGCCCGTGGCGTCGGCGATGTCGAGCAGGGCCTGCGAGACGGGATTGTGCGCGCTGCGCCAGGCGTTGGCGCCCATCGACTGCGTCTGTGCCACGCGCCAGGCGTGGAGCGCATCGGGAATGGCCGTGCCCACCCCGGCGTGGTCCTGATGGTTGCACACGCCGAGCAACTTGACCGGCTCGCCATTGACGAAAAAGCCGCGATGGCCGTCAAAAGTCAGGGTGCGGATGCCAAAGCGCGTCGCCACGCGGTCGACCACCTGGCCCTCGACCAGCACTTCGGTTTCGAGGGTGTAGAGCACCGGGGTTTTGGGGGACCACAGATGCGGGGCGGTGACCCTCAGGCTTTCGTCCTGGCTGGCCTCGCCCAGCGCGGCGAGCGCAAGGGGGCGCGGCCCGGTTTGGGCTGCGATGCTGCCGTCCGGGGCGATCACGCGATGGCGCACCGCGCCTGTGGCGGCCTGTTCGCCGATATTGGCGAAGCGGGTTTCGATGGCGAGGCTGGCGCCCGTGGCATCGGGCGTGCTGCGCACCCATGTCCCCCATTGCGGAACATGGAGCGGGGCCGCGCTTACCAGATCGACATGGCGATAGATGCCGGCGCCTTCATAGAACCAGCCTTCGCCAAGGCTGGCGTCGACGCGCAGGGCAAGCTGGTTGGGCCCGCCATCGGTGTCGAGGAAGTCGGTGATGTCCACACGGAACGGCGCATAGCCCGAGGCACTGCCCCCCGCTTCGTAGCCGTTGACGAAGACCTTGCAGTTGCGGAACACCCCGTCGAATTCGAGCCAGACCGCGCGGCCCTTGTCGGCCTTGCTGATCCCCGCTTCGGAGATCGGCAGGGCGAGGCGATACCAGCCCACGCTGTTTTCGGGATAGTCGCGGCCAATCGCCCGAAAGCCGTGGGCTGCGGCGGAATCTTCCTCATCCTTGGGCACGGGCCCGATGGGGGCGGCATAGGGCAGTTCGACCGCCCAGTCGTGTGGCACGCGCACCGGCGTCCAGTCGCGGTCGTCGAACGTGGCGAGCGTGGCGGGCGATCCGTCGAGGCCGGGCTTGGCATATGTCCGCTGCCACTGGCCATAGTCGAAGTCCTTGGCCATGTCGGCGGCGTGGCCAAGGTGAAAGCGCCAGCCTTCGGCAAGGCGCACGCGGCGGCGGGGCGAGGCGCCTGCATCCGGGCCCGCGTTCTTCCCTTCTTTCCCGCCGCCGCGCGCGGCCGTGGCCGCCAGCGCCGGATGGGTGGCCGCGAGGCCCGCCGTGGTCAGGCCCATGGCCAGCGCGGCGCGGCGGTTCGCCGTCCACGGGGCGCCCTGCCGGATCGGATCATGTGACATTTCAAGCTCCTCTGCCGGAGCCAGCTTGGGCCCCTTTACATTTATCATATATATATGGTTAGAGAGGTCAAGCAGAGGGGGCGGGGCGTGAAGAACCGGAACGGGAAGGACCGGAGCAGGCAGGACCGGAGCAGGCTGGGTCGGAACGGCCATCAAGGGTGCTCAGCCCAGCGCTTCCTCGTTGCGGCGGATGGCTTCGAGGGCTTCCTCGATGATCACGCGCATGCGGGTCTGGGCGGTCTGCCCGTCGCGTGCGAGGATCGCGTTCATCACCGATTCGTGCGCGCCCAGATCGGCGCTGCGTCCGCTGATGCGGTTGGTGTAGCGGATCGAGGTCTTGAGCGCGGTGGAGACCACATCGCGGAACTGGCCGAAGAACGGATTGCCCGAAGCCTTGAGGATGGCGACATGAAACGCGACATCGGCCTCCAGTACGTCGTCGTGCCCGGCATCGGCGGCTTCCATCCGGGCGAACCCGGCGCGGATCGTGGCCATGCCCTCTTCGGTTGCCTCGCGCGCGGCCAGTGCGGCGGCAGCCGGTTCGATCGCCACGCGCAACTGCCCGAAATGGGTGAGCAGGTCGATCGAGAAGCGCCGTTCGAACATCCAGCGCAGCACGTCGGGATCGAACAGGTTCCACTGGCTGTCGGGCTGGATGATCGTGCCCTGGCGCGGGCGGGCGCTGACCAAGCCCTTGGCGGTCAGCATCTTGACCGCCTCGCGCGTGACCGAGCGGCTGACCCCGTGCGCTTCGGACAGTTCGGCCTCGGTCGGAAAACGCTGCTCGTCGTAGGCGCCGCCCACGATCAGCAACCCGAGCCGGTCGAGCAGGCCGTATGTCAGGTTGCGCCCCAGGGCATCGCGCGCTTCGAGGGGCTGGGTGGTCATGGTCGGTCCTTTGCGCGAGTGAAGTGTTTTAATAATATAAATAGACATCGGAGGGGCGTGGCAAGTCGAAACATGCTCCGGTTTGGGCCCTGGCACGGGCAGATGCTTTCTGCCGCGTCGCGTGGCCCTGTTTTCTTCAAGGTGGTGATCTGAACATGGACGACCGTTTCATTGCCGTGGATTGGGGCACGACCAATCGCCGCTGCTATCTGCTCGATGGCGCGGGCACCGTCATCGAGACCTTCCGCGACGACCGCGGGGTACTGGCTGTCGGCCAGCAGGGCGGGGGACCAGAGGCCTTTGCCGCCGAAGTGGCCGCGATCCGCGCGCGGCTGGGCGATTGGCCGCTGGTGGCCGCCGGGATGGTCGGCTCGCAGCGGGGCTGGGCGCTGGTGCCCTATCTGTCCTGCCCGGCCAGCGGCGGGCAGGTGGCGGGCGCGCTCCATGCCATCGATGCGCGCACATGGATCGTGCCGGGTCTGTCCGATCCGCGCGGCGATGTGATGCGCGGCGAGGAAGTCCAGCTTCTGGGCGCGGTCGCGGCGGGCCTCGCGCCGCCGGACGCGCTGCTGTGCCAGCCGGGCACCCATTGCAAGTGGGCCCGGATGGAGGGCGGCGCGGTCGCCAGCTTCTTTACCAGCATGACCGGCGAGATGTTCGCGCTCCTGCGCGGACACAGCCTTCTGGCCGAATTTTTGAACGGGCCGGTGGCCGATGGCCCGGCTTTTCGTGCCGGGGTCGATGCCAGTGCCGACGGGGCCTTGCTCAAGGCGCTGTTCGGCGTGCGGGCAAGTGCGCTGCTGGGCCTGCGCGCGGTCGGGGACAGCGCCGCCTATGCCTCGGGCCTGCTGATCGGCAGCGATGTGCGCGGGGCCGGGGTGGGCGCGGGCCGCGAGGTCCATCTGCTGGCCGACCCCGTTTTGGGCGCGCTTTACACGGCGGCCATCGCCCAATGCGGTGGTCGTTCTCATCTCATTGATAGTCATGCCGCTTTTGTGGCAGGCATTGTCCAGATACGGACTCAGATATGGAGCCTTGCTCGTGACTGCTGACCTCCCCCCTCTTCATCATCCCGCCGTCGACCGCCTGTCGCGGGCCATGCATCATTGCCCGCTGGTGGCGATCCTTCGCGGGGTGACGCCCGACGAGATCGAGGGTGTCGCCGACGTGCTGGTCCAGACCGGGTTCTCGATGATCGAGGTTCCGCTCAATTCGCCCGATCCGCTGGTCTCCATCGGCAAGATCGCCCGCCGGTATGGCGATACGGTGCTGGTGGGGGCTGGCACGGTGCTGAGCGTCGCCGAGGTCGAGGCGGTGCGCGACGCAGGCGGCGGGCTGATCGTCTCGCCCAATGTCAATCCGGCGGTCATTGCCCACACGGCGCAGCTCGGGCTGGTCTCGCTGCCCGGCTATGCCACTCCGACCGAGGCGTTTGCCGCCCTTGAGGCCGGGGCCCATGGCCTCAAGCTGTTCCCGGCCGAAGCGGCGAGCCCCGCCGTGCTCAAGGGCCAGCTTGCGGTGATCCCCCGCAACATTCCGGTGTTCGCCGTGGGCGGGGTGACGCCGCAAACCCTGGGCGACTGGATGGCCGCCGGGGCGGCGGGGGCCGGGCTCGGCTCGGCGCTCTACAAGGCGGGGGCGAGCGTGCAGGACGTGGAATATGCGGCCAGGGACTTCATGTCCGAAGTCCACCGCCTGCTCGACTGATCGAAAAGGGCGCACCTTCCCGTCTGCGGGCGGGAAGGTGCTTCGCGGCGGCGCTTTCGCCAGATGCAAAAGGATCGCCAGACGCAAAAAAGGGCAGCGAAGGCTGCCCTTTTGAATACCCCATGGGTATTGGTACCATTGGTCGGGACGAGAGGATTCGAACCTCCGACCCCCACACCCCCAGTGTGATGCGCTACCAGGCTGCGCTACGTCCCGACCGGTGAGGGGCGCTCTAGGCGGGTCGTCTGGCGATGGCAAGCCCCCCGTTGCGCATCTTTTTCCGTTTCCGGGCATTTGCCTGTGGATTGTATGGTCGAAAACTGGCCCAAGAAGGCCGTTTTCCGGGCTCTGATTGCCTTGTCCGGCCCAAACTGCTAGCAGCCCGGCCCAATTGCAACAATCGGTGGCTGGCCCGGCGAATGCCGGGTCTGGGGCTTGCAAAGGCCGGCCACTGCTCCCACGAACGGTCCTGTCATGATCAGCCTTCTTTCCGCTGCCGCCGCCAGTGCGGCCTCGCCGCCCGCCTACCTCCAGTTCCTGCCGCTGGTGGCCATGGCCGTTATTTTCTATTTCCTGATCCTGCGCCCGCAGATGAAGCGCCAGAAGGAACACCAGCAGCGCCTGTCCGGCCTCCAGAAGGGCGATCAGGTGGTGACCGCCGGTGGCATCGTGGCCAAGATCGTGCGCCTCGACGATCACTATGTCGATCTCGAACTGGCGCCGGGCGTGCGCGTGAAGGCCGTTCGCTCGACGCTGGGCGATGTCGTGCCGCAGGGTTCGGCAGCCGCCAACGACTGATCGTTCCGGCTCGTTCCGGCCAGTTTCCCTATCAAGCCTCTCCCGTAATCGGAAAGCCCGATCATGCTCGATTTCCCGCGCTGGAAGGTGCTGACGTTGTGGGCGGTGACGATCCTCGTCTCGCTCGCCTCGCTCCCTTCGCTGTTCTCGGTTTCAGGCCTTGCCTGGCCTTCCGCGCTGCCTTCGCCCAAAATCAACCTGGGGCTCGACCTTGCCGGTGGCAGCCACATCCAGCTTGAGGCCGATCCCTCGCAAGTGCGCCAGCAGCGGCTGGACGGCATGGACGAATCGGTTCGCAACAAGCTGCGGCAGGCCGATGCCTCGATCCGCATCAGCGACATTTCCAACCGCGATGGCAGCCTGACCTTCCTGGTCAACGATGCCTCCAAGGTCGATGCCGTGCGCGAGGCGATCCTGCCGCTCACCTCGGGCGCGGGGCTGACCGGCCAGCGCGACTGGAACATCGAGGTCGTCGACGGCAACCGCTTCGTGCTGACCCCGACTCAGGAAGGCATCGACCAGGCGGTGAGCCAGGCGATGGATACCGCCGTCGAGGTCGTGCGCAAGCGCATCGACGGGCTGGGCACCAAGGAGCCGACCATCCTGCGTCAGGGCGCCACCCGCATCGTCGTGCAGGTGCCCGGTCTTCAGGACCCGCAGGCGCTCAAGGCGCTGCTCGGCCAGACCGCCAAGCTCGAATTCAAGATGGTCGACGACACGGCCCTGCCGTCAGACCTTGCCCGTGGCGTGGCGCCGGTGGGCAGCCAGGTCCTGCCCTATGCCGAAGCGGCAGCGGGCGCGCCGATCGCGGTCAAGCGTCTGGGCGGCATTCGCGGCGACGAACTGACCAACGCCCAGGCCACCAACGATCCCCAGACCAACGAACCGGTCGTCAACATCGCCTTCAACACCGAGGGCGGCGCCAAGTTCGCCAAGCTGACCACCCAGAACGTGGGCAAGCGCTTTGCCATCATCCTCGATGGCAAGGTCATCTCGGCCCCGGTCATCAACACCCCGATCATCGGGGGCAGCGCGGTCATCTCGGGCCACTTCACCACCGACAGTGCCAGCCAGCTGGCGATCTCGCTGCGTTCGGGCGCGCTGCCGGTCGACCTCAAGGTCGTCGAGGAACGCACCGTCGGGCCCGACCTTGGCGCCGATTCGATCCGCAAGGGCGTGATCGCGATGGTCGTGGGCACGCTCGCGCTCGTGGTCTTCATCGTTGCCACCTATGGCCGCTTCGGGCTCTATGCCTGCGCGGCGCTGGTGGTGAACATGCTGATGATCCTGGGCGTGATGGCCACGATGGGGGCGACGCTGACGCTGCCGGGCATCGCCGGCTTCGTGCTCACCATCGGTGCGGCGGTCGATGCCAACGTGCTGATCAACGAGCGCATCCGCGAGGAGCGCCATCGCGGGCGCCGCGTGGTGGCTGCGGTTGAAAACGGCTACAAGGAAGCCAGCCGCGCCATCTTCGACGCCAACGTCACCAACGTGATCGCCGCCGTGCTGATGGCCGCGTTCGGCAGTGGCCCGGTCAAGGGCTTTGCCGTCGTGCTGATGATCGGCATCGTCACCTCGGTCTATACCGCCGTCTGGCTGACCCGCATGTGGGTGGCCCAGTGGCTGCGCCGCGCGCGCCCGGCCGACCTGAGCCTGTAAGGGAGCGCGGACACATGAAACTCTTGAAGCTCGTTCCCGACAACACCAACATCCACTTCCTCAAGTGGCGGTTGCCGTTCTACCTGTTCAGCCTCGCGCTGATGGCCGCCTCGCTGACGCTGGTGTTCACGCGCGGGCTCAATCTGGGCGTCGATTTCGTCGGTGGCCAGATGATCCGCGTGACCTTCGAGCGCAGCGCCGAGGCCCCCGTGGCCGACTTGCGCGACGAAGTGGCCAAGCTGGGCTATGGCGAACCGATCATCCAGCGCTATGGCAAGCCCAACGAGATCTCGATCCGCATGAAGCTGCCCGAAGGGGCCGAGCATGATGCGGCCCAGTCGGACAAGATGGCCCGGACGATCACCGCCGACATCAAGTCGCACCATGCCGATGCGCGCATCGACGGGGTGGACTCGGTCTCGGGCAAGGTCTCCAAGGAGCTGGGCTGGGATGCGTTCAAGGCGCTGGGGCTGGCGGCGCTGGCCGTGGCGGCCTACATCTGGATCCGCTTCGAATGGCAGTTCGGCATCGGCGCGCTGTTCAGCCTCGTCCACGACGTCACGCTCACGCTGGGGATGTTCGCGCTCACCCAGATGGAGTTCGACCTCAACATCGTGGCAGCCCTGCTCACGCTGATCGGTTATTCGCTCAACGACACCATCGTCGTCTACGACCGCATCCGCGAGAACCTGAAGAAGTTCCGCAAGATGCCGCTGCCCGAACTGCTCGACCTGTCGGTCAACGAGACGCTCGCACGCACGATCGTGACCTCGCTCTCGATGCTGATCACGCTCGTCGCGCTGCTGATCTTCGGGCCCGAGGTGATCTTCGGCTTTACCGCCGCGATCACGCTGGGCATCTTCGTGGGGACTTACAGCTCGATTTACATGGCCGCGCCCATCCTGATCTGGCTCAAGGTCAACCCCAAGAGCTTCGTTCCTTCGGAAAGCGCGCTCGACAAGCAGGAGCGTCTGGCCCGCGAAGGCGCCTGACCCCCTTCGCGTCGTTCGTGACATGAAAAACGCCCCGCCGGACCAGTCCGGCGGGGCGTTTTTCCGTTTGTGAGCCCGATGGCGGGGGCTCACGTCCCTTTCGCGGTCTCGACGACCTTGCGATAGAGGCCCGCCATGGCCGCGGCATTGGCTTCCCAGCTGAACCGTGCGGCGCAGGCCGCCACGGCGTCGGGTGCGCTGGGCTGGGCGATCAGCGCGGCCAGCGCGCGGGCGATCGCGGCCGGTTCGCGCGCGGCCAGGAGCCCGGCGGTCGAACTGGTGACCACCTCGCGCGCGCCGCCGATGTCGGGGATCACCAGCGGGGTGCCGCAGGCGAGCGCCTCGATCCAGACATTGGCCAGCCCCTCGCGCTCGGAAGGCAGCACCATGGCGCTGGCCCCGGCCATCAGCACGGGCACGAAATCGTGCCCCAGCGCGCCAAGGAAATGGACGCGATGGGCGACATCGAGCTCGCGGGCGAGCGCCCGGAGCGTGGCCTCGTCGGGTCCGGTTCCGGCCAGCGCGAGGCGCACACGCTCCATTCCCGGTTCGGCCAGCGCGCGGATGGCGAGGGCCTGTCCCTTGATGCCGATCAGCGCGCCCACGCAGGCCACCAGCGGCCCTTCGCCCGGAAGCTGGAAGCGTTCGGCCAGAATGGCGCGCGCGGCTGCGCGCGGGCGCGGATGGAAGCGCCCGTGGTCAAGGCCGGTATAATGGACGGTGATGCGTTCGCCCGGCAGGCCCAGATCGGCCATGTCGTCGGCCAGCGCCTGCGATACGGCGAGCAGGGCTCCGGCCTCGCGCGCGGCGTGCTGCATTTGGGAAAGGGCGGCAGGGCGCTGGCCCCAGTAGTGAATGTCCGATCCGCGTGCCTTGATCGCCAGCGGCAGGCCCAGCGCCCGTGCGATCCGTGCGGCGGCGGGGCCATCGGGATAGAAGAACTGCGCGTCGACGATGTCGAAGGGGGTTTCTGCGTGGAGCCGGCGGGCCAGCGGCAGGACGCTTTGTGCGATCAGCGCAGGGTTGAACCGCCCGGACAGGCCCGGCAGCAGCGTGAAGCGGGGATGGTACACCGGCACCCCGCTGCGTGTTTCCATCGGGGGAATGGCGTGAAGCGGGGCATAGCCTGCGGGCAGCAGGCGCCGGGGCAGCGGGGGCAGGCCGATCGGGTTGATCACCGTCACGTCCCAATCCGGGCGCGCGGCCAGAGCTTCCATCTGGCGGGCCACGAAACGCCCGAAACCCGGCCGTACCGAGGCCGGATAGAGCGTGGACAGGCTGAGCAGGCGCAATGTCTTGTCCGGGGTCATGACCGGGGGATAGCGCCTGCGGGGGCCCAAGGCGAGAGCGCGAAGACCGGTTCGTGCCTGATCCTGAGCCCGATGATCAGCCCGATGTTCAGAGCGTGCGGATCAGGACTTCGGCCACGGCCACCCAGGCCGGACGGTCGATCACCAACTGGCGCTGGCCGGGGCCGGGCGGCAGCAGCGCGAGGCGCCCCTCGCGGTGGTCGATCATGCGGCCAAAGGCAAAGCGGCCACCGGGGCGCGGGGCCAGCACATCGCGATTGAGGGCGCGGCCGATTTCCTCGCCATCGAAGCGTCGCAGCCAGATCTGGTCGCCCGCGCGCCAGTCTCCGGCGCTGGCCTCGACACTGAGCGCGACAAGGCCTTCGTGGCCATAGAGCGCGTCGGGCAGGGGGGCCGGAACCGGGGTGGCGATCGGCTCGGTTCCCGCCGGGGTGAGCCGGGCAATGACTTCGGCCTGGGTATCGTCGGCGGCGCGAACCAGCAGTTCGGGGTCGATGGCCAGGGCCGCGCCGATCCGGTTCATCCACTTGAGCGAGAGCGAGCGCGTGCCGGTTTCGAGGCGCCCAATGGTCTGTGCCGTTGTCGGCGGCTGGCAGCGCGCAGCAACGTCGGCCAGCGTCAGCCCTTTCTGTCGGCGGATTTCCCGAATGCGATTGATCATGTGATGAAGCCTGTCTGGCGCGCTGCTATTATTTATCGAATATAGGTGCGATATATCCAGAATGGCAAGCTTTCTTGATCAATTCTGGGCGTAACTTGAATTTCCTTCTTTTTCTGCTGGCAAGATTGATTGTGATGCCATTATGTGACGAAATCGGCTTTCTGCATTGTGCGGCGCGGGAGAGCATGGCAGTCCGTCGCATCTGAAACGAACGGGGCGTTCGTTCAAGGGACCGGAAAAGGGAGCAAGTCTTTGGCAATACATGGCTTGGGGCAGGGTTTGGAGCGTCGCGATTTCCTCGGGTTGGCGGGCGGCGCAATGGCTGCGGCATGGCTTTCGGGCCTGCCCGGACAGGCCTTTGCCCAAGTAGGCGCGCAGGCCGGGGCGCAGGCGGGCGGAGACGCGGCTTTCGGGGCGCTGCTCGACCGCATTTTCTTTGCCAGTCTCCTCATTGAACCGCAGCGGGCAACGACGCTCGGGCTTGATACCGGTGCGCGGGCGGTGCTGCGCAGTCGCCTCGATGGTGAAGGACGCGGCGCGAATGAAGCCTCTCTGGCGTTCTATCGCGATGCCCAGGCGGCCGTTTCGGCCGTCGATCCGGCGGGCCTGAATGCACAGAACCGGCGTAACCGCGCGATTGTACTGCATCGGTTCGGCGAAGAACTGGCGGGTGCGCGCTTCGATATTGACGATCCGCAGATGCCGTTCGTGATCGATCAGCAGCGCGGCGCCTATTTCACGATCCCCGATTTCCTCGACAACCAGCACCCGATCCTCGTGGCCGAGGATGCCGAGGCCTATCTGGCCCGTCTGGCGGCCTTCGCCATCGTGCTCGACGACCAGACCGCCGAAGGCGCGCGTCAGGCCGGGATGGGGCGCATTCCCCCCGCCTGGGCGATCACGCTGGCGCTGGGCCAGATGGCCAAGCTGCGCAATGTCGCGCCTGAGCACAACGGACTGGTCACCTCGCTGGTCCGCCGCACCACCGAAAAGGGGCTGGCCGAAAAGGGGCTGGCGGGCGACTGGCAGCGCCGCGCGGTCTCTATCGTGCACGACAAGGTCTATCCCGCGCTCGATCGCCAGATGGCGCTCTATCGCCGGTTGCGCGCCAAATCGCCGGCCGGTGACGGGATCTGGCGCCTCAAGCAGGGCGATGCGATCTATGCCGCTGCGCTGGGCGCCGCCACCACGACGACTCTGACACCCGAGGCCATCCACAAGATCGGCCTCGAACAGGTCGCCCAGATCAGCGCTGAACTCGACACTGTGCTCAAGGCTGCCGGGCACACCACCGGCAGCATCGGCGCGCGTCTTTCCGCGCTCAATCACGCGCCCGAGCAGCTTTACCCCGATACGGCGGAGGGCCGCGCGCAACTGATCGCGGGGCTCAACCAGAGCGTGGCCCACATGCGCACGCAATTGCCGCGCGCCTTTGCCGATATTCCCAACGATCCGCTGACCATCCGGGCCGTCCCTGCCGAAATTCAGGACGGCGCGCCCAATGGCTATTACAATTCGGCCTCGCTCGACGGTTCACGCCCGGCGATCTACTGGATCAACCTCAAGTCTGTGGGCGACTGGCCGAAATATTCGCTGCCCTCGCTGACCTACCACGAGGGCATTCCCGGCCATCATCTTCAGGGTGGGTACGCGCAAGGGGGTGGAGAGCTGCCATGGATTCTGCGCGACTACTTCATCTCGGCCTATGGCGAGGGCTGGGCGCTCTATGCCGAACAACTGGGCGATGAACTGGGCGGCTATCAGGGCATCGAACGGGCGGGCTATCTTCAGTCGTTCCTGTTCCGCGCGGTGCGTCTGGTGGTCGATACCGGCATCCACCACTATCGCTGGAGCCGCGAGAAGGCGACGGCCTACATGGTCGAGAAGACCGGCTTCACCCCGGCGCGCAGCCAGCGCGAGATCGAGCGCTATTGCACGATGATCGGTCAGGCATGCAGCTACAAGATGGGCCATACGGCCTGGGTTGCCAATCGCCGGAAGGCCGAAAAGGCTCTGGGCGACAAATTCGACCTCGCGTGGTTCCACGGCGTGCTCAAGGAAGGCGCCATGCCGCTGTCCCTGCTGGAAGCGCGGATCGACGAGCGCATTGCCGAGCGACTGAAGGCATAAGGACAAAGAAAAGGGGAAATGCGGGGGCCATCGTCCCTGCATTTCCTCTTTCTTCCTGTTTCAGGCCGGCTTCACGAAGCTGTCGAGCACGCGCTTCTCGCCCGCCGTTTCGAAGGCGATTTCCAGCTTGTTGCCTTCCTGGGCCTGAACCACGCCATAGCCGAACTTGTCGTGGAACACGCGCGCGCCGATGGCGATGTCGGCGCGGGGCTTGCTGGCGAAGCTGGCTGCGCTGCGGGTGTTTTCGGCCATGCGGCGCGGCTTGGCGTCATAGGCCTGCTGGGCAGCGCGTTGCCAGCCAGGGCCCCGGCTCTGCGCCTTGGCCGGGTGGTTGCGGGCGACATCGGCAAACGGGTCGCTCGCTTCCGACCAGCTGGCCCGCCACATCGAGGCTCCGCCCGAGAGCGTGGTTTCGCTCTCGACATGGTCCTGCGGCAGTTCCTCGACGAAGCGCGAGGGGATCGCGCTCGTCCACTGGCCATAGATGCGGCGGTTGGCGGCATGCAGGATCGTGCAGCGGCGGCGCGCGCGGGTGATCGCCACATAGGCGAGGCGGCGCTCTTCTTCGAGGCTGGCGAGGCCCCCTTCGTCGAGCGCGCGCTGCGAGGGGAACACCCCTTCTTCCCAGCCGGGCAGAAAGACCTGATCGAATTCGAGGCCCTTGGCCGCGTGGATGGTCATGATCGTGACCTTTTCCTCGCTTGAGGCGGCCTCGTTGTCCATCACCAGACTGACATGTTCGAGGAAATCGCCCAGCGTCTCGTACTCTTCCATCGCGCGGACGAGTTCGGAGAGGTTTTCGAGGCGGGCATTGGCCTCGGCGCTCTTTTCGGCCTGAAGCGCGCCGGTGTAGCCGCTCTCGTCGAGGATCGTGCGGGCCAGTTCAGACGGGGTGAGCGTGGCGATCTGGTCGCGCCAGCGCAGGAAATCGCGCACCAGTGCCAGAATCGTGTTGCGCGCGCGGGCGGGCAGTTCGTCGGTATCGGCGATGTCGTAGGCCGCGCGCAGCAGGGGCACCTGATGGGCGCGGGCAAAGCGGTGGAGCTTTTCGAGCGTCTTGTCGCCAAGGCCGCGCTTGGGGGTGTTGTAGATCCGCTCGAAGGCGAGATCATCCGAAGGCTGCGAGACGAGGCGCAGATAGGCCAGCGCATCGCGGATTTCGGCGCGCTCGTAGAAGCGGAAACCGCCGACGATGCGATAGGCCAGGCCGATCTGGATGAAGCGGTCTTCGAACTCGCGCGTCTGGAACTGTGCGCGCACGAGGATTGCCACGCGGTCGAGCGGGCAGCCCTCGCGTTCGAGGCGCTCGATCTCCTCGCCCACGCGGCGCGCTTCCTCGGGGCCATCCCAGACGCCGATCACGCGGACTTTGTCGCCGCCATCGCGCTCGGTCCACAAGTGCTTGCCCAGACGCTGGGCGTTCTCCTCGATCAGGCCCGAGGCCGCGCCCAGAATGTGCGGGGTGGAGCGATAGTTCTGTTCGAGGCGGATCACCGCCGCGCCGGGGAAATCCTTTTCAAAGCGCAGGATATTGGCGACTTCGGCGCCGCGCCACGAATAGATCGACTGGTCGTCGTCGCCCACCACGCAGATGTTCTTGTGGACTTGCGCGAGCAGGCGCAGCCACAGGTACTGGACCGCGTTGGTGTCCTGATATTCGTCGACCATGATGTAGCGGAAGCGGTCCTGCCAGCTTTCCAGCACGTCGCGATGCTGGCGGAAGATCGTCAGCATGTGGAGCAGGAGATCGCCGAAATCGCAGGCGTTGATCGTGCGCAGGCGGTCCTGATAGAGGCCGTACATCTTCGCGCCGCGCCCGTTGGCATAGGCCTCGTTCTCGCCCGCATCGAGATCGGCGGGCGTCAGGCCCCGGTTCTTCCAGCGGTCGATCAGCCCGGCCAGTTGCTTGGCGGGCCAGCGCTTGTCGTCGATGCCTTCGGCCTGGATCAGCTGCTTGAGCAGGCGCATCTGGTCGTCGGTGTCGAGGATGGAAAAGCTGCTGGTGAGGCCGACGAGTTCGGCATGGCGGCGCAGCATCTTGGCGGCAATCGCGTGGAACGTGCCGAGCCAGGGCATCCCTTCGACCGAAGGGCCGATCAGGGCGCCCACGCGCTCGCGCATCTCGCGCGCGGCCTTGTTGGTGAAGGTCACGCACAGGATCTGCGAGGGCCAGGCGAGGCGCTGGCGCAGCAGATTGGCGAGCCGCGCGGTGAGCGCGGCGGTCTTGCCGGTGCCCGCGCCTGCCAGCATCAGCACGGGCCCTTGCGTGGTGAGCACGGCCTCGCGCTGGGGCGGGTTGAGCGCGGCAAGCCATTGCGGTTCGCCCTGCTGGGCGCCCTGATGCGCGGGGGCCGCTGCGGGCGTGGAACGGGCGGCGTCGGAAGAGGGGGGGAAGCTGGTCACGCCGGAACAGGTAGGGAACCGTGCGGGCGGGCGCAAGGCGCAATCGGCGGGGCGGAAAGGCTCGGGGCCCTGGCGGAGAACAGTCTCAAACGCATTTTATTGTGCGGTGCATCCTAATGAAATCAACGGCTCATCGCAGTTGCAGGGCACTTTTCACGCCCTGCCCCGCGATGGCGACGTCTGGTCGATCAGCGGGAAACCTTTGGCGTCCGCGATGCGTAAGGGCCCGCATCGGGTCAGGACAACAGGAGGAGATCCCATGAAGACGTTTATGTCCATCGGCGCGTTTGCGCTCGCCACGGCCGCCCTTCCGGTCGCCGCCCAGGCCCAGACCGCCGCGCCTGCGGCCCCTGCTGCTTCTGCGGCAACTCCGGCTCAGGCTCCGGCTGGGCCTTTCACGATGACCACGGCACAAAAGGCGCAGTATGATCGCTGGGCGAGTGACCTGAAGACCAAGTACGATGCCTGGCCGTCGGGCCAGCAGGAATATTTCTGGTCGCTCGGTCCCGACGAACAGCAGGGCTGGTGGGCCCTGAGCGACGTGCAGCGCGGGCAGGTTCTGGCGATGACCCCGGACCAGCGCGCGCAAGTCTGGCCTTCGATCGTGGCACAGGTCAAGGGTCGCGCCACGGCTTCGGCCAGCAGTGCGCGAGCAAAGGCTGGCGGCACGTCCTGATTGCCACGCGCCGTGTGATCCTTGAAAAGGGCGCTGGTTCGGCCAGCGCCCTTTTTTCGGGATGGGTGGGCAGGGGGCGTGCATGTTCCTGTCGTCAAATCTGCTTGCAGGTGCGGAAAGTTGCGCATTTTTGGCACGGGTCGCTTGGTTCGTGTCCTGTTGGTCTTGACAAGGCAGCGGGGGCCGGGAAGGCCCCGTCGATGCATTCGAACCGTGTTTCCCCTTATCGCCAGCATGCCCGTATCCTGACCGCCAGCCTCGTGGGCACGGCGGTGGAGTTCTACGATTTCTATATCTACGCCACCGCGGCCGCGCTGGTGATCGGGCCCCTGTTCTTCCCGGCGCAGTCGCCTTCGGCGCAAGTGCTGCTCTCGTTCATGACCTTCGGCCTTGCTTTCGTGGCGCGGCCCGTGGGGGCGGTGGCTTTCGGCCATTTTGGCGACAGAGTCGGGCGCAAGTCGACGCTGGTGGCCTCGCTGATGCTGATGGGCGGATCGACGGTGCTGATCGCGTTCCTGCCGACTTATGCGATGGCCGGGCCGGTGGCGCCGTTCCTGCTGTGCCTGCTCCGGTTCGGGCAGGGCTTTGGCCTTGGCGGCGAATGGGGCGGGGCCTCGCTGCTGGCGGTCGAGAACGCGCCCAAGGGCTGGGAAGCGCGCTTTGGTTCCGCGCCGCAACTGGGGGCGCCGCTCGGGTTCCTGTGTGCCAACGGGCTGTTCCTGATCCTGGGGGTGACTTTGCCCGAGGCGGCCTTTGCGAGCTGGGGCTGGCGCGTGCCGTTTCTGGCGAGCGCGCTGCTGGTCGGGCTTGGCCTGTGGGTGCGGCTCAAGATCGGGGAAACCGCCGCTTTCGAGCAGGCAAAGAACGACGCCCCGCCGCCCAAGGTGCCGGTCGGGCGGCTGATGGCCGATCATCCCGGCGCGGTTCTGGCCGGGATTGCCGGGGTGATCGCCTGCTTTGCGATCTTCTATCTGGCGACGACCTTTGCGCTTTCGTTTGCCACGACGAAACTGGGCTATGCCAAGCAGACGTTCCTTGGCGTGCAGCTCGTGGCCAATTTCTTCCTCGCAGGCGGTATCGCCCTGGCGGGCTGGTGGGCCGACAAGCGCGGGGCGGCCTCTGTCTTGCGCGTGGGCGCGGCGGGGACGGCGCTGGTCGGGCTGGTGTTCGGGCTGGGTCTGGGTTCGGGCCATCTGCCGGTGGTTTTTGCCACGCTGGCGCTCACGCTGTTCGTGATGGGGCTGGTCTATGGGCCGCTCGGGGCCTGGTTGCCCACGCTCTATGCCGTGCCGGTGCGCTATACCGGGATTTCGATTGCCTTCAATGTCGGGGGGATCATCGGCGGGGCTCTGGCGCCCTTTGCCGCGCAGGCGCTGGCGATGGCGGGCGGCACGGCGATGGTCGGGCTGTTCCTGACCGTGGCGGGGGCGATCACGCTGGCAGGCGTGGTGTTTGCGCCCCGGTGCGAGGCCTGAGGAGGAGACCCCGCGCAAGGCGGGGCCTCTTTCGACAGGTCAGGCCTTCAGGCGCATCAGCGTGAGGCAGGCCTTGCCGACCTTGCGTTCGCTCTCGATTTCGCAGGTTTTCACCTGAGGCACTTCGTCGAGGCCCGTTTCCAGGCTGATCCACGTGCCTTCGCCGATCCAGCCGAGCCGCACCAGCTTGTCGACCGCCACCGCGCCCGCGCCCGTCCCGTAGGGCGGATCGAGCATGATGAGGTCGAGCGGCTCCTTGACCGGGCCGAGCGAGAGCACCGAGGAGGCGCGCACATCGGTGTTCCCTTGCACGCGCAGGGCGGCAAGGTTGGCGCGGATCGCGCGGATTGCCGCCGGGTCCTGCTCGACGAACAGGCAATGGCCGGCCCCGCGCGAGAGCGCTTCGAGGCCGAGCGCGCCCGACCCTGCGAACAGGTCGGCGACCTTGAGATCCTCGAACGAGCCGAGGCGGCTGGTCAGCATCGAGAACAGCGTCTCGCGCGTGCGGTCGGCGGTGGGGCGGGTGGTTTCGCCAGCAGGGGCGACGAGCTTGCGCCCGCGCCACTGGCCCGAAATGATGCGCATGGGGATCAGCCCTCGGTTGTCGGCTTTTTGGGTGCGGGCAGGCTGGCGAGCGACTTGCGGAAGCGCTCGACCAGAACCTGCGGCACTTCCTCGGCCCCGCCGCGTGGCAGGTCGGCCAGCTCGAACGGGCCATAGGCCGTGCGCAGCAGGCGCGAGACCTGAAGCCCCAGATGTTCGAGCACGCGCCGGACTTCGCGGTTCTTGCCTTCAGTCAGCGTCATTTCGATCCACTGGTTGCGCCCGGTGCGGCGCTCCATGTTGGCGTCGATATTGCCATAGCGCACGCCGTCGATCTCGATCCCTTCGATCAGGTCTTCGAGCTGGCCTTGCGAGATGTCGCCAAAGGTGCGCGCGCGATAGGTGCGCGGGATGCCGGTGGCGGGCAGTTCGAGTGCGCGCTTCAACTCGCCATCGTTGGTGAGCAGCAACAGGCCCTCGGTGTTGAGGTCGAGACGGCCCACGGGCATCACGCGCGGCGTATCGCCGGGCAGGGCATTGCGCAGGGCGTTGTAGATCGTCGGGCGACCGGCGGGATCGCGCTCGGCGGTGATCAGGCCGGCGGGCTTGTGGAAGCGGAAGATGCGCGTGGGCGCGGCCGCCGCGATCAGCTTGCCATCGACGCTCACGCCCCTGAGGTTCTTCAGGATCGTGGCGGGGGTCTCGATCAGCACGCCGTCGAGGCGCACGCGGCCCTCGGCGATCAGGCGCTCGACCTCGCGGCGCGAGGCGACCCCGGCGCGGGCGAGCAGCTTGGCGATGCGTTCGCCTTCGCGTTCACCGGCATCGGCGCTGTCGTCGCGCGGCTGGGCCGGAACCTTGGGCGCGCTCTTGCCGAAGGGTTTGGCATAGGGCTTGGCCACCGGGCGGCTGAGGGCCTGAACCGAGGCGGACCCGCTCGGGCGGCCATCGGCGCGCAGGGGGCCACGGCGCGGGCGTTCGTCCGGCGCGGTGTTTTCCGTGCGCGGACCGGGCTTGCCGCGTCCTTCATAGGGCTTCCCGGCGAAAGGCTTTTTGGCAAAGGGCTTGCCATCGCGCTCATCGCGGGCCGGGCGTTCGGTGCGGGGGCCGCGCTCGTCGCGACGGTCGGCGAAGCGGTCACCACGGGGTGCGCGTTCGTCGCGGCGGTCGGCGAAGCGGTCACCACGGGGTGCGCGTTCATCACGGCGGTCGGCGAAGCGGTCACCACGGGGCGCGCGTTCATCGCGGCGGTCGGCGAAGCGGTCACCACGGGGCGCGCGTTCATCGCGGCGGTCGGCGAAACGGTCGCCACGGGGCGCGCGTTCGTCGCGACGGTCGGCAAAGCGGTCGCCACGGGGCGCACGGTCATCGCGGGCCGGGCGTTCGCCATCGGCAGTGCGCGAGGCCGGACGGGGGCTCAACTTGCCCTTGATGGGCGCGCCCTTGCGCTCCTCGGCAGTGCGGGGCGCGGATTTGTCATCGGGGCGGCGGGGGCTTGTGGCCCTGTTTGATCTGGCTTTGTCGGATGCGGCGGGCCGTCCCGGGCGGCCGCTCCTGCCTTTTGGGGGAAGTGTCATCGCTGGCCCATACCCGATTGCCGCTGCTGCGTCAAAGAACGGCCTAGGCATGGGGGCAAAGGGTTTCTAGGGTATTCGATCAATCTTGAGGAGAAACCCCACCATGGCATCGACCCCGGCGCCCCGTCCCAAGGGCTGGCGCCTGTTCAAGCTGGCGCTGCAAACGCGCAAGTCGGCCACGATGCTCGGTTTCGGCTTTTCCTCGGGGCTGCCCTATGCCCTGCTGATCGGCACGCTCAACGCCTGGCTGGGCGAAGTGAAGATCGATCTGGCGACGATCGGCGTGCTGTCGTGGATCGGGCTGTCCTATTCGTTCAAGTTCCTGTGGTCGCCGCTGGTGGACCGGCTGGCGCTGCCGGGGCTGGAAGGGCTCGGGCGGCGCAAGAGCTGGATCGTGCTGTGTCAGGTCGCGCTGGTGCTGGCCTTTGCGGGGCTGGCGGCGACCGATCCGGTGCGGTCCATCGGCACGTTTGCGCTGTTCGCGTTCCTGGGCGCGTTGGCTTCGGCCACGCAGGACGTGGCGATTGATGCCTGGCGCATCGACGTGGCCGACGAGGAGGCGAGCGTCGAGCTGCTCTCCTCGATCTACCAGTTCGGTTATCGCATCGCGTCGATCGTCGGGGGCGCGCTGGCGCTGGTTCTGGCCGGGCGGATGAGCTGGCCGATGGTCTATGTGCTGATGGCCGCGCTGATCGGGCTGGTCGTGCTGGTCACGCTGCGCGCGCCCGATACCCCGCGCCCCGAACAGGGCGCGCTCCATGCCACGCTGGGCGCGCCGGGCGAACTGGCCCCGGCCACGCGCGGGGCGGCGCTGGCGGTTGTCGGGGCGAGCTGGGCCTGGGCCATCGGCACGATCCTGACGTTCATGGCCCGCATGCTCAGCCCGCTCGGGCCGGGGGAAAAACATCCGTCGGTGGCCGTCTTCACGCGCGAGACCGGGCCGTTCATCGTGCTGGCGACAGTGGCCGTGCCCTTGTTGGTGGCCGCGCTCGCCAATCTGGCGCGGCGCAGGCAGGTGGGCGTGCTGACACAGGAAGACAGCGCCCATGGCCCGCTGCGCAGCGCGATGAACCATTTGTACGTGGCCCTCGTCGCCCCGCTGGCCGAACTCGTCGCGCGGCTGGGCTGGGGGGTGCTGGTGGTGATCGGGATGATCCTCACCTATCCCCTGTGCTACAATATCTGGGGCAGCTTCGCCTTTCCGTTCTATCTGGAATTCCTGCACTATTCCAAGGACGAGGTGGCTTTTGCCTCGAAGCTGTTCGGGATCGTGATGACGATTGCGGGGATCGGGCTGGGCGGCTTTCTGTTCGTGCGGATCGGGCGCATGCCGACCATTCTGGTGGGCGCGCTGCTGCCGATTCTGGGCAATTTCGTCTATGCCGATCTTGCCGACGGGGCGCCGCTGATCGACGCCTTCGGGCATGGGGTGGGGCTCCATGCGCTGTTCGGGCTGTTCGGGTTTGACGACCGGATGATCCGGCTGCTCGTGGCGATCAGTTTCGAGAATGTCTCGACCGGGATCGCCGGGGCGGCGTTCGTGGCCTATATGTCGGGGATCGTCAGCCGCAGTTACACCGCCGTGCAATATGCGCTGCTCTCGTCGCTCACGTTCCTGATCGGGTCGCTCGGGCGGGGCATCGCGGGCGAGGCGTTCGACCTCTATGGCTATGCCACGGTGTTCCGCTGGACGGCGGCGGCCGGGCTGGTGGCGGTGCTGTTCGTGGCGCTCGAATGGGTGCGCGTGGCGCGGCAGGGCAAGCCCGCCGCGCCTGAAGGGGCTTAGTGTCTGATCCGAAACTATCGTTTCGGATCGCTCGGCACCGGCCCTCTCCCCCACCGGACCTCCCATAGGGTACTATCGTTGGGAGGTCGGGTGGGGGAGCGGGCCGGTGCCGAACCGAAATTCGCCTCTTCGGCGAATTTCGAATCAGACTCTTAGTCGGGGACTTCGCCGTTGCGGCGCAGGACGTCGCCCGCGAGGTAGAGCGAGCCGACGATCAGCACGTCGCCTTGTGTCGGAAGCGCGGCCAGCGCCTGGTCCACATCGGCAAAGCTGCGCACGGGCAGGGCGCTGTGGGCGGCGAGGTCTTCCGGGCGGTGGGCATCGTGGCCCGGCGCGGGGACGACCGAGATCGACAGCGCATGGGTTCCCAGCGGCCCGAGGATGGCGCTCGGGTCCTTGTTGGCGAGCATGCCGATGATCACATGGACCGGCGGCTGGGCGGCCAGATGACGGGCGATGGCAAGGCCCGCATCGGGATTGTGCCCACCGTCGAGCCAGACGGTGCGGCCCGGAACCCGCGCGGTCAGCGGGCCTTCTCCCAGCCGTTGCAGGCGGGCGGGCCAGCGCGCGGCGCGGATGCCAGCGGCCATGGCCTCTGGCGTGATGGCCACCGCGCTCTGGTGGCGCAGCATGGCGACGGCCAGTGCTGCATTTTCGGCCTGATGGGTTCCGGCCAGCGTGGGCAGGGGGAGCATCAGCGTGCCGCGCGCGTCGTGGTAGTGGATCGCGTCATCAATGCGCGCGTCCCAGGCCTGGCCGCGCGCGAAAAGCGGGGCCTCGTGGGCCTGCGCGGTCGCGCGGACGGTCTCCATGGCGAGGGTGGGGTAGGACAGTGTGACCAGCGGGCAGCCCGGCTTGGCGATGCTGGCTTTTTCAAAGGCGATCCGCGCGAGGGGCTCTTGCGGAAGGGCCGGATCGGGCGAGAGCAGGAACGCCTCGTGATCGAGGCCCAGCGTGGCGAGGCCCGAACAGGCACTGGCGGCCAGGATGTTGGTCGCGTCGAGCCGCCCGCCAAGGCCGGTTTCGATCACGCAGACATCGGCGGGCACCCGCGCAAAGGCGAGGAACAGCGCGGCGGTGGTGACCTCGAAGAAGCTGGGCTCCAGATCGGGGCCCAGATCCGGGTTCGAGGCGGCATCGAGCGCTTCCTTCAGCAGGTCGGCGAGCAGGTCATCGCTGATCAGTTCCCCGGCGAGGCGGATGCGTTCGTTGTAGCGGACCAGATGCGGCTTGGTCGCAGTGTGGACCTTCAGCCCCTGCGCTTCGAGCATGAAGCGCAAGTAGGTGCAGGTCGAACCCTTGCCGTTGGTGCCCGCGACATGGAACACCGGGGGCAGCCTGTCCTGCGGATTGCCCAGACGGCGGCACAGCTCGCGCACGGTGTCGAGCCCGAGCCGCCCTTGCGGGAGCGAGAGCGCGCCGAGGCGGTCGAGCTGGGCCTGCACGGCGGGATCTTCGGAAATCGCGAAGTCCTTCATGCGGGGTCACTCCTGCCGCCGCCCGCGCAGGGGCGGCGGTTCTGGTCTGGTCGGTTCTGAAAAGGCTCAGGCGGCCTTGGCGGCCATCAGGTAGTCGATCACTTCGGCCAGATTGGCGCGAAGCTGGTGACGATGGACGACCATGTCGATCATGCCGTGGGCGTGGAGATATTCGGCGCGCTGGAACCCTTCGGGGAGCTGCTCGCGAATGGTCTCCTGAATCACGCGCTGCCCGGCAAAGCCGATGAGCGCGCCCGGTTCGGAAATCTGCACGTCGCCCAGCATGGCATAGCTGGCCGTCACCCCGCCCGTGGTCGGGTCGGTGATGATCACGATATAGGGCAGGCCCGCGGCGTGAAGGCGGCTGATCGCCACGGTCGTGCGCGGCATCTGCATCAGCGAGAGGATGCCTTCCTGCATGCGCGCGCCGCCAGCGGCGGTCACGATCACGTAAGGGCACTTCTCGCGGATCGCGCGCTCGGTCCCGGCGACGAAGGCATTGCCCACGGCCATGCCCATCGAGCCGCCCATGAACGAAAAGTCCTGCACGCCCACGACCGCCTTCTTGCCCTCGACCCGGCCTACGGCCGTGGTCAGCGCATCGGGGTGCGGATTGGCCGCGCGGGCGGCCTTGAGGCGGTCCACGTACTTCTTGGTGTCGCGGAACTTGAGCGGGTCTTCCTTGACCTTGGGCGCGGGCAGCAGGGTGAAGCCCGGATCCATCAGCTGGGCAAGGCGCGCGTCGGCACCGATGCGGCCATGGTGGTCGCAGCGCGGGCAGACCGACTGGTTGTCCTCATAGTCCTTGGTGAACAGCATCTCGCTGCACGAAGGGCACTTGATCCACAGGTTGTCGGGGGTGTCGCGCTTGGGGGTAAACGGAAGTGCGTTGCGAACGCGGTTGATCCAGCTCATGCCAGTTCCTTTCGGGCGGCGTGGACGGCGGCGCTCAGGGCGGCGGTAAGTTCGCGCACCGGGCCGGCGGCATCGGCGCCATGGAGTGCCACGAGATCGACCAGGGCCGAGCCGACGACAACCCCGTCGGCCACGGCGGCAATGCCGCCCGCCTGCTCGGGGGTGCGCACGCCGAAGCCCACGGCCACGGGGATCGTGGCGGTTTGCTTGATGCGGGCGACCGCGTCCTCGATCGAGGCGAGCGCGGCCGACTGCTTGCCGGTGATCCCGGCGACGGAAACGTAATAGAGGAATCCGCCCGAGCCTTCGAGCACGGTCGGAAGACGCGCGGCATCGGTGGTGGGGGTGGCGAGGCGGATCGGCGCGATGCCATGCGCGCGCAGCGCCGGGCCCAGCTCGGGGTCTTCCTCGCTCGGGATGTCGACGCAGATCACGCCATCGATGCCCGCATCGGCGCAGGCATCGGCAAACCATTGCGAGCCGCGCGTGATCATCGGGTTGGCATAGCCCATCAGCACCAGCGGCACGGCGGGGTGCCGTTCGCGGAAGCCCTTGGCGATGGCCAGGATGTCGGCGGTCTTGGTGCCGGCACCCAGCGCGCGCAAGTTGGCGTTCTGGATCGCCGGGCCATCGGCCATCGGATCGGTGAAGGGCATGCCCAGTTCGATCACGTCGGCGCCGCCTTCGACAAGCGCGTCGAGGATGGCCGGCGTGGCTTCGGGCGTCGGATCGCCGCCGGTCACGAAGCAGACGAGGGCGGCGTGGCCCTTGGCGAAGGCGGCCTGAAGGCGGTTGGCGGGCTGGCTGCTCACAGCTTCACTCCCAGATGCTCGGCAACGGCAAAGATGTCCTTGTCGCCGCGGCCACACAGATTGGCGAGGATGATCTGGTCCTTGCCCATCGTGGGCGCGACCTTGCGCACGGCGGCGATGGCGTGGGCGGGTTCGAGCGCGGGGATGATCCCTTCGGTCCGGCACAGGAGCTGGAAGCCTTCGAGCGCTTCGGTATCGGTGACCGAGGTATAGTCGACGCGGCCCACGTCGCGCAGCCAGGCGTGTTCGGGGCCGATGCCGGGATAGTCGAGCCCTGCGCTGATCGAGTGGCCTTCGAGAATCTGGCCGTCCTCGTCCTGAAGCAGGTAGGTCTTGTTGCCGTGGAGCACGCCGGGGCGGCCCCCGGCGAGGCTGGCGGCATGGTCCTTGTCGAGCCCGTGGCCCGCCGCCTCGACGCCCAGCATCTTCACCGAGCTGTCATCGAGGAACGGGTGGAACAGGCCGATGGCGTTCGAGCCACCGCCGATCGCGGCCACCAGCAGGTCGGGCAGGCGGCCCGTGCGCGAGAGCATCTGAGCGCGCGCCTCGCGGCCGATCACGCTCTGGAAATCGCGGACCAGCTCGGGATAGGGGTGCGGGCCAGCGGCCGTGCCGATGATGTAGAAGGTGTCGTGGACATTGGCGACCCAGTCGCGCAGCGCCTCGTTCATCGCGTCCTTGAGCGTGCCCGCGCCCGCCGTGACCGGCACCACTTGTGCGCCCAGCAGCTTCATGCGGAACACGTTGGGGGCCTGACGCGCCACGTCGGTCGCGCCCATGTAGACGACGCAGGGCAGGCCAAAGCGCGCGCAGACGGTGGCCGTCGCCACGCCATGCTGGCCCGCGCCGGTTTCGGCGATGATGCGGGTCTTGCCCATGCGCATGGCCAGAAGGATCTGGCCGATGCAGTTGTTGATCTTGTGCGCGCCGGTGTGGTTGAGCTCGTCGCGCTTGAACCAGACTTGGGCGCCGCCCAACTCTTCCGTCAGCCGCGGCGCGAAATAAAGCGGGCTGGGGCGGCCGACATAGTGTTCGAGCAGGTCGTCGAACTCGGCCTGGAAGCTCGGGTCGGCCTTGGCACGGTTATATTCCGTTTCGAGGTCGAGGATCAGCGGCATCAGCGTTTCGGCGACATAGCGACCACCGAACTGGCCAAAGTGGCCGCGTTCGTCGGGCTGGTTGCGGAAGCTGTTCTGGAGCGGGCTTTGGGCGGTCATGGCTCAGCCGCTTGGCAGAGGGCGCGGCGCTTGTCCAGATTCGAGCGGGTTCGAGGCCTGCCGCCCGGTGTGTCTTTCAGGGCATGACATGGGGGTGCAGGCGGGATTTTTTGCGACAAAAAGTGTCTCTGCGGGCCGGGAGGGCGGGGGGAAGTCCGGCAACTGCCCTGTTTGTCTGAAGTTGCAATTTATGCAATCGCAATGTCATGGATGAGTGCAGGCTGTTCATCCTGGCGACAGGAATGGGGTCTATAGGCGCGGCAGCAACGTCAAGAAGGGTAGTCCCATAATTGGGCCTGCCCTTTTTGCATTTAAAAGGGCCATTCTATACTTGGCCTGTATTATAGCGTAACAGTCGGCAAACCTTTCTGGTTCGTCAGGAACTGTGGCAGATTTGCCATATCAATGTCTTTTAAGACAAAAAAGTTACAATCATGTCTTGCCGGTTACAGAGCGCGGGCCTACCTGCCGCCTCGACCGCTGCACTACGACAGCGGCCGAATGCAAGGAGGTTACTTATGCGTCTCGCTCTTCTCGCCGCGGCCGGCGTGCTGGCTGCTGCCGCTCCCGCCATGGCCAACGAGGCCCGCCTGGAAATCCACTCGGGCGTGATCTGGAACCACGACAGCAACGACGCCACCATCGGTGCGGCTGCCGGTTACGATTACGACCTGAACAAGCTGGCTTTCGTCGGCGCCGAAGTGTCGGCCGACAAGATCCTGGCTGGCGTCTACAACCGCGTCGACTTCGGCTTCACGGGCCGCGCCGGTGTGAAGATCAACAACAGCAAGCTCTATGGCCTGGCCGGCTACAGCACCACCCCCTGCCGCGGCTGCGGCGGCGGCTGGCAGTTCGGCGGCGGCGTTCAGCAGAACCTGTTCAAGAACTTCTACGGCAAGATCGAATATCGCCACTACATCGGCGACGAAACGCTCAAGGCTGACGGTCTGACCGCTGGCTTCGGCGTGAAGTTCTGATCGATCGCCTAAAAGCGGTGTAATCAGAAAAACGGGCGGCTCCCGCAAAGAGCCGCCCGTTTTTTATTGTCATCACGAAATACGATAAAGCTGGTGCCGAACGATCCCAAACGACAGTTCCGGATCAGACACTCAGGCGTCGCGGGCGGCCCGGCAAAAGGCGCGGATCAGGCTTTCGTCCTTGGCGCCCGGCGCGCTTTCCACGCCCGAGGACACGTCGACAAGCCCGGTGCCCGTCGCCCGCACGGCCTCGCCCACATTGGCAGGCGAAAGCCCGCCTGCCAGCCCCCACGGCGTCGGCCCGCGTCGCGCGGCGAGCAAGGACCAGTCGAACACGAGGCCCAGCCCGCCGGGCAGCGCCGCGCCCTTGGGGGCCTTGGCATCGAACAGCAGCAGGTCGGCGGCGCCATCATAGCGGGCGGCGGCGGCCACGTCGGCAGCCGAGGCGATCGACAGCGCCTTCCACACCGGAACCCCGAATCGCGCCTTGACTTGCGCGACCCGCTCAGGGCTTTCCTTGCCATGGAGTTGCACGACATCGAGCCGTGCTGCGGCCAGCGCCTCGCCGATCATGGCGTCGTCGGCATCGACGAACAGCCCGACCAGCTTCGTGCGCCCGGCGGCGCGCTCCCCCAGCATCGCCGCATCGCGCAAGGCGAGATGGCGCGGCGAGGGGGGGAAGAACACCAGGCCGGCATAGTCGGCACGCTGTTCGAGCACGGCGTCGAGCGCCTTGGGGCTGTTGATCCCGCAGATCTTGATGGCAGGGGCTGGCATGACCGGCCCGCTTGTGGCGGCAAGCTTACTGCGGCGCAAGCTCGAAGGTCATCGACACGCTCATGGTGAGGTCGAGTTCACCGGCTGCGACCGGGCTGGGCGCGGCCATGGCCATCATCTTCTCGGCGCGCGCATAGAGCACTTGCGGGCGGGGGTTGTAGCCGCCGCTTTCGCTGATGGTCAGCACGCGCACGACCTTGAGCCCGGTGGCGCGGGCATAGAGGTCGGCGCGGGCGCGGGCCTTGGCCACGGCATCGAGTCGCGCCTCGTCCATCGCCGCATCGGGCTTGTCGAGCTGGAACGAGGGGCCGCTCACTTCATTGGCCCCCGCCTTGACGAGGGTGTCGATCACCGCGCCATAGCGGGCGATGTCGCGCTGTTTGACCTCGACCTGGTTGGTCGCGCGATAGCCGGTGATGACGGGATCGTCTTGCGTCGAGCCATCGGGCAGGCGGCGCGGCTGGCCATAGACCGGGCTGACCGAGAGTGAACTGGTCTGCATGTCGCGCGGGGCAATGCCCGAGGCCTTGAGCGCGGCCATCGTGGCGTTCATGGCGCGGGCATTGGCGGCCAGCGCCTCGCTCGCGGTCTTGCCTTCGCTGGTGACGCCCGCGGTGAACACGGCCAGATCAGGCACGCGGGTGGAGCGGCCTTGCGCCTCGATGGTCAGGACGGTGGCGCCCGGCGCGACGACGGGCGAAGTCTGGACGCTTTGGGCTTGCGCGGGAAGCGCCCCGAGCGCGAGGGGCAGGGCGCAGAGCGAGGCGGCGAAAATCAGGCGCTTCATGGGTGACGGTCTCCCTTTGTTACGCCGCAGGCCTGGACGAGCCGGGCTTGCCGGACGCTGAACCGTTACAGGGGTAACTGTTCAGCTCCGATTCGTTTCCGTGCCCGTGTGCTTGTCCGCGCGTCTGTCGGTTCAGGCCAGCTGGCGTTCGAGCACGACCATCGCGAAAGGAACCGGCTGGGGGCCGGGAAACGGGCGCGTTTCGCCGGTGCGGACATAGCCGCGCCGCTCGTACCACGCGACCAGTTCGGCGCGGCGGTCGATCACCGTCATCTCGATGGCCCGCAGACCCAGTTCGTCGCGCGCCACGCGGGCGGCTTCGTCGAGCAGCAGGCGGCCGATGCCGCCGCCCTGTCCATCGGGATCGACGCAGAGCATGCCCAGATAGGCCTTGCCGGTCGGCTGGGGAATCAGGGTGACCGTGCCCACGGGCAGGCCCGTTGCATCGAGGGCCAGCAGCAGGCGCTTGTCGGGCGCGGTGATCGTCGCGGCAAGGTCCGCGTCGGACGTGCGCTCGTCGTCGAGCAGGTCGGCTTCGTGGGTCCAGCCCTTGCGGGCGCTGTCGCCGCGATAGGCCCGCTCGACCAGCACGCGCAGGGCGGGCAGGTCGCTCAGGATAGCGCGGCGCAGCGTGAGCGCAGGGGCTGGCGCGCTCACAGCGTGGCTTCGATGGCGCGGGCGGCAGCCACCGGGTCTTCGGCGCGGCTGATCGGGCGGCCGATCACCAGCACCGAGGCGCCCGCATCGCGCGCCGCGCGCGGGGTGACCGTGCGCTTCTGGTCGCCGACGAGCGCGCCCTTGCCTTCGGCGGGACGCAGGCCGGGAACGACGAAATAGCCGTTCTTCCAGCGGCGGTGGATGTCGCCCACTTCGTGGCCCGAGCACACGATCCCGTCGAGCCCGGCTTCCTGCGCCAGATCCGCGAGGCGCAGCGCCTGGTCGTGGGGCGTGCCCGAAACGCCGGTGCGGGCCAGGTCATTGCCATCGAGGCTGGTCAGCACGGTGACCGCAACGACCTTGCAGGCCTCGCCCGCAGCGGCCTTGGCGTCTTCCATCATCGCGCGCCCGCCGCCCGCATGGATCGTGACGATCGAGGGCTGGAGCACGTGGATCGACTGCATGGCGGCGGCGACCGTGTTGGGAATGTCGTGCAGCTTGAGGTCGAGGAAGATCGGCAGGCCGATCTTGGCCACTTCGTGCACGCCATGGTGACCATGGGCGCAAAAGAATTCCAGACCCAGCTTGAGCCCGCCGACATGATCCTTGACCTTCTGCCCCAGGGCGATGGCGGCATCGAGGCGGGGCAGGTCGAGGGCGAGATAGATCGGGTTGCTCACGGGCGGTATTCCGGTTGGGCCGCATCAGGGGCGGCAGGTGGGGGTGCATAGGCGCCGGCCTGGCTGGCCAGGCTCGATTCCAGATTGGCGATGCGGCGCTTGAGGCGCCAGCGGCGCAGGCGTCCGGCCAGCCAGGGCGGCAGGAAGCCCGCGAGGAAAAAGACCAGTGCGGTAAAGCCGACCGGCCAGTCGAAGTGAAGGTATCCGGCGCCAAAGGGCCAGAAGTTCACCCGCGCGGTCTCGGCGTTCATGACGATGAAGGCGGCAAAACCGGCCGCCAGCGCCAGCCACGAAAGAATGCGGATCTGCTTCATGCGCGGCGCTTCACCCCCTTGATCAGCTTGCGGCGTGCCTGCCTTCGGACTGGCCCACGTTCTGGTTCCGTCGTGGCCGGCCCCCATCGGGGACCGGCGGCGGACATTAGGCAGGTTGGAGGCGAAGCGCCAGCGTCGCGATTATTCGCCAAAGACGCGGGCGAAGATCGTGTCGACGGCCTTGAAGTGATAGTCGAGGTTGAACTTGTCCTCGATCTGCTGGGGGGTGAGCGCCTTGGTCACGTCCGGGTCGGCCTTGAGCAGTTCGAGCAGCGAGAGCTGGCCGTCCGATTCCCACACCTTCATCGCGTTGCGCTGGACGAGGCGATAGGCCTCGTCGCGGGTCACGCCCGCTTGCGTCAGGGCGAGCAGCACGCGCTGCGAGTGGACCAGGCCGCCCATGCGGTCGAGGTTCTTCTGCATGCGCTCGGGGTAGACGACCAGCTTGTCGACCACCGAGGTCAGCCGCGCCAGCGCGAAGTCGAGGGTGATCGTGGCATCGGGCCCGATGAAGCGTTCGACCGACGAGTGCGAGATGTCGCGTTCGTGCCAGAGCGCCACGTTTTCGAGCGCCGGGGTCACCGCCGAGCGGACCATGCGGGCAAGGCCGGTGAGGTTTTCGGTCAGCACCGGGTTGCGCTTGTGCGGCATGGCCGACGAGCCCTTCTGGCCCGGCGAGAAGTATTCCTCGGCTTCGAGCACTTCGGTGCGCTGGAGGTGGCGGACCTCGATGGCGAGGCGCTCGATCGAGCTGGCGATCACGCCCAGCGTCGCGAAGAACATCGCGTGGCGGTCGCGCGGGATCACCTGCGTCGAGACGGGTTCGACCGCAAGGCCGAGCTGGTCGGCGACGTATTCCTCGACGGTGGGGTCGATATTGGCAAACGTGCCCACCGCGCCCGAGATCGCGCAGGTCGCGATTTCAGCGCGCGCGGCCACGAGGCGCGCGCGGCAGCGGGTGAATTCGGCGAAGGCCTCGGCCAGCTTCTTGCCGAACGTGGTCGGCTCGGCATGGATGCCGTGGCTGCGGCCGATGGTGGGGGTATACTTGTGCTCCATCGCGCGGCGCTTGATCGCGGCGAGCAGCGCGTCGATGTCGGCCAGCAGGATGTCCGAGGCACGCGCGAGCTGGACGGCCAGCGTCGTGTCGAGCACGTCCGAGCTGGTCATGCCCTGGTGCATGAAGCGCGCTTCGGGGCCGACCTGCTGGGCTACCCAGTCGAGGAAGGCGATCACGTCGTGCTTGGTGACGGCTTCGATGGCGTCGATCGCGGCCACGTCGATGGTCGGGTTGGTCGCCCACCAGTCCCACAGCGCCTTGGCGCCGCTGGCGGGCACGACGCCCAGATCACCCAGCTTCTGCGTGGCGTGGGCCTCGATCTCGAACCAGATGCGGTAGCGCGCTTCGGGTTCCCAGATCGCGGTCATCGCGGGGCGGGCATAACGGGGGACCATGGTTCGACTCCGAATAATGGGCAGCTGGACAGCACAAACCGGACGGGGAAGACCCGACAGGGTGCCTGAGAGCACGTTCATGCGTGCCGCTAGGGGCGCACGGCGCTTATGGCAAGGGGGGCGCGGCGGCAAGGGCTCGTTCTGGGGCCCGTTCTGGGGCCCGTTCTGGCGCTGCCTATGGCCCGCCCGCCACGCCACCCCCCCGGTCTGGCGCGCGGACGGGCCGCCCCGGCAAGTGCCTTTCGGCGTGCCGGGGCAAGCTGGAACGCTCCGGTCAGAGCGAGAGCGTAAAGGCCACCGAGGCGACATGGTCGCTGCTGTCGAGGCGGCCGGGGCGGATGCCATACTGGTTGAGGTAGCCGGCCTCGACCGTCAGGCGTTTGGTCAGCGGGGCATTGATGCCGATGAAGTTGCGCATGCGCTCTTCGCCGCCCACGGCCTGATAGCTGGTCTTGTTGAAATCGATGAAGCTTTCATGGCTCGCGACGATGGACACTTTGCCCCTGCCGGTGTCGGCCACGGGCAGGGTCGCCTTGATGAACGGGCGCAGGCGCCAACCGGTTCCCTGCACGCCCTGATCGCGCCAGCGCTGCTCCATGCGCAGGCGCCCGCTCAGCCTGACCGGGCCCAGCCGGGCAAAATTGTCGAAGCTCACCTGCTCGCGAATGCGGTGTTCGCGCACGCGGAAGTCGCCGTGCAGGTAGTTGGGGTCGAACGTGTAGCCCAGCCAGACCGTGATGGTCTTGTTGAGCTTGTAGCCGACCATGAAATTGTTCTCGATTTCATAGAAGCCGCGCGCGTTTCCGGTGCGCAGGATCGTCTCGTTCGAGGCGCGCCAGTGATCGTCGATTTTGGCATTCACGGTGAACCCGCCCCAGGCCTGGGTATCGGTATCGGCATGGGCAGCCACGGGCCCCAGCAGGCAGGCAGGCGTGCAGGCCAGTGCGAGGGCGGCGCCACGCTTGAGGACGGTTCCGGAAAACGAGGGAAACGAAGGCATGGGGCGGTCTTGTCCGGTGAATGTCTGGTCGAGGCCGCCCGCCTATGACCGTTTGATGACACATTCATGACATTCAATTGACGCAAAATAGACGGATGTTGCATATCATCTATTTGAAATAACATCATTAAACTGAAGATTGTTGCGATCTTGCACGGCCTGTCCCGTTCCTGCCGATGACAAATATGACATGTCTCCACGCCGCACAGGCCGATGGGGCAGGCTGCTGTGGCAGGCCGATGGGGAAGGCGCGTCATGCCGGCCACCCCAGCTGCCCGTGTCGATGGCGGGCAGCCCTTTCGATTCGCGCAGAGACTCTGGAACGCGCCGGGCAGGCAACCGGTCGGGAAACGAGTGCCCGAAAGGAACACAAAAGACCGTCCCGAATATTGAGAACGCCATGCGGAACGTGATCCGGCATCCCCCGCCGCGCAAGCGGGCAAAGCTCGCTGCGGACCAGATCGAAGTGGGCCAATCAGACAGCGCCCTGCCACGGGATGTGAGGCCTCGCGATGTGAGGCCCCGCCCTGTGAAGTCCGGCAATGTGAAGTCCCGCGATGCGGAGCCCCATACTGCGAAAACGGGCGCCTGGGTGGGCGGGTCGAACGCGGGATGCGTCCGACGGATAGCAGATGCCACGACTTCCCCAGCCAGTGGCACCCCTCCGGAGCTATGGCCAATCCGCCTGCTGTCAGCCTGCTTCGTCTGAAATCCGCAGGTTTGAACGTGAACGCTTTGCTGCCAGTGTCTCTTGCTGCCAGTGTTTCTTGCTGTCAGCGTTTCTTGCTGCCTGTATATCTTGACTGTCTGTTCGGCCTCGCGAAGGGAGGCCGTGAGCAATATCAGTCACTTCTGTCGCTTCCCTTATTCCCCCTGCTAAGTGAAGGCCTGTAGGGAGAGGGCCAGATCATGGCTGCGAAGTCATCCCGCATTGCCTTGGAAATCGAGGGAAGGGGCCGGGCTGCAATCGTGAAACAGATCGTTACGTTACGGCAAAAAGGCCATGAAACAGAGGCTTTTGGTGTCCGCATGGTTCGTCGGTTTCGGAGGATTTGACCGCCGCTGCAAGGCTGCCCCAAAAGACAACGGCGGCGCCGGGAAGCCGGCGCCGCCGTTGCGGATATGGGGAATGCGAAGGGGGTTATCCCGTCGTCACGGTATCGGACGCATCGCTGTCAAAACGGATGAGCTTGGCTGGCTGGCCCCCGGTTGCGGCCAGACGCCGCGCGCGCAGCCCGGCTTCCTCGCGGGCGATGTAATCGCGCGTCAGGGGCAGAGTGTCGCGGTTGCGGACCAGCTGGAACTGGAAATTCACCATGTCCGCATGTTCGAAGGCCGTGGCCGCGCCCGCAAGGTAGAACAGCCACATGCGATAGAAGCGCGCGTCGTAGAAAGCCTCGATCTTGTCCTTCTGGGCGACGCAGCGTTCGTACCAGGCGCGAATCGTGGGGGCATAGTGGCGGCGCAGCACTTCCACGTCGCTCACCATCAGGCGGTTGGGCTCGATGGCGGCAACCGTTTCGCTCATCGCCGGGATATAGCCGCCCGGAAAGATGTACTTGCGGGTGAAATCGTCGGTGACCGAGGGCGGGCCGACGCGACCGATGGTGTGCATCAGCATCACCCCGTCCTCGGCCAGCATGTTGTGGCACTGGCGGAAATAGGCGTCGAAATTGGGCACGCCGACATGTTCGAACATGCCCACCGAGACGATGCGGTCGAACGTGTCGGTCACGTCGCGATAGTCGGTCAGGCTGAAGGTCACATGGCGGTCGACCCCCTCGCGCGCGGCCCAGGCCTTGGCATAGGCGAGCTGCTCCTTCGAGAGGGTGATCCCGTGGATGTTCGCGCCGGTCAGCTTGTGAAGCTGGATGGCAAGCCCGCCCCAGCCACAGCCGATGTCGAGCACGCGCAGGCCCGGACGCAGCATGAGCTTGGCCGCGATATGCTCGACCTTGGCGTGCTGCGCTTCCTCCAGCGTGGTGATCCCTTCGCCCCAATAGGCGCATGAATACTGGCGCAGGGGATCGAGGAAGAGATCGTAGAGGCGGTCGTCGAGATCGTAGTGATGGGCGACATTGCGGCGCGAGGCATGGCGCGCGTTGATCTGGTCACGCTTGCCCGCGATGTTGAGGATCAGCTTGCGCAAGGGGCCGGGCTTGTCGATGTCGCCGGCCTTTTCCCAGGGATTGTTGCGCCGCACGAAGCTGACGAAATCCATGATGTCGCCGCCCTCGATGCGGACGCGATCATCCATGAACGCCTCGCCCATGCCCAGGCTGGGATTGCGGGCGAGGAAGCCGGGAACGCGGCTGTCCATCATGCGCAAGGTGAGGTCGGGCCAGTCCGGCGTGGGCGTGCCATAGCGCCGGGTGCGGCCATTGGCCTCAATCAAGGTCAATGTTCCGTGTCGGATCAGGCGCTTGAGTACCGGATCCAGGATCAGCATGGACATCGTTAAAAAGCTCCGATGACCCCCCCGAGGATCGGGCCCACTATGCACAAGCGCGGCCCGCCTGCAAGCGGACCGCGCCAGGGTTTGCACACAGTTTGCAGCCGGGCCTGACGGTTCAGGCCCCTGCTGCACCCATGCTGCGCAATATCAGCGGCAGCGGGCGTTGCCGCGGTCGATCTCGCGACCGAGCAGGCCGCCGCCCACCGCGCCCAGCACCGTGCCCATGGTGCGGTCGCCACGGGTGTCGATCGCGCGGCCCACCAGCGCGCCACCGGCAGCCCCGATGATCAGGCCGGTCGTGCCGTTGCTGCGGCGGCAGTAGTAACGGCCATCGCGACCGCGCCACACATGGTCGTCGCGGCTGATCCGGCGCGGGTTGCGATAGTAGCCGCGGTCGTCATAGTCCCCGCGGTCATAGCCGCGATCATGACCATAGCCATGGCCACGGCCATGGCCATGCCACGGATCGGCCATGGCGGTGGTGGCGGAAACGGCGGTGGCAGCCATCACGGCGGCCAGAACAAGCTTCTTCATATGCAATCTCCCTGAAGGGGTGACGTGACGTGTCGGATGAACACGGCTTTGAGACGAGGGATCCACAACGGGCGATGAACGCTTCGTTGTAGTGCCTGTTCCGCGCCGAGGTGACTTTCTCTCGCGATGAAGGGTTTGAATCCACGCGAAGGGGCGCGTGATCTTGCAGCGCGCAGGGCCGCGCGGCGCCCGAAGGATCGCGCGCCGGTGTTGCGGGAAAGGGCAGGGATGAGGCGGGGTGAAAGGGGGCAGCGCGCCCCCTTCACCTTGTTGCGCTCAGTCGAGCGCGGCCTGCTTTTCGGCGGCCAGCCGGTCGAGCTCGGCGCGGCTGCGCTTTTCGGCGGCAGTCTTGAGCTGGCCACAGGCCGCGTCGATGTCGCGCCCGCGCGGGGTGCGCACCGGGGCCGAGATGCCCGCCTCGAACACGATCTGGGCAAACCGCTTGATCCGCTCGGGCGTCGAGCATTCGTAGGGCGCGCCCTCCCACGGGTTGAACGGGATCAGGTTGACCTTGGCGGGCAGCTTGTACTGCTTGATCAGGCGGACCAGTTCGTGCGCGTCCTCGTCGCGGTCGTTGCGGTCCTTGAGCATCACATATTCGAACGTGATGCGCCGCGCATTGCTGGCGCCCGGATAGTCGGCGCAGGCCTGAAGCAGCTCTTCAAGGCCGAACTTGCGGTTGATCGGCACGATCTCGTCGCGCACGTCCTTGGTCACCGCGTGGAGCGAGACGGCCAGATTGACGCCGATTTCCTCGCCACAGCGCGCCATCAGCGGCACGACCCCGGCGGTCGAAAGCGTGATGCGGCGCTTGGAGAGGGCAAGGCCTTCGCCGTCCATCACCAGCTTGAGCGCATCGCGCACATTGTCGAAATTGTAGAGCGGCTCGCCCATGCCCATCATCACGATGTTGGTGAGCAGGCGTCCGTCCGAGGTGTAGCTGCCTTCTTCCTCATCGATTTCAAGGCCAGCCATCGAGCCCTTGGGCCATTCGCCCAGCGCATCGCGCGCGAGCATGACCTGACCGACGATCTCGCCCGGCGTCAGGTTGCGCACGAGGCGCATCGTGCCGGTGTGGCAGAACCGGCAGTTAAGCGTGCAGCCCACCTGGCTCGACACGCACAGCGTGCCGCGATCCGCGTCGGGAATGAAGACCATTTCGAAATCGTGCCCGTCGGCGGTGCGCAGCAGCCACTTGCGCGTGCCATCGGTCGAGACTTGCGCCTCGACCACGTCGGGGCGGCCCACGACGAAGCGTTCGGCCAGCCACGGACGCATGGTCTTGGCAATATCGGTCATGCCTTCGAATTCGGTCACGCCGCGATGGTAGAGCCAGTGGAACACCTGCTTGGCGCGCAGCTTGGCAGCCTTGGTGTCGAGCCCGGCTTCCTGGAACAGCGTGGCGATCTGCGGGCGGGGCAGGCCGATCAGGTCGATCCGGCCATCCTCGCGCGCGGTTACCTGGCGCGGAACGGTTACGGGATCGACATGGCCGGGAATGGGCATGCCAACGGGCAGCGACCCGACAGGAAGAGTCTGGTCGGCAGAAGGCGCAATGGGGGCGTGCGGATCGGGGGCGTTCATGGCGCCGCTCTATACGCTTTTATGCGCGAATCGCCAGTGGGGGCCGATGGGCCCTCCCGCAAGGCCTTTTGGGCGGCCTTTTGTTCAGCGCCGCAGCCAGCCGGTGATCGACAGCCTCGGGGCCCCGGCAAAAGGCGCGACCAGCGAGACCGAATGCCGCTGGGGCACCTTGAACAAGTGCAAGGCATTGAAACGCGGGGAAAGCCCGAAAGTCACGTCGTCCGGGCCGGGCACGCCCCCGGTGATCGGCGCATCGTGGAACAGCAGCAGGCCGCCCCATTCGGTGCGCCAGTGCGGGGTGAGGTTGAGGACATAGGCGGCCACGCGGTCCTTGCCCGCCACGTCGTCGTCGTGGCCGGTCAGGAAGTGGCCGGGCAGGTAGCGCGTGGCCTGTCCGTCGACCATGCGGATGGCTGGTTCGCCGGTGAGCGTGCGGAACAGGTCGAGCCAGGGCCGCGTGTTGAAGGCCGCGACGAGGCGGTCGACCGGCAGCGCGCGGGCCGTGCGCGTGGCCGGATCGTCGGACACGCGCAGCGCGTCGTAGATATACTGGAAACCGTCGCGGGCCTGGGCGTGGACGGCCTGGGTCAGCGCGGCGCTGCGTTCGGTTCCCAGCGAGGCGAGGGCCTGGGCATCGAGATCCCAGACTTTGTCGGCCTGGTTGAGTACGCGCACGAACGGCGCGTCGCCGGTCAGCCAGCCGTGGAGCGCTTCGGCTTCCGCCATGGGCAGCACGCCGGGTGCGCGCACATGGCCTGTCCGGGCAAAATCGGCGGCGGCCCGGGCTGTGGCGTCGGGGCCAAGCGCGGGACGGGCAAAGGAGAGAGTGTCCATGGGGCCTGTCATATCGGGCCGGGGATGGGCCCGGAAGCCTGTGTCAAAAATGTCACAAAAACTTTGTTGTGCGAGGTTCAGGAAACAAAATTGCGTTTTGCATCGTTCGGTGAGGGTCTGTCGGGTCGCACAAAAGACGCCAGATTGGAACATGCAGTCATCCGGCATGGCGATCTTCCGGCGGAACCGAAACAGTGAAACGGAGTTGAACCTCATGAAGACCATCCTTGCCGGCGTGGCCGCTATCTCGACCCTCGCTCTGGCCGCTCCCGCCTTCGCTCAGGGCGCCGATGTGGCTCCTGATGCGCCGAATCGCACGTTCTCCGGTCCGCGTGTCGCCGCGACGCTGGGCTACGACATCAGCCGCTCGGGCAGTTCGGTCGACAACGACAATGCGCCGCGTGGCCAGAAGCAGTCGATCGACGGCATGGTTTACGGTGGTGAAATCGGTTACGATATGCCGGTTGGAACCAATCTGGTTGTTGGTATCGACGGTGAAGTGACCGGCAGCACGGCGCGCTGGCGCCAGGGGCCGGAGGTCAACACCTTCAACCTTGGCCGGGTCAGCGCAGGGCGTGATTTCTACGTCGGCGGCAAGATCGGCTATGCCGTTTCGCCCAAGGTGATGTTCTACGCCAAGGGTGGCTACACCAACGCCAGCTACAAGCTTCAGGGCACCGACGGCCAGACCTCGGAAGACTACCGCATCACCGCCAGCGGCTACCGCGTGGGCGGCGGCATCGAATATGCGTTCAGCCCCAAGACCTTCGGGCGCATCGAATACCGCTATTCGAACTATGGCCGCGCGAACTTCAACTTCGATGGCAATACCAGCCAGCGTTTCAACATCGACACCGACCGCCATCAGGTCGTGGCCAGCTACGGCCTGCGCTTCTGATCGCACGCATGGGCCGGGAAAGGGCCGGGGGGGAAACCTCCGGCCCTTTTCATGGCTGGCCTGCGCAACCCAGTGTCGCGGCATCGAGCGCGGAAGCCGCGCCGGGCAGGGCATAGCCATCGCGGAAGGTGCGCCCGTCGCGGCTTTTGCCGCTGACGGCAAGCGACGGGGCGGCGCGCATCTTGGCGATGATGGCCGCGTCCATCCGCCGGTCCTGTGCCCAGGCGCTGGCCTCGCTGGCCAGAAGCTCGAACTTTTCGCCATCGAGGCTCAGCACGACCTTGCTGCCCGGCGCGATCCGTCGCGACAGCCGCCAGTGGACTTCGCCGTGCACATTGCGCGCGGGCCAGGTGCCCACGGTCATGAACGGCACGAGTTCGCGGCTTTGCGTGCCGCCCGCGGCCATGGCGATGGCATAGCAGCGCGGCACCGCCGGATCGCGAAATGCGGCCCAGTCCTCCCACACGCCCAGCGCATCGCGCGCCTGCGCTGCCGATGCCCCGGCAACCAGCAGCAGGACGCCGGCAATCAGCCTTCCGAAAGGTCGAGCCATGCGATCACGTCGTTGTCGGTCGCGAGGAACAGACCGGCTTGAATCTCTTCGCTTTGCTGCGCAGCAATAATCATCGCCTCGGACAGCGGGCCATAGAACAGCGTCTCGGCAAAGCCGCCTTCGGGTCCGTCGCCCAGATGGTAGAGGCGCACGGTCGCGCTTTCATAGGTCGTGCGCATCGGGCTCTCTTTCAGGAGATTGGCCTTCGAGGCGGTGCCCTTCGACATGGCGTTCGGCCTTGTCGCGTGCGGCGGTCTGCGCGGCTTTTTCGGCCTTGGTGCGTCCATGCAGCGCGCGGTTGGTGGCGGCCTGCACTTCGGCTTCGCGCCGGGCGCGGGCCTTGCGGGCCATGCGCAAGTTGATCACCTGTGCCATCAGGCGTGCTCCACCCCGCGTGCCGATCCGAAGAACACGCGCTCGATCCCGTTCTCGATCAGCGCGATCGACCCTTGTTTGAGGCTGGGGGCGATGGGCGCGCCATGGTCGGGGTGGGGGGGCAGGCCCGCCATGATCCCGCGCAGCACGCGGCTCGAAATCCCGTGCATGACGACGATATGATCGCCGCCGTCCTGCCCGTGGGCTGCGATCCAGCGGTTGAGCCGCGCGGCGATGGCCGGATAGTCCTCGCCATCGGGGGCCGGGCGCAGCAAGTGGTCGGCCAGCGTGATCGGCCCGTGTTCGGCTTCCACATCATCATAGCCGCGCCCGATCCACGAGCCCATGTGGATCTCGAACAGGTCGGGCGTGCGGTTGGCGGCAAACCAGTCGATCCCCAGTTCCTCGGCGATCAGCGAGGCGGTTTGCAGCGCGCGGCCCGTGTCGGAAATGTGCAGGCGCACGGGGGGCGCGGCGCCCAGCTCCGCACGCAAGGCCTGCCCCATCGCGACCGCCTGTTCGCAACCCTGCCGGGTGAGCGGGGTGTGCATGGCATTCGATTGCAGGCGGCGGGCGGCGTTGAACACCGTTTCGCCGTGGCGCAGGATGAAGAAACGGCCCGGAGCCGCGCGCGCGCTCATGCGGGCACCGGATATGTGATCGTCATGATTTCCCATTCCTTTTGTCCGCCGGGCAGATGGACCACGCGCAAATCGCCGATGCGCGCACCGCGCAGGGCGCGCGCGATGGGCGCGCTCCAGCCGATCAGGCCGTTCGAGGCGTCCTGTTCGTCGTCGCCCACGAGGGTCAGCGTGCGGCGGGTGTCATCCTCGTCGGCGATTTCGACCGTGGCCCCGAACAGCACGCGGCTCTGGTCTTCCTGCCGGGCCGGATCGACCACGCGGGCGGCCTTCATCCGGCGGGCGAGGAAGGCCAGTTCGCGGTCGATCTCGCGCATGCGCTTGCGGCCATAGAGATAGTCGCCGTTTTCCGAACGGTCGCCATTGCCCGCCGCCCAACTCACGATTTCGACGATGGCCGGGCGCTCGGTGCCCAGCAGATGATCATAGCGGGCGCGCAGGGCGGCCAGTCCTGCCGGGGTGATCGGGTTGCCATCGGGTTTCATGCGCGCTGCCTTAGCGGGGGCGGCGGGGGGTGGGGAAGGGGAATTGCATCCTTTTGGCGGGGTCTTTCCCCTCCACCACCCGCTGCGCGGGCGGTCCCCCTCCCCGCGAGCGGGGAGGACCGGGTCGCTGATCCTCCCCGCTCGCGGGGAGGTGGCAGCCCGGAGGGCTGACGGAGGGGGGAGGCGTTTCTTACCCCGGCAGTGGCTTGCCCAGGATGTGGCTCATCGGGTTGGGGCCGTGCCAGCTCGCCTTGTCGGGGTTCATCGCCTCGTAGACGACGGCGTTTTCGAGCACGCGCTGGACATAGTTGCGCGTCTCGGACAGCGGGATGCGTTCGATCCAGTCGACCCATTCGACCGCCCCGGTGCGCGGATCGCCATTGGCGCGCAGCCACTTGTTCACGTTGCCCGGCCCAGCATTGTAGGCGGCCACGGCGAGCGGCGTGGAGCCGCCATAAATGTCCATCAACCGCCCGAAGAAGGCGCTGCCGACCATCAGGTTGTAGCCCGCATCATCGGTCAGCGCCGAGGTGGAATAGGACAGGCCCAGCTTCGTTGCCTGTTCGTTGGCGGTGGCGGGCATGAGCTGCATCAGCCCGCGCGCGCCGACATGGCTCATCGCGTTCTGGGCGAACTGGCTTTCCTGACGGGCGATGGCGTGGATCATCGTCCACGATTGCTCGGTACCGGGCGGGACCGGGATCAGCGGGAAGGCGATGTGCTGGAAATCGAGGAAGCCGCGCGCTTCGGCGGCCTGTCCGACGATCACCCCCAGATCGCGGCGGCCCAGTTCGCGCGCCAGTTCGGCGACGAGCATGTGCTGGCCTTCGGTCTGCTGCTGCTCGGCGATTTCCTTGAAGAAGCGGACGGTCGTGCGCCATTCGCCGTTGCGGGCCACTTCGCGCACGGCCTGGGTGAGCGGGGCGGCGTTGAACTGCGCGCGTTCCGCCGGGGTGGGCATGGCGTTCGAATCATACGCGAAATTGGGAACCGGCTGGCCCAGCCGTTCGAGTGCGAGCAGGCCGTAGAACTGATCGGCATAGCGCGCGGCCATCGCGAAATAGCGTTGCGCATCGCCGGTCAGCCCGGCCTGCGCAGCGGCGCGCCCGGCCCAGTAGAAGCCCTTCGCGCGGGTGCCGGGCGTGCGCGCGGCCTGGCCATAGCGCAGGAACAGGGGCGCCGCGCCCGCCCCGTCGCCCAGCGACCACAGCGATTGCGTGCCGCCGAGCCAGACCAGCGAGGTGTAATCGTCGCGCAAGTCGTAGCCGAGCTGGCTGATGTCTTCATTGGCGTCGAAGGCGTCGTCGACGCTGCGGGCGATGGCCACCGCGCTGCGCACGTCGCCATTGGCCAGCGCCCCGCGGGCATTGACCAGCAGTTCGTCGACCCATTTGTCGCGCAGGAGCGGGCGGGCCATCAGCGGGGGACGGTTGGCCAGCAATTGCTGGGCGAGCGTGCCCTGACCCTGTTTGCGCAACTCGCGCGCACGGGCATAGAGGAAGCCCGGATCGGCATTGAGCAGCGCGGATTGCACGCCCGCAGCGGCGGCATAGGGATCGAAGCCCTGAAGCGCCATGAGCCGCGCGCCGTCGATCCCGCGCCGCAGCGGCGTGACCGTGGCAAAGGCGCGGTTGGCCTGGGGCAGGGCGCCGGCCCAGAGCAGGGCGTTCATCCGCGCGTCGGCGTCGTCGGGCGTGAACGTCGCGCCCCAGATGGACTGGATCGTCGCCTCGTCGGTATCGGCCATCGGCCCGCCGCGCCAGGCCATGCGGGCCATGGCATCGGCATCGGGACGGCCCAGTGTACGCAGGGCGAGGGCATAGCGCGCCCGCGCCGGATTGGTGAGCGGGGGCAGGCGGTCGAAATAGGAGACGAGCGCGCGCGGATCCGCCGGGCCCGTTCCCGAATCGGCATCGCGGCCCAGCGCGTCTTCGGCGTAGCGGCGCAACTTGTCCTGATCGGGAAAGCCCGGATAGGTCAGCAGGAACCCGGCGTAATCGGAAAAAGTGAAGCGATTCGAGCTGGTCAGCAATTGCCAGCGGCTGATCGCGAAGGCCATTGGCCCCTGCTGCCCGGCGATCAGTTGCGCGCGCGCGCGGTCCCAGGCGCTGCCATCGCTGTCGGGCCCGGCGTCGCTGGCGCGGCTGGCGACCGACAGCGCCAGAACGGCGGCCATCGCGCAGGCCCCATTGCGCGCGCCCCGGCGCATGGCATGGCGCAGGGCGAACACGCGCAGCGAGGGCGAAAGCGGGCGTCGGGGCATGTCCATGCTGGACATTGTGTGTCTCGCCTCCTTATCAGGCGCTGAATGTGATCGGGCACCCGTCTGCTTGCCGACAGATGGCGAATTCCCCTCTTGGCGAGCGTGCCGACAGGGTGCAAGGGCACATCAGCGAGGTTGACGGCGCATTGTGCGCCAAGACGAGGGATATTGTCCATGTTTTCCGGCTCCATTCCGGCTTTGGTGACACCGTTTCGCGATGGAGCCTTTGACGAGAAAGCATTTCGCCGTCTGGTCGACTGGCAGATCGAGAACGGGTCTTCGGCGCTGGTGCCTTGCGGCACGACCGGCGAGAACTCGACGCTCTCGAACGCCGAGCATCACCGCGTGATCGAGGTCTGCGTCGAGCAGGCTGCGGGCCGCGTGCCGGTCATCGCCGGGTGCGGCAGCAACGACACCATGAACGCGCACCTGCACATGACCTTCTCGAAGAAGTGCGGTGCGCAGGCGGCGCTTTGCGTGGCGCCCTACTACAACCGGCCGAGCCAGGCAGGGCTGATCGCTCATTTCAGCTATCTGGCCGAAAACAACGATTTGCCGATCATTCTTTACAACGTTCCGGGCCGCACGGTGACCGACATCCTGCCCGAGACGGTCTGCGAACTGGCCAAGCGTTTCCCCGAGCGGATCGTGGGCATCAAGGACGCCAGCGGCGACCTTTCGCGCGTGACCGATCATCGCATGGGCATCGGCAAGCATTTCTGCCAGCTTTCGGGCGACGATGAACTGGCGCTGCCGGCCAATGCGGCGGGCGCCGTGGGGTGCATTTCGGTGACGGCCAATGTCGCCCCCAAGCTCTGCGCCGAGTTCCAGGCGGCTTGCGCGGCCAACGATCTGGCGCTGGCACGCGAACTGAACGACAAGCTCTATCCGCTTCATTACGCGATGTTCGAGGATGCTTCGCCCGGCCCGGTCAAGTATGCGCTCTCGCGCGTGCACGACTGGATGAACGAGGACATGCGCCTGCCGCTGGTGCCGTGCAGCGATGCCGCGCGCAAGGCGGTCGATGCGGCGCTGGAACATGCCGGACTGATCTGAATTGATCTGATCTGATCCGGGCTTGGGCCGGACCTTCTGCGCGCGCCTGTCCTGATGTCAGAGCAGGCCTTGCGCGCGCAGGGAGGTATGCCCCTCGCGCCCGATGATCACATGATCGTGGACGCTCACGCCCAGCAGGCGCGCGGCTTCGATGATCTTGTGGGTGATCTGGATGTCGGCCCGGCTGGGCTGGGGGCTTCCCGAGGGATGGTTGTGCACGAGGATCAGCGCCGCCGCGCCGATGGCGAGGGCCTTGGCGATGATCTCGCGGGTGTAGATCGCGCTTTCATCGAGGGTGCCATCGCTCACGATCTGGTCGAGCAGCAGGCGGTTCTGGGTGTTGAGATAGAGCACCCGCACGCGCTCGTGGTTGAGGTGGGCCATGTCGATCGTCAGATAGTCGATCAGGGCCTGCCAGCTCGACAGCACGGGCATTTGCTGGATTTGCGCGCGGGCGAGCCTGCGCGCGGCGACCCCGGCGATGCGCAGGGCGGCGGCGGCGGCCTCCTTGATGCCGGGCACCGACTGGAGTGCGCGCGGATCGGCGTTGAACACGCCCGGCAGCGAGCCGAATCGCTGGAGCAGCATCCGCGCGAGCGGTTTGACATCCATGCGCGGGATCACGGTCATCAGCAGGGCCTCGATCACCTCGTGATCGGCCAGCGCATCGTCGCTGCCGCTCAGCAACCGTTTGCGCAACCGGGCGCGATGGCCGCTGGGATCGTGTGCGGCCTCGCGCACGCGGTCGGGCGCGGGGGCAGGCGCGGGCACGAATCGTTCAGGAAAGAGTTCGCGGTCTTGCGGCATGACCTTGTCGACACTCATGTTGCCGTGTTTTGCATTGCCCAAGCCGGGGGCTTGCGCAAGAAGGGGGCGAATGGCGGATTCTACCGATATGGCATTACCCGATAATCCCGAACCGGCCCGAAGCGGGCGGTTGGGGCGGCGCGTGCGCCTGGCCGCGCTGGTCGCAGGCGGGGCCGTGCTGGCGGCCGGGGGCGGGCTGTGGCTGGCGCGCGAGCGGATCGCCGACGGGCTGATCGCGCGCGAACTGGCGAGCCTCGGGCTTCCCGCGACCTATCGGATCGTCTCGATCGGGCCGCGCAGCGAGGTGCTCGGGAACATCGTCGTGGGCGATCCGCGTCATCCCGATCTGGTGATCGAACAGGCGCAGGTCGATCTGGGCTGGGGCTGGAGCGGGGCCGGATTTGGCCCGCGCATCGGGCAAGTCCGGCTCGTGCGCCCGCGCCTTTATGGCCAGATGCGCGACGGGCGCCTGAGCCTGGGGGCGCTCGACCGGCTGCTCTATGGCGGCACGCCCAGCAAGGAACCGTTCCGGCTGCCCGACTGGCGGCTTTCGCTGGTCGATGCGCGCGGGTTGGTCGACAGTCCGCAAGGGCGGCTGGCGTTCAAGGCCGAGGGCGAGGGGGCCTTGCGCGGCGGTTTTGCCGGGACACTGGCGCTGGTAGCGCCGCGTCTGGCGCTCGGGGCCTGCCAGACCGGGCGGGCGACGGCCTATGGCCGGGTGACCATCGCGGACGAGCAGCCCCGTTTCGAGGGGCCGGTACGGGTTGCGGAGCTGGCCTGTCCGGGCAGCGATCTGCGCGTGGGCGGGGCCGATTTCCAGCTCGATGCACTGGGCGACCGGGATCTGGCCGGGGTGACCCTGAAAGGCCACTTGCGCACGAGCGCGCTGGCAGCCGCAGGTGCGGGCGCGCAGTCGCTCGGGCTCGATACGGCGCTGGCCTGGCGGTCGGGCGTGCTCAGCGGGCGGGTTTCGGCGACGGCGGGTGGTTTGCGCAGCGGGCAGGGCGGGATCGGGCTGCTCGGCCTCGATGGGCTGGTCAAGGTTCGCCAGATGCCCGGCGGCGGCGCCGACAGCGAGTTTCGCGGGACGGTCGATGCGCGCGGGCTGCGCCGGGGGGCTGCCTTCGACACGGCGCTGGCTTCGGCGGAAAAGGCCGTTGGCGGGACATTGGCGGCCCCGATGGTCGCCCAGATCCGTCGCCGCCTCGGGGAGGAGGAGCGCGGCAGCCGGTTTGCTGCCGATCTGACCGTTCGCCATGGCCATGATGGCGCCTGGTCGGTCGTGGTGCCGCAAGGGGCCTTGCGCGGGGGTAGCGGGCAGGCCCTGCTGGCGCTGGGCAAAGTGCAGGTGTCGGGCAAAACCGGGCAAGGCCGCGACAGCACGCCGCACTTTGTCGGCAATTTCATCACCGGCGGGCAGGGGCTGCCCCATGTGACGGGCATGATGGAGCGTGATGGCCGCAATGGCGGGGGCGCCCAGTTCCATCTGGCCATGGCCGACTATGCCGTGGCCGGGCAAAGGCTGGCCGTGCCCGAACTGGTCGTGGTTCAGGCGGCCGATGGCACGCTCGGCTTTTCGGGAACGAGCCGGATGACCGGGGCGATTCCGGGCGGGCGCGTGGCCAATCTGGTTCTGCCCGTCAGCGGCACCTATGGCGCGCACGGGGCGCTGGCCTTGTGGCACGGCTGCATCACGCCACGTTTCGACAGTCTGGCGCTGGGCGAGATGACGCTCGACGCGCGCGCCGTGCGGCTTTGCCCGGCTTCGGGGCAGCCGATGGTCAGGGCCGGGACACTGCCTTTCGCCGTGGCGATGGGGACGCCGGGCGTCGCGCTGTCAGGCCGCATGGGCGGCACGCCGATGCGGCTGGAAACGGGCGCGGTCGGGCTGGCATGGCCCGGCACGCTGACCGCGCGCGGCGTCAATCTGGCGCTGGGCGCGCAGGGCAGCGCGATGCGGCTGGTTCTGGCCGATCTCACCGCGCATCTGGGCAGGAACGTGGCAGCGGGGCCGGGAACCGGGCTGGCCGGCACGTTCGAGGGTGTCGAGGCGCGCATGGGCGCGGTGCCGATGGACCTGACCGGGGCAGGCGGGACATGGCGCTTTGCCGGGGGGCGGCTCGATCTGGCCGATACCCGGTTTGACCTGACCGACAGGGCCAACCCGGCCCGCTTCGAGAAGCTCCATGCGCAAGGGGCCACGCTGGCGCTGGCCGACGGGCGAATCAGTGCCGATGCGCTGCTGCGCAATCCGGCTTCGGGCCGGGCCATCGTGCGTGCGCAAGTGGTTCACGACCTGTCGCATGCACAGGGCCATGCCGATCTCAAGGTTGATGGGCTGACCTTCGACAAGGACTTCCAGCCTGCGCAGCTCACCAGCCTGGCGAAAGGGGTGATCGCCAATGCGCAAGGCACGGTGATCGGGACCGGGCGGATCGACTGGCGCGGCGACCATGTTACAAGCTCGGGCAAGTTTGGCTCGCAAGGGCTTGATTTTGCGGCTGCCTTTGGTCCGGTCAAGGGGCTGTCGGGTAGCCTTGTGTTCACCGACCTGCTCGCCATGGAGACCGCGCCGCACCAGAAGCTCAAGGTCGCCTCGATCAATCCGGGCGTGGAAGTGACCGACGGCACCGTCGATTTGCGCCTGCGACCCGACACGGTGGTCGAGGTCAACGATGCGCGCTGGCCGTTCATGGGCGGTACGCTCCACCTCGAACCGACCGTCCTGCGCTTTGCGAAGGTCGAGAACCGCAATTTCACGCTGGTGATCGACGGGCTCGATGCCGCGCAGTTCATCTCGCGCATGGAGATGGCCAACCTGACCGCGACCGGCGTGTTCGACGGGCGTCTGCCGGTGATCTTCGACGCGACCGGGGGGCACATCGTGGGGGGCACGCTCACCTCGCGCGGGGGTGGCAACGTGTCCTATGTCGGGGCGCTGACCTACAAGGACCTTTCGGCGATGGCCAACTATGCGTTTCGCGCGCTCCGGTCGCTTGACTACCGGAGCATGACGATCGCCATGCGTGGCGATATCGCGGGCGATTTCGTTACCCAGGTCCAGTTTGCCGGGGTCAGCCAGGGCAAGGGCGCCTCGCGCAATTTCCTGACCCGTCAGGTGGCGAACCTGCCGATCCAGTTCAACCTCAACGTGCGCGCGCCGTTCTACAGCCTGCTGGGGACCTACAAGTCGATGTACGACCCCTCGGTGGTCAAGGACCCGCGCACGATCGGCCTGCTCGATGCCAGGGGCCGCAGCCGCGTGCCCCAGCCCGGCACCCATCCGGTGCGCGCCGCCGCGTCGGTTGCGCCGGTCGCCCCCGCCATTCAGCCTTCAGCAAGTGGATCCGTGCGATGAATGCTTCAACAACCTGCGCCGGCTTGACCGCGTATCGCCGTGCTGCAACGGTCCGCGCCATGACTTCACGTAAAAGAGGCGACGACAGGGTGCGTTACGGGATGAACGAGGGATGGGGAGCAGCCAGAACCGGCGGGCTCGTGCTTCTGGCGGCAGGCGTGCTGGCGCTGGGCGGCTGCATCTCGGTCAAGGCGCCCGACAAGCCGATCGTCATCGAGTTGAACATCAACATCAAGCAGGAAGTCGTCTATCGCCTGGCCGGAGACGCCAGCCAGACGATCGACAAGAACAAGGACATCTTCTGAGATGGCACGCATGACCATGAAGCTTCGCCCCTCTCGTCCTTTTGCCGGTCGTTCCTTGGCAGGCCGTCTTGCCGCTGCGGCCCTCGTGCTGCCGCTGGTCGCCGCGCCGCTGGCCGCGTTTGCCCAGCGCGACCCGGTCTATGCCGCCGCGCGCGAGGCCGGGCAGGTGGGCGAGAAGATGGATGGCTACCTCGGCTATGTCACGCCCCCGAGCGCCGCGCTCAAGGCCGTGGTCGAGGATATCAACCTCAAGCGCCGTGCGCTCTATTCCGACAAGGCCCAGGCCCAGAAGGCGACGGTCGAGGAATATGCGTTCACTTCGGGCTGCCTGCTGATCGCCCAGACGCGTCCGGGCGAGAAGTATCAGGCGCCTGATGGCAGCTGGCAGACCCGCACGGCGGCGGCTCCCCAGCGCGATTCGCGTTGCCTTTGAAAAACGGCTGATTTTCGGGCCCTTGGAGGGGGGGTGTCGCAGGATTGGTGCAAACGTATGCGCGCAAGCGCGGCAAGTTTGCGCCGCAGCGGTTGACTTGCGAAAACCCCCCGCCTAAGGGGCAGGCGCCCTCGGCGGGATGCCGTTGCGCATGACAGGCCCTGCGGGCAGGATTGGCCGGTTTTCAACCAGCCCTTCCGGCGCGGAAGAAGAAGGTTTGCCATGAGCGATAAACAGACCGACGTGGAGCCCATCGGTGGGGATGCACGCCTTTCCAGTCTCGATGCACGGCTCGATGCCGCGCGTCAGCGGGAAAAGGGGCGCAATCCCACGTCGGAACGCGAAAAATCCGATGCGAACTATCGCGTGGGAAACCGGGTTCTGGCGGAACTGATCGGCGGGCTCGCGGGCGGCGCGTTCTTTGGCTGGGTCATCGACCAGTTTGCCGGAACGCGACCATGGGGGCTTCTGGTGATGCTGTTTGTGGGGATAGGCGTGGCCTTCCGCAATATCATCAGAATTTCGAACGGGCGTTCCTGACCGGGTCTTGCACACGGTGGGTGTTCCGGCCGGATGAAAGGCCGGGGCGTGGGGCGCCTTGATGTTTTTGCGCGTAACGGGGACAAGCACTGTGGCCGAAGGAAAGGTCGATCCGGTACACCAGTTTACGATCGAGCCGTTGTTCGGCACCGATCATTGGTCGATTGCCGGGCATAACATTGCTTTCACGAATTCCGCGCTGTGGATGGTGATCACCACCCTGGTGCTGCTCGTGTTTGTCGGTGGCGGCGCCAAGAAGGCGGTCGTTCCGGGGCGCTGGCAGATGGCTGTCGAGGGGCTGACCGGCTTCGTCGACAATCTGCTCAAGTCGAACATCGGGGATGCGGGGCGCAAGTACCTGCCTTATGTCTTCTCGCTGTTCACGTTCATCCTGTTTGCCAACATCCTGGGGCTGCTGCCGCTGGCTCTGGTGGGCATTCATCCCTTCACCGCCACCAGCCACTTCACGGTGACCGGTGTGCTGGCGATCATGAGCTTTGCGATCGTGCTGATCGTGGGCTTTGCCAAGCATGGTCTGCACTTCTTCTCGCTGTTCGTGCCCCATGGCACGCCGGCGCTCATGGTGCCGATCATCTTCCCGATCGAGCTGATCTCGTTCATGGTGCGTCCGTTCTCGCTCGGCCTGCGTCTCTTCGTCGCGATGATGGCCGGCCACGTGCTCCTCGAAGTGCTCTCGGGCTTCGTGATTTCGGGCACCAACGCGGGCGTTGGCACCTTCTTTCTGGCGGGCGTTCCCAGCTTCGTGCTGATGATCGGCATCTGCGCTCTGGAACTGCTGGTTGCCGGCATCCAGGCCTATGTCTTTGCCCTGCTGACCTGCGTCTATCTCAACGACGCAGAAAACCTTCACTGACCGTCACCACCACCCGATACCGTCCTTACGGTTTACGACAAAGAGGGAGTTTTTATCATGGACGCACAGAGCGCGAAGCTTCTCGGCGCTGGTCTCGCTGCCATCGGCGCCGGTCTGGCCTCGCTGGGCGTGGGCAACGTTTTCGCCAAGTTCCTGGAAGGCGCGCTGCGCAATCCGGGTGCGGCTGATGGCCAGCAGGGCCGCCTGTTCATCGGCTTCGCCGCCGCCGAACTTCTGGGCCTGCTCTCGTTCGTCGTCGCGATGATCCTGATCTTCGTGGCCTGATCGGCCTCGACGTTTCACGGAACACCGAGATTGATGTCGGTCGGGGATAAGCCCCGACCGACGTGAACGAAATCGGTTTGAGCGAACTCGGCCCGCAAAAGGGCCCGAACCATCGGTCAGGCCGAACCCAAAACAGGAAGCGCGGACCAACGCGATGCCCCAGATAGCCCAGCTCGCCGCCACGTATGCCAGCCAGATCTTCTGGCTGCTGGTGTGCTTTGGCGTGGTCTTCTTCGTCATCGGCCGGGGCATGCTCCCGGGCGTGGTGTCGACGATCGACCAGCGCAACAAGCGGATCGCCGATGATCTCGGTGCGGCAGAAGCCGCCCGGACCGCCGCCGACGCCGAAGAACAGGCTTGGCGCATTGCCGAAGGCAAGCAGCGCGCCCAGGCCCACAATCTGATCGCTGCCGCCAAGGCCCAGGCTGCCCACGAATCGGAAGCTGCCCTGGCCGCTGCCGGTGCCGCGATCGAGGAAAACACCGCCGCTGCCGAGCTGCGCATCGGGATCGCCCGCGCTGCTGCGCTCGGCGAAGTCGAAGGCGTGGCTGTCGAAGCTGCGCAAGACATCGCCAGCCGTCTGGCCGGTCTTTCGGTTCCGACCGAAGACGTCCGCGGCGTGGTGCAGGGAGTTCTGGCCCATGGCTAACGTGAGCGAGACGACCGCTTCGGTCGAACAGCCTGTTGCAGGCCATGAAGCGGCCGAACCCACCATCCACGGCATCGGGGCCGGCGCGATTGTCGCTGCTTCCATGCTCGTCTTCCTGCTGATCCTGGTGTGGAAGAAGGTTCCCGGTGCGGTCACCAAGGGTCTTGATGGCCAGATTTCGGCGATCCGCCGTGAACTGGACGATGCCAAGGCGCTGCGCGCCGAAGCCGAGGCCCTGCGTGCCGAATATGCCAAGCGTATCGCCAACGCGGAAAAGGACGCGGTCGCCATGCTCGACCATGCCCGCGCCGAATCCGCGGCGATCATCGCCAAGGCTCAGGCCGACACGCGTGACATGATCGCCCGTCGCGAAAAGATGGCGGCCGACAAGATCGCCGCTGCCGAACGTGCGGCTGTCGACGAACTGCGCGTCAAGGCGGCCCAGGCGGCCACCCTGGCCGCCGGGCAGCTGATTGCCGCCCGTCATGGCGCCGATGCGGATCGCGCGCTGGTCGATGGGGCGATTGCCGGTCTGACCCACTAAGGTCAGTCTCCGGGCAGATGCCTTCGGGCAGACGCATTGAAAAAGGCCCTTCCGGGAGACCGGAAGGGCCTTTTTCTGTTTGGGCTCCGGGCTCCGGGCTCAGGCAGGGCGGCCCAGCGCGACCCGGACTTTGGCCTGCCAGCCTCTGGCGGCTGCGATTCGGGGCAGAAGTTCGCCCCAGCCGCCCAGCGCCACGGCCAGAACGCCGGTGCCGCGCGGATGGACCAGCCCATAGGCGAGCGGGGTGGCCGGATCGGGGCCGGGACGGAAGGTTCCGAACAGGCGGTCGAACACGATCAGCACGCCGCCAAAGTTGCAGTCGAGATAGGCGCTTTCGCTGCTGTGGTGGGCGCGATGATGGCGCGGGGTGTTGAGCACGCCTTCGAGCGGCCCGAAGCTGACCGGCGCCTCGGTGTGCAGGACGAACTGGTAGAGCAGGTTGGCCCCCAGCAGCACCGCGATCATGACGGGCGGAAAACCCAGCAGCGCAAGCGGCAGGAAGCACAGCCAGCCCAGCGACAGGCTCTCGGTCCAGCCCAGCCGGATCGCGGCGGGCAGGACCATTTCGCGGGCGCTGTGGTGGACGCTGTGGGTCGCCCACATCCAGGCCACGGTGTGGCTGAGGCGGTGGAACCAGTAATAGGCCAGTTCGACCGCCACGAAGCCCACGGCCCATGTCCGCCAGTCGTTCAAGGGCAGATGCCATGGCGCAAAGCGGGCCATGAAGGCGAGCGCGGCAAAGGTCAGCGCGGCGTTGAGCGGGCGCAGCAGGGATTGCCCGACCGCGATGCCAAGGCTCACCCCGGCGGCCTTGAGGTCGTAGCTGCGCCCCCGCTGGCGCCGCCAGACATATTCGCCCAGCACCAGCAGGAGCGCCAGACCCAGCACGGGCGGGTGGCGCCAGATCGGCATCACGGCATGAAACGGTTCCATGGCCTTATTCCTTATTCCTTGACCCTCATCCTCTCGCGCGGGCGCGGGCTGCGTCGCGCACGGCAGAGGCTTCGGCCTTACTGACCAGCCCGTCGTGATTGGCATCGGCCAGATCGAAGCCGGGGGTGGGCCCTTCGACGAATTCGGCGCGGCTCACGCGGTGGTCGCCATCGGTGTCGAAGGCCTCGACCAGGGCATCGAGACGCGGGCCGACGCGGCCAGAGAGCAGCGCGGGGACATCCTCGCGCGAGAGGAAGCCATCGCCGTTGCGGTCGATGCGCAGGAACTGCGACTGGCGCCAGAGGTGGAATTCGGCGCGGCTGACGAGGCCGTCGTGGTTGGCGTCTGCCTCCATCAGGCGCCCGGCCATGTCACCCCCGAAGGCCGGGGACGGACGGGCGAAGGTGAGAGCAGGGGCGAGGGCCGTTCCGGCCACAGCCAGGGCGACAGCGAGAATCGGGCGATGCAAGGCATGCATGGGAAATGCTCCGGGAGGGGGCAGCCGGAAGGGGGCTCCGGCTGCCACAGGGAAGGGGGGCGAGAGGGGCCCGGAAAGCCTGTCAGTGACAGACAAGGATCAGTGACAGGCGACCGACTGGCCCGAGGCATCGGTGCAGCCGCCGCTGTGAACGGGCTTGCCGGTGGTCGGGTCGATGGTGGTCGAGCCCGAATAGGACTTGCCCGTCGCGCTGCTCGTGGCGCTGCTCGAACGGCTGCCCGACCACGTGCCATCGGCGCTGCGCGAGAAGCTGCCGCTACTCTGGGCTGAGCCGCGCGCGCCGCTCACGCCCGCCGAACCGCTGCGGGTGAGCGAGCCGTCGGCGCCTTGCGTGGTGGTGCCGCCACGATAGCCGCGCGCGCCATTGGCGCCCACGAAGCCGCCACCGCTGGCGCTGGTGACCGAGCCATCGGCATTCTGCTGGATCGTGTGGCCGCGGGCCATCACGCCGCGCGGGCCGGAGGCGACAGCACCACCGGTTCCCGCGCCATTGTTGAAGTGCAGGCGGCCACGGGCCTGCGCGGGGGCGGTGGCGCCCAGCGCGAGGGCGGCGGCGCACAGCAGGGTGCCCAAAGCGGGAAGAGAAGAGGGGGAACGGGGCATCGCATCGGTCCTTTCCAGGGAAAAAGCGGGCCCCCTTGTCGGGGCCGCCTCCTGTCTGAGGGTGTCGTGCATCGAGGGTATGTCGGGCCAGCGCCTCTGTGTGGCAGGGCGTGACAGGGGAGCGGGCCTGTCACGGTTTGTCATACCTGCGTTGCTGGAGCGCGCGGGCGCGGGCTGGTAGCAAGCAGGCATGAGCGAAAAAGCCCCCCGTGTTCTGGTGCCCCGCGTTCTGGTCGTCGACGACGATCCCGAACTGCGCGGCCTGCTGCAACGGTTCCTGTCCGAGCACGGGTTCCACGTGCGCGCGCTCGACGGTGGCAAGGCGCTCGATCAGGCGCTCGCGCGCGATCCGGCCGATGTGATCGTGCTCGACCTGATGATGCCGGGCGAGGACGGGCTGGCGATCTGCCGCCGCTTGCGCGCGCAGGGCGATACCACGCCGATCCTGATGCTGACCGCGCGGGGCGATGCCATCGACCGCGTGCTGGGGCTGGAAATGGGCGCCGATGACTATCTGCCCAAGCCGTTCCTGCCGCGCGAACTGGTCGCGCGGCTCCATGCGATCCTGCGCCGTCTGGGCCCCGAGCGCACGCTGATTCGCGACGAGGTGGTCGAAATCGGCCCGTTCACGATCAACTTTTCGGCGATGAGCGTCGCGCGCGAGGGGGCTCCGGTGGCTTTGTCGAGCCGGGAATTCGCGCTGCTGGCCGCGCTTGCGCGCAGTGCCGGGCGCCCGCTCAGCCGCGCCCAGCTGATCGAGCGGGCGCTGGGGCGCGATGCGGAGGTGACCGACCGCGCGATCGACGTGGCCGTGGGCCGCTTGCGCCGCGCGCTGGGCGACGATGGCGCCGACCCGCGCTTCGTGCGCACGGTCTGGGGCGTGGGCTATGTGCTGGTCGACGGGGGCGCGGCATGAAGGGGCGGCTGTTTACCCGCAATGTCGTCACCCTCGTGCTCACCGTGCTGGCCGGGCAGATGGTGGCCGCCGTGCTGGTCTTCCTGCTCGTCATGGAGCCGCAGGCGCGGCGGCTTGCCCAGATGACGGCGGACATGACCGACATCGTGGGCATGCAGATGGCCCGGATGACCGGCCCCGAGCGCGAGGCGCTGGTGCGCCGCCTCAATGCCGGGCAGGCCGTGGCGATCCGGCCCGGCACCGATGCGCCCGGCGGGGGGCTGCGCCGCCCGACGATCATCGAGCGCGAATTCCTGGCCGCCATGGCCGATCGCTTCAACCATGGCGCCCCGCTCGAATGGACGACCGACCGGCAATCGCGGCTGTGGGTGCGGCTCTGGCTGGGCGGGCCGGGGGTGGTCGGGCAGGACTGGTGGGTGAGCCTGACCCCGCCGGGCATGCGGGCGCCGTTCACCGGCATGGTGATCGCCGGGGTCACCGCGCTGGTGGTCTCGCTGCTGGGGGGGATCATGCTCCAGCGCCATCTCGACCGGCCCTTGCGGCGTCTGGCTGCCGGGGTCGACGCATTGGACCCGGATGCCCTGATTCGGGAGGAGCCCGATGGCGGCCCGCGGCTGGCTGAAGATGGCCCTGCCGAGATTGCCGCCGTGGCCCGCGCGTTCAACCGCATGGCCGCGCGTCTGGCTGCCCACGAGGCCGAGCGCGCGCTGATGCTCGGCGCGGTCAGCCACGACTTGCGCACGCCGCTCACCCGCCTGCGGCTGAGCCTCGAACTGCTCCACGACAGCGACGCCGACCTGCTGGTGCGCGCACGCGGACAGGTCGACCGGATCGAGGCGATGCTCGCCCAGTTCCTCGACATGGCCCGCTCGATGAGCGCCGAGCAGCCGTGCCCGACCGATGTCGTCGCGCTGCTCGTCCATGCCGCCTTCGATGCCGGGTTCGACACGGAGCGGGCAGGGGAACTGGATCTGGTGGTGCCCGAACGACTGGAAGCCATGCTGCGTCCGGGCGCGAGCGCGCGGGCGATTGCCAATCTGCTGGGCAATGCCCTGCGGCACGGGACGGGGCCCTATCGTCTGGCTGCACGGGTCGAGGGGAGGGAACTGGTGATCGAGGTGGCCGACAGCGGGGCCGGTTTTGGGCCCGAAATGGCCGAGGCCTTGTGCCGTCCGTTCGCGCGCGGGGATGCCGCACGCGGCGGCGACGGGGCCGGGCTGGGGCTGGCCATCGCCGCGCGGGTGGCCGCGCTGCATGGGGGGCGGCTGGATTTCGTCCACGCGGGCGCGATGTTCTGTGCGCGCCTGCGCCTGCCGCTGGTGCCGCCCCGGCAGGCCTGATCAGTCGAAAAAGGCCTCCGTCGTCAGGCGCGTGCCGCGCAGGAACGCATCGGCCACGAGGGTCAGCGGGGATACGTCGACATCGCTGCGCCCGCCCGTGACCAGCGTGGCAAAGCGGGCGTAGAGGCCGGGATATTCATGATCCTCGTTGCGCACGGTTTCGCTCGGCAGGGTCAGGACCGCGCCGCCATGGGCCAGCTTGAGCGTGCCCGCGTCGGTTTCGACCAGAACGTCCCAGCTCTGCGGGCCGGTCTGGCGCCAGTCGAGGTCCATGTGGATCGGGGCGCCGCGCGTGTCGCGGAAATGGAGATCGGCGGCGATGGGCGCGGCCCGGTTTTCCGGGATTTCGAGCGTCGCTTCCGACAGGAAGAACGGACGCGGCAGGATGTGGGTGATGATCGAGAGGGCATTGATGCCCGGATCGAACACGCCCAGCCCGCCCGGCTCCCAGATCCAGGCCTGTCCCGGATGCCACACGCGCACGTCCTCGCGCCAGATCACCTTGACGCTGTCGATGCGGCGCTCGGCCAGCCAGGCCCGCGCCGGGGCGACCCCGGCGGCAAAGCGCGAATGCCACGAGGCGAACAGCGAGGCGCCGGTGCGCTCGGCCTGCGCCGAAAGCGCGTGGACTTCGGCCAGGGTTGCCCCCGGCGGCTTTTCGAGGAAGACGTGGATGCCCCGGGCCAGTGCCTGCGCGGCCAGGTCATAGCGGACCTGCGGCGGGGTGCACAGCGCCACCGCGTCGATCGCCGGGCCCTCTTCGAGCAGGGCGTCGAGGCTGCGCAAGTGGGGCACGCCCTCGATCCCGCTGTCGCGCGGGCTGACCGTGGCGGCAAGGCTGAAGGCGCGGTTGCCCGCGATGGCGGGAAGGTGCTGGTCGCGGGCGATCTTGCCCATGCCGACCACGGCGATGCGGATCGGGTCCATCGCCTCAGAGCACCGTCACGGCGGCCAGCGCCGGGCTGGCGGCGGCGCGCGCCAGCGTGTTGCGCAAGGGCAGCGCGAAAGGCGCGGCGGCAATCGTGAACGTGTCGCCTTCCTGCGTGCTGATCCCGTCGCTGAACGAGAGCGTGGCCGTGCCGAAGAAGTGGACGTGAATGTCGCCGGGGCGGCGGAACAGGTCGTACTTGAAGTGGTGGTGTTCGAGGTTGGCGAGGCTGTGCGACATGTTGTCCTCGCCCGAGAGGAACGGCTTTTCCCAGATCGTCTGGCCACCGCGTTCGAGGCTGCTGGTGCCACGGATGTCGGCGGGCGGGGTGCCGAGCAGCAGTTCGGCGCCAAGGGCGGCCTGACGCAGCTTGGAATGGGCCAGCCACAGGTAGTTGTGGCGTTCGGTCACATGGTCGGAAAACTCGTTGGCGAGCGCGAGGCCGAGGCGATAGGGCGTGCCGTCCTCGCCGATCAGGTAGATCCCGGCCAGTTCGGGTTCCTCGCCGCCGTCCTTGGCAAAGGCGGGCATGGTCAGCGCCTCGCCGGGGCCGACGAGCTGGGTGCCGTCGCCCTTGTAGAACCATTCTGGCTGCTGGCCTTCGGCGCCCGGCGCGGGCTTGCCGCCGGCGAGCCCTTCGAGGAACATCCGCATCGAATCGGTCTGCTTTTCGGCCTGCGCCGCATCGCGGTGCATCTTGTCGCGCCCTTCGGCCGAGCCGAGGTGGGTGAGGCCGGTGCCGGTCAGCAGCACGCGGGCCTTGTCGTCGTGGTCGATGGCCGGGAGCAGGGTTCCGGCGGCCAGCTCCGCAGCGATGTCGACGGTCTTGTCGCTGGCGCGCGCGGCGGCGGCCTGCGCCATGGTCTGCCCGGCGGCAATGGCGGCCAGCGCCAGCTCCCGCACGGTCTGCACGCCGTCGAGGAAGACGGCGCTTTCGCCCCGGGCGAGGATCACCGAGCGCGCGCCATCGGCGGCGCGGTGCTGGAGAAGGCGGGTTGCCATGTTCAGGGTCTCCTCGGCCGGGCGTCCGATGGCGCCCGGCCTCTTGTCGTTGAAGTTGAAGGAAGGACTTGAAATCAGAGGGTCAGCTTGCCGTCGATCAGGCGCGGGGCGCCATCACCGAAGGCGGCATCGGTCAGTTCGGCGGGCAGCAGTTCCGCGCTCAGGTTCTGGTAGCTGACCGGGCGCAGGAAGCGGTCGATGGCCATGCTGCCGACCGAGGTCGTGCGCGCGTCCGAGGTGGCCGGGAAGGGGCCGCCGTGGACCATCGCGTGGCACACTTCGACACCGGTGGGCCAGCCATTGGCGAGGATGCGCCCGGCCTTGCGTTCGAGGATCGGCAGCACGCGCGCGGCCAGCGCCTCGTCGGCCTGGTCCATGTGCAGCGTGGCGGTCAGCTGGCCTTCGAGGCCCTTGAGCACGCTGACCAGTTCGGCCTCGTCGGCGCAGGTCACGATGACCGAGCTGGACCCGAACACTTCGTGGCCCAGCGCCGGATTGGCAAGGAATGCCTTGGCATCGGTCACGAACAGGGCCGCGCCGCCGCAGGGGCTGGTGCCTTCGGCGCCCTTGCCCAGCGTTTCCACGCCGGCTGCGCCCGCGAGCGCCGCGACGCCCTTTTCATAGGCGGCATGGATGCCTGCCGTGAGCATGACCTGCGGCTGGGCCGCGCTCACCGCTTCGCGAGCGGCGCCAAGGAAGGCGTCGAGGCCTTCGCCCGCAATCGCCAGCACGAGGCCCGGATTGGTGCAGAACTGGCCTGCGCCCATCGTGAGCGAGCCAACGAACGCCGTGCCCAGCGCCGCGCCGCGTGCCGCCAGCGCCGAGGGCATCAGCAGGACCGGATTGACCGCCGACATTTCGGCATAGACCGGGATCGGCACGTCGCGGTTCTGCGCGATGCGGGCGAGCGCGAGGCCGCCTGCGCGCGAGCCGGTGAAGCCCACCGCCGTGATGCGCGGATCGGCGACCAGCGCCGCGCCCAGCTCGTTGCCGGGGCCGACCAGATGGCCGAACACGCCCTCGGGCAGGTCGCAGGCGGCAACCGCGCGGGCGATCGCGCCAGCCACCAGCGCGCCGGTTTCAGGGTGGGCCGGATGGCCCTTGACCACCACCGGGCACCCGGCGGCAAGCGCCGAGGCGGTGTCGCCCCCGGCCGTCGAGAAGGCGAGCGGGAAGTTCGACGCACCGAACACCGCCACCGGGCCGAGCGGGATCATGCGCAGGCGCAAGTCGGGACGGGGCAGGGGCGCGCGGTCGGGCAGGGCCGGATCGATGCGCAGCTGCTGCCATGCGCCCGCGCGCACGACCGATGCGAACATCCGCAGCTGGCCCATTGTGCGGCCGCGCTCGCCTTCGAGGCGTGCGCGCGGCAAGCCGCTTTCGCGCATGGCCGCAGCGATCAGCGGTTCGCCGATGGCCAGGATCTCGTCGGCGATTCGTTCGAGGAAGGCGGCGCGTGCCTCGCGCGGGGTGGCGCGATAGGTATCGAAAGCGGCATCGGCAGCAGCGCACAGGCGCGCCACGTCTTCAAGCCCGTGGACAGCAATCGGGTCGCCATGGGCGGCGCCGGTTTCGGCCACAATGGAGCGGAACTCGGTCATGTGCATCTCCAGTATTTACTCCGACATATTCCGGGTTTTTGTCAAACGCAATAATTGTCGTTCCCCGCCCCCCTACTCCCTGCTAGCAAAAGCGGACAAGGAGGTAGTCAGGCCCGGTGACAGAACGGAAAATTTTGACGGCAGAATGTGATGCGGCGCTCGCGTGCGAAACTGGCGCGGCGGGCGATGGCCTGCGCGGCGCCGAGGCGCGCGGGCTGGATACGCGCGGGCCGGGACGGCGGTTGCATGGCGCCATTGCGCTCAAGCTGGGAACGGCAATTTTGTCGGGCCAATACCAGCCCGGAGACATCCTTTCGGGCGAGGTCGCCTTCGCCGAGGAACTCAAGGTTTCGCGCAGCGCCTATCGCGAGGCGATCCAGGTTTTGACGGCCAAGGGGCTGGTGTCGAGCCGCCCGAAGGCCGGAACGCGGGTCCAGCCGCGCGAGCGCTGGAACCTGCTCGATCCCGAAGTTCTGGCCTGGGCCTTTACCGGCGAACCCGATGTCCAGTTCGTGCGCGACCTGTTCGAACTGCGCGCGGTGGTCGAGCCGGCGGCGGCAAGGCTGGCCGCCCAGCGGCGCGACAAGGCCGATCTCAAGGCGATGAAGGATGCGCTCACCCTGATGCGCCGCCACACGCTGACGACCGAGGCCGGGCGGGCCGCCGACCGTGATTTCCACGACGCGATCCTCCATGCCACCCACAATGCCGCGATGATCGTGCTGACTGCCAGCATCGGCGCGGCGGTCCACTGGACCACCCAGTTCAAGCAGCGTGGCCGCGAATTGCCGCGCAACCCGATCCCCGACCACGTTCGCGTCTACGAGGCCATCGCGCAAGGCGATGGCGATGGTGCGGCAGAGGCGATGGGGGCGCTTGTCCAGCTCGCGCTCGAAGATACCGCAAGTGTGATGGCTGACGCCGGGCGGGAGTGAGCGAGGCCTTGGCGCCAGCCTTCCGAAGAAACCACGAAAAACCCGGAGAAAGCCATCTTTCTCCGGGTTTTTCCTTGCCGCCGGCAAAACTCCGGTCAGCGGACCTGCTCTTCTTTCGTCTTCGCGCCCCAGAGCGCATAGAACAGGATGTAGAGCTCGCAGGCGGCGGTCAGCAGGAACGAGGTCTGAAGGCCGAAGGCATCGGCCAGCTGGCCCTGCACGACGACCAGCGCCCCACCCGCGATAGCCATGATCAGCAGCCCCGAAGCTTCCTCGGTGAGCGGGCCCAGGCCCTTGATTCCCAGCGTGAAGATCGTGGGGAACATGATCGAGTGGAACAGCCCGACAAGGATCAGCGCGGCCATCGCCACCGGCCCGTGGGCCAGGACGGTGATCATCATGACGATGAAGGCGCCGATCGAGGCCACCGCCAGCACATGGCGTGCGTTGACTTTCTGCATGATCGCCGCGCCCGCAAAGCGCCCCACCATCATCCCGCCCCACAGCAGCGTCAGATAGCGACCGGCCTGCTCGTGGGTGAGGTTGCCGATGTCGTGCTGGCTGGTGAAGTTGACGAAAAGGTTGGCCACGCCGATTTCGGCGATCAGGTAGATGAAAATCGCCGGAATACCGAAGACGAGGTTGCGATGGGCCCAGAGCGAATGGGCCTTGCGCTCCTCGCGGGCCATGCGGCTGTTGGCGCTGCCCATGGCGGGCAGCGGATAGCGCGCGATGACCACCGCCAGCACGATCAGCACGACCGCAACCAGCGCATAGGGCAGGATCACCGAGTGGGCATCGGCCAGGCGCTCGGCCGGGGTCAGCACCGCGCCGTCAACCGCCGTGCCGCTCTTCGATCGGCCCAGGATGAGATAGGAGCCGAACAGCGGGGCCATCATCGTACCCGCCGAATTGAGCGCCTGGACCAGCGTGAGCCGCGAGGAGGCGGTCTCGGCCGGGCCGACCACCGCGACATAGGGATTGGCGGCGACCTGAAGCAGGGTGATCCCGCTGGCGATCACGAACAGCATGATCAGCGTGACGCTGTAGGACGGGATGCTGGCCGCCAGCATCATGCCCAGCGCGCCGCCTGCCATGATCAGCAGGCCAGTGACCATCGAGGCCTTGTAGCCGATCCGCTCGATCAGCTTGGCCGAGGGGATCGAGGCAAAGAAATAGGCGATGAACCACACCGATTCGATCAGCGTGGTCTGGGTGTAGGTCAGTTCGAACACGCTGCGCAGATGCGGCAGCAGCGTGTTGTTGATCACCGTGATGAAGCCCCACATGAAGAACAGCGTGGCCAGCAGCGTCAGCGCGCGCCCATAGCTTCCGCCATGAGGCATGGACTGGTTCGGGGCGTTTGAATGCGGGTCGGCCTGCGACGCCGCCGTAGTCACGACAGGGGGCATGGAAATCCTCTCAACTGATACCCGAAGGACGTCCGGCGGCTTTTATGATCCGGCTTGCGCTCCTTCTATTTGTCAGACTATATGATAAATCATGGCCGCGTCAATGACCCGTGCTTCGCTGCCTGCGCGTTTCGCGAAGAGGGAAAAACGGCGGGGGTAAAACAGCGGGGAAAAACAGGCCGATGATGGAGGATGGGATGAACACGAAGGCAGTCAGTCTTGCCGCCGGTGTCGCGGTGGCGGCTCTGGCGCTTGTGCCGCAGGCCGGGGCCTGTGCCGCGACCGCCACGCCGGCCACGCCCGCCGCGACCGTTGAGGCGCTTCAGGACGAGGCGGGCACGCTGGCCGATGGCAGCCGGATCATGGCCATTACGCTCAAGGCCCGGAACGGCGTTTCCGCGCGCATCCTGAGCTATGGCGCCACGCTGCAATCGCTTGTCGCGCCCGACCGTCAGGGCCATCTGGCCGACGTGCTGCTCGGCTACGACGATCTGGCCGGCTATGTCGATCATCCCAACTTCTTCGGCGTCACCGTGGGGCGCGTGGCCAACCGCATTGCGGGCGGGCGCTTCACGCTCGATGGCAAGAGCTTCCAGCTCCCCCTCAACGACAACAAGGTCAACAGCCTCCACGGCGGCGGGCAGGGCTTCGACAAGCAGGTGTGGCAGGTCGTTGCGGTCAGGTCCGGGCCGGTCGCCAGTGTCGAACTGGCCCGTGTCAGCCCCGATGGCGAGGCCGGCTATCCCGGCACCGTCCGCACGAGCGTGACCTATTCGCTCGACAACAAGGGCGACCTGACCATCGCCTTTGCCGCGAGCACCGACAAGCCCACCATCATCAACATGACCAACCACGGCATTTTCAACCTCGCGGGCGAAGGCTCGCCCGACGGGGCGATGGACGAAGTGCTGACCATCCCGGCCCGCGCCTATACTCCGGTCGATGCCGCGCTGATCCCCACGGGCGAATTGCGCCCGGTGGTGAACACCGTGTTCGATTTCACCAGGGGGCGCCGCCTGGCCGATGGCCTGCGCGACGGCACCGACCCGCAGATCGTCGCCGGGCGTGGCTATGACCACAACTTCGCGCTCGACAAGGGGGTGACCGCCAGCCCCGAACTGGTCGCGCGGCTCGAAGATCGCACCTCGGGCCGGGTGCTCGAAGTGCTGTCGACCGAGCCGGGCGTGCAACTCTATACCGGCAATTTCCTCGACGGGACGCTCGTTGGCAAGCACGGCCATGTCTATCGCATGGGCGATGGCATCGCGCTCGAACCGCAGAAGTTCCCCGATGCGGTTCACCATCCCGCCTTCGTTTCCACCCGCGTCGATCCTGGCAAGCCCTATCGCCATGTCATGATCTATCGCGTCACCACCTCGCGCTGAACAGGCCCCTATGACCGACCCCAAAACGCCCCATGGCCCCTCGACGCTGCGCTCGCGCGCCTGGTTCGATAACCCCGACAATATCGACATGACCTCGCTCTATCTGGAGCGCTACCTGAATTTCGGCCTCAGCCTCGAAGAGCTGCGCAGCGGCAAGCCGATCATCGGCATCGCCCAGACCGGCAGCGACCTTTCCCCCTGCAACCGCCACCACCTCGTGCTGGCCGAGCGCATCCGCGAGGGTATCCGCGAGGCGGGCGGCATCGCCATCGAGTTTCCGGTCCACCCGATTCAGGAAACCGGCAAGCGCCCGACTGCCGGGCTCGATCGCAACCTGGCCTATCTCGGCCTTGTCGAGGCGCTCTACGGCTATCCGCTCGACGGCGTGGTGCTGACCACCGGCTGCGACAAGACCACGCCCGCGCTGCTGATGGCGGCGGCCACGGTCAACATCCCGGCCATCGCGCTCTCGGTCGGCCCGATGCTCAACGGCTGGCACAAGGGCGAGCGCACCGGTTCGGGCACGATCGTGTGGAAGGGCCGCCAGATGCTCGCGGCGGGTGAACTCGACGACGAGGGCTTCATCAAGCTCGTTGCCTCGTCGGCCCCCTCGACGGGCTATTGCAACACGATGGGCACGGCCACCACGATGAACTCGCTGGCCGAGGCGCTGGGCATGATGCTGCCCGGTTCGGCGGCGATCCCCGCGCCCTATCGCGACCGTCAGGAATGCGCCTACCACACCGGCAAGCGCATCGTGGACATGGTGCGTGAAGACCTCAAGCCCTCGGACATCCTCACCATCGAGGCCTTCCACAATGCCATCGTCGTCAATTCGGCCATCGGCGGATCGACCAATGCGCCGATCCATCTGGCCGCGCTCGCCCGCCATGTCGGCGTCGACCTGCCGCTCGACGACTGGCAGCGGCTGGGCCACAAGGTGCCGCTGCTCGTCAACCTGCAACCGGCGGGCGAATATCTGGGCGAGGACTATTACCGCGCGGGCGGCGTTCCGGCGGTGGTCAGCCAGCTCATCGGGCAGGGCCTGATCCATGAAGGCGCGATGACCGTCAATGGCAAGACCATGGGCGAGAATTGCCGGGGCGTGGAAATCGAGGACGAGAAGGTCATCCGTCCGTTCGCCCAGCCGCTCAAGGAAGAGGCGGGCTTCCTCGTCCTATCGGGCAACCTGTTCGACGCGGCGATCATGAAGACCAGCGTGATCAGCGAAGAATTCCGCAGCCGCTACCTGTCGAACCCCAATGACCCGGAAGCCTTCGAGGGCCCCTGCGTGGTCTTCGACGGGCCTGAAGACTATCACCACCGCATCGACGATCCGGCGGTCGGCATCACGCCTGAAACGCTGCTGTTCATGCGCGGGGCCGGGCCCATCGGCTATCCGGGCGCGGCTGAAGTCGTCAACATGCGCCCGCCTGCCTACCTGATCACCGAAGGCGTCAGCGCGCTGCCTTGCGTTGGCGACGGGCGCCAGTCGGGCACTTCGGGCAGCCCTTCGATCCTCAACGCCAGCCCCGAAGCGGCGGCGATGGGCGGTCTGGCCCTGCTCGAAACCGGCGACCGCGTGCGGATCGACCTCAGGGCGGGCACGGTCAACGTGCTGGTCTCCGACGAGGAACTGGCCGCGCGCCGGGCCGCGCTCGAGGCGAAAGGCGGCTATCCCTATCCCGCCAGCCAGACCCCGTGGCAGGAGATCCAGCGCGCGCTGGTCGGCCAGATGAACACCGGGGCGATCCTCGAAGGCGCTGAAAAGTATCAGCGTATTGCCCAGACGCGCGGCCTCCCGCGCGACAACCACTAAGACGTGACGGAGGCCGGGATGACGCTTTGGCGCAAGGTCGAGCGCGATATTGCCGATACGCTGGGCGAGGGCACGCTGTGGTGCCCGCGCGACGGCGCCTTGTACTGGACCGACATCCTGGCCCCCGCGCTCAACCGGCTCGATCTGGCCAGCGGGGCGATCACCCGCTGGACCATGCCCGAGCCGCTGGGCTGGGTGGCCGCCCATGGCGAGGGTGGCCTTCTGGGCGGCTTTCGCAGCGGGGTGGCGCGGATCACGCTCGATCCGCTGGAGATCGGCCCCTGCCACGATCCCGAGCCGCACCTGCCGGGGAACCGCATGAACGACGGCAAGGTCGACCACCACGGCGCGATCTGGTGCGGAACGATGGACATGGCCGAGGAAGAAGCCACGGGCGCGCTCTATCGCCTTGCGCCCGATGGCACGTTCAAGGCCATTGATACGGACTACAATGTGCCCAATGGTCCGGCGTTCTCGCCCTGTGGCCAGTGGCTCTACCATGCCGACAGCGGCAAACGGACGATCTACCGCTTCGCGCTGGAGGCGCAAGGGGCCAGCGGGCGCGAGGTCTTCGTGGAACTGGGCGAGGCCGATGGCTATCCCGACGGCATGGCTTGCGATGCGCAAGGCTTCCTGTGGTCGGCCCACTGGGACGGCGGCCGGATCAGCCGCTATGCCCCCGATGGCCGCCTCGACCGCGTGATCGAACTGCCCGCGCGGCGGATCACCAACATCGCCTTTGCCGGTGACAAGCTCGACCGCATGTTCGTGACCAGCGCGCGCGTGGGGCTCGATGATCCGAGTGAATTCGATGGCGCCCTGTTCGAGGTGGACAGCGGCGTGACCGGCATGCCGCCCGGCACGTTCGGCCTGGCCCGGTAAAGCTGCGGGGCGGGTTGTCGCCTCGCGGATTGTAATAAAAGAAAGGGATATTGCAGGGGGCAGGGCCCCCTGCACCCCATGAGCTTTGGATGGGGCCGTTCTTGTGGCGAGGCTGGGCTTTCAGTCGTCTTCGTCGGGGCCTGCAAAGCCGGGCAGGTGTCGCGCCGCGTGGCTGCGGGCCAGGTCGGTGGCGTCGGACAGGGTCTTGTCGAACTTGTGGGCCAGCTTGCGCGGGCCGAAGTGGTCGCGAAAGAAGTCGGCCCAGAGAAATTCGGCATAGGGCCGCCCGGTCTTGGCATAGCCGCCCGCCCGGCGCACGGCGCCTGCCAGCGAGCGCCACGGGTCGTCCTCCAGTTGCGCGACATGGTGGGGCAGCGCCTTCCATTCGCGGCGGCGCCCGCGCGCGTCATAGGGATGCAGCCAGTTCTGCGCGTCCATGAAGGCGAGGAAGCGGCGGCGCGACAGGTGCGACAGCCGCGCAACGACCGAAACCATCACGTCTTCCACCCCTTCAAGGTGCAGCGCGAGCGCCAGATGATGGTGATCGAGCATCCACCATGTCTCGTCCGGGCCGACCACGGCGGGGATCATGTGCGCGCCCAGATAGCGCGCGGCCTCGGTCTCATGGACCGAGCGGCGGGCGATCCAGTCGTGCCGTTTGCGCTCCACCTCGCGCATGCCCACCGTCATCTGCGTGGGGCGCAAGTCGGCAATGGCGACGGCCTTGAGAATCGGCTGGATGATTGGACCGGCAAGGGACATGGCTCAGGCCTCCGGAATGGGTGTTTGCGCTAGTGCGACGGCATCGGCAACGCTGAAAGTGGCATGGCGCGCCAGTTCGGCCATCGCGGGCCCGGCAGCGGCGATCACCGCGCGGGCGCGGTCGTGGGTGCGCGCCAGAATCAGCCGCCCCCCGCGCGCGACGAGGGTGGCGTGCAGTTCGGCCAGTGCCTCGGCGGCGGTGCTGTCGAGGTCGTCGCTTTCTTCGAGGCTGAGCACGACCACCTTGCACCCCGCCGTCTGCGCCCGCGTGGCGACGAGCCCCAGCACGGTTTCGGCATTGGCGAAGAACAGCGGGGCGTTGGGGCGATAGAGCGCGAGGCCGGGCACGACCCCGGCTTCGGGATGGGCGCGACGGTCGACGAAATCATGGCCCTGTTCCGGGTCGTCGGGCACGTCCGGGCTCAGGCGGCCCAGTTCGCTCAGCGAGGGGTGGGCGAGGCGATAGAGCAACTGGGCCAGACTGAGGCCGATGGCCAGCAGCATCCCGTCGAGCACGCCGAGCATCAGCACGCCCAGCGCCGCGCTCGGCGCCGTCCAGCGGTCACGGCCCAGCCGCCATGGCCGCAGCAGGGGCGCGGGCGCCAGCGCATGGGTGAGCGCCGCGATCACCACGGCGGCCAGCACGGGGCGGGGGATCTGCGCGATCAGCGGCCCGGCCCAGAGCGCCAGCACCAGCAGCGCCACGGCGGCGATCAGCCCGGCCATGCGGCTGCGCGCGCCTGCCGCCGCGCTGGCATTCCCCGCCGAAAAGCCCGCGCCCACCGGCATGCCCTGCGCCAGCGCGGCACAGGCATTGGCAAGGCCGAGCGCGGCCAGCTCGCGATTGGCCGAGAGCCGGTCGCCATGGGCCAGTGCCAGCGTGCGTATCGTGCCCCAGCTTTCGGCAAAGAGGATCAGCACCAGCGGCAAGGCCAGCGGCGCGAGGCGCAACCAGACCGCCGGATCACCGGGCAGGGTGGGCAGGGCCAGCGCCAGCGGGGCGGGGCCAGCGAGCGCCACGCCATGCGCGGCCAGCCCGCCCCCCAGTCCGCTCCAGCGTGCCCCCGCGATCCCCAGCGCCATGACCAGCAAGGGGCCGGGTACCACCGGCCATCGCCGCAATAATGCCAGCAGCATCAGTGCCCCCAGCCCGCAGGCCAGACTGGCCCCGTTCCAGTTCGGCATGGCGCGGACGACGCCCCACAGCACGGACCAGACGGGGCCACCAAGGTCGGGTACGCCGGCGATATGGGGCAACTGGCGCACGATGATCGTGAGTGCCAGTCCAAAGGTAAAACCCCGCAGCACGGGCCGCGAGACGAACCCGGCAAGGCTTCCCAGCCGCGCCAGCGCCAGCGCGGCAAACAGCAGCCCGGCCAGCAGGGTCAGCGCGGTGACATTGGCGTCCATCGCCTGTGCCCCGACACTTCCGCTCCCGCCAGCCAGGCTGACTCCAGACAGATTGGCCAGCGCCGCCGCCAGAATGGCCGCCGACGAAGACGTGGGCGAAACAACGGCAAACCGGCTGCGCCCGAGCAGGGCATAGGCCAGCCCCCCGGCCACCCCCGCCGCCAGTGCCCGCCCCGGCGCCAGCCCGGCGATCCCGGCATAGGCGACAGCCTCGGGCACCATGATCCCGGCCACGGCCAGCCCGGCCAGAGCATCCCAGCCCAGCCCAGCCAATCTCAGCCGCGCCAAGCCCGGTTTCGCCACAGCCGGCGTTTCCGCGCGCTCTGGCTCGCATTGCGCCGCGTGTCGTGTTGGTCCCGCCTTCGCCAAGTTCATGCGCACCTCTCACCTGGCCTGTGAAACCGGTTTGGCCACAGCGCAAGCGTGCCGCAAGAACATGGATCAATTTGGCAGAAGAAGCAGGCTGAAAGGCCGCCAGCGGGTTTCCACGCCGCTCACGCGGCGCGGCCAAATTTGCCGTGTGTCGAGATTGCATTAGTCAGTACTGGACGATGTTTGCCCCATCTCTCGTCATCCCCGCGCAGGCGGGAATCCAGATACTGTGGCCCGTTCGCCTGCGCGGGGATGACGAATGAAGTTCAGGAAACCGTATTTAAAAATTCAGGACACGTTCCAAAGACCTGGATTTGCCCATGCTGCCTAAAGGTGTTTGTCCGGTGCCGCCCCAGCCGTGCCACTGGTGGCCCAGTCGGCCAGCAGTCGCTGGGGCGAGGGGGGGAGGCACTGGGCCTTGTCGGCGCGGGGGGTGAGGGTGCAGTCCCACCAGGCGCCCTCGCCGCCGCCTGCGCGGTCGCGACGATAGACGAAGGCGAGCGTGCCGGATGGTGCACCCGCTGGCGTACCCGCCGGAAGCGGGCCTGCGGTCGGGCCCGATGTCGAAACCGGGCCACTGGCGGCCGCGCGCCAGCCCAGCACTAGACAGCGCGGACGGTGGCCGCACAGTTCGAGCGCCTGAAGCGCGTAGCGGCCGGGAAACAGCGCAGGATCGAGCGCAAGGCGGATCGGCGTGTCATCGCCAGAGTCGGTATGGGGCACCGCCTTGCCGGAAAGCGCAGGACCATGGAGCGCGACGAGGGCGGTTCGTTCCGGGGTGTCCTGTCCCGATGACAGGCCCGGCGCGAGGGCGGCTGCCGGGTGGAGGACATCGGCCAGCAAGGCGCTGTCGGTGGTGACCGCCCTGTCGGCCTCGGTGAGCGATGCCATGAGGGCATCGTCATCGGGCGAGAGGGCTGTTCCATGGGCCGGAGAAAGGCTTGTCAGCGCCGTTTCGACTGGTTCGCCGCCGTTTGCGCTGGCCCGACCGGCAGAAGGGCTGCGAAAGGCCGCCCCTGTCCCCCACCCGCCGCGCCAGCGATAGAACAGGTGCGCGCCCACTTGCGCGATCTTGTCGAGCGAATTGCGCCATGTGGGGACGACATAGTCGGCGTGGTAATGCGTCGCCCAGCCCACGCGCGGATCGACCGCACCGGCAAGGGCTGCCCCGGCCACGGCCCTTGCGCGCGCCCAGGCCGCCGGGCCGGGATGGCGCGCGGCAAGGCTGCCGTCGCAGGTGAAGGTGAACTGGCAACCGGTATGGCGCTCCGAACCCTGGAAGACCACGCCGCACACGCTGGCCGGATAGGCCGGGTGGCGCGCGCGGTTGAGCACGACCTGTACCACCGCCCGTTCGCCCGAGGGATCGTCGCCCGCCTCGTACCATGCGGCGGCGGCGAGGCAGTCGCGCGCGCGTTCCTGTGCGCCGGGCGATGCCGCAGGAAACAGGAACGGGGTGGCCGGATCGATCCGGTCGGCCACCGGCAAGGCGGCGTTGGATTGGCGCGCGGCCTCCGCGCTGATCGGTTCGACCGCCATCGGATCGGTGAGCGCGGGCAGGGCGGCGAGCGCGAGCCGCTGGGGCATGCCGGGCGGAGGCGGCGCCAGAACCTTGAGCAGCGTACCCAGCACCACCAGAAACAGCAGCGCCATCGCCAGCCGCAAGGCCGGTTCGGCCCAGCGCGTCCAGATGTCGGCCCCGTCTGGCAGCGGGGTATGGGGCGCTTCGTCTGGCGACGACGACACAAAAGAGGGCGATGCAAAAGGGGGGAGCGGCTGGGTCATGGTCAGAACACGTACTTGAGGGTGATGGTGGCGCGGTTCTGGTTGTATTCCCGCGGCTTGGCCGGAATGGCGGAGGTCCGCCCAAGGCGATGGAGCACCGATGCCTCGACCGAGAAGTGGGGCGCAGCCTGCCACGTGGCCGAAAGGCCCCCATTGGCATAGTGATCGACCCGGTTGCCGCCGCGATAGCGGTTGATCGAATAGCTCACACTGGGGCGCAGGATCACCCGGCGCAGCAGTTCGTGGGCCGCGCCGAGGCTGAAATCGTGCGCCTCGATGCCGGCGACATCCATGATCGGCGAGCGCTGGATGGTCTTGCCGGCAAGGAGGCTGATGGTGGTGAGTGGCGTGGCGTGCCAGTGCAGGGCAGCGGCATAGGCGAACCCGGCGATGGTGGGATAGCGCGGGCTGGCAAAGTGCTGGTGCTGGTATCCGAACGCCAGTTCGCCTTCGAGCAGCCGCTGGCGTCCGAAGGCAAGGCCCGCCATCACGGTATAGCCTTGCGAGCGGCGGGTTGCCTGCGTCGCGCCCTCGTGGGGATATCGGGTGATGTTGTAATGGGCCGAGAGGAACAGGCCGACAGCGGGGGATACCGGGTGGACCGCCCGCCCTCCGGCCACGATGTTGGTAAAGTCGCGTCCCGACAGGTCGATCGTCTCGTCGCCGTTGCGGCGGTTGTAGTAGTGAAATCCGTCGTAGTGGGCGTCGAGCGTGATGCGGGTCTGGCCCAGGGCCTGCTCGATCTGGCCGCCCAGGGTGAGCTGTGTGAAGGCGATCGGGCTGATCCCGAACAGTGTATCGCCAGTGGTGCCGCGCGTTTCGATGCGGCGGGCAAAGGAGGCGTTGAGCGTCGCCTGTGTGTCGCGGGCGAAGTCGATCCGGCCCGAGGCCGCCGCGCCGTAGCGGTCGGTCCCTTCGGCGCCGTGGACGGCATAGCGGTCGAACTGGCCATCGAGCGTGATGTCGAGCGCGTGACGGTCCCAGCGGGACTGGACCTCGACATGGGGGATCAGGCTGCCGCCGACATCGGCCACCCTAGGCGTGCGCCGGGCATAGAGATCGTCGGTGGCGATGCCGCCGAAGGCCACGCTGGGCATGATGCGCAGCGAGCCGAGCGTATAGCCGGTCCCTTCCATGCCCGGACGCACGCGGTTCTCGACCGTTTCGGGGCCGGAGCGATGATCGGGCATGTCCTGCGCAGCGGCCTGCGCGGGAAAGGCCAGCCCCGGACAGGACAGGACCCCGGCCAGAGAACACCAGCGGACCGAACACCAGCGGACCGAACTCCAGCCGACCGAGCGCCAGTTCATGGTTCGCCGGTTCGCAAGCCTGCCCTCACCGTCTCCAGCCGGGATGACGACCACGCGCGTATTGCCCCGATTTCGCTGTCGCACGCCGCCTCCTGCCACCATTGCCATGGCCCATGGTGGTATCATCGGGGCATCGGGATCGCGGCTTCAACTGCTGCCATTACTGAGGCACTTCGGGCGGATACCGCGCGCAAATGGCCCGGTCTTGCCGAAAACTGCCCTGAGGATGCCGTTCATGGGCGTATTGTTGCGTGAATTTGCGTTTTTGTTCAGGGGGCTGGGCGATGGTGTGAAAGGTTGGCCAATTCCTGCCAAACCCGGTGTATTTTTACTAAGTAGTCATCGCTTGACCGTGCGTGTTCCGGTTCACGATGCCTGACAAGCATTCCTTGACCGTGCCCTGCGATAGATGCGGGGGTGAGATCCCCAATCGCCCGTTTGACGCCCGCGCAAGTCGTCCGCATCGGACGCGTCCTTGCGCTGATCATGGCCAATGTGATGACCCTCGGGTACGTCACGGGTCTGGCTACGCCTGCCCTGGCCGGGATGATGGCCTATGGGCTGTCCCTGATGATCCTGATGGGGGTGCCCGATCAGCGCGCCTCGGAAATGCTGGGCGCGGTGGCGATCTGGATGACCGTGGCCGAGTTCCTCGCCGCCGCGCAATCAGGGCACATGATGCTCTGGCGCTGGGCGGTTTCGGTCTCGGCGCTGGCGGTCGTGCTGATCCCGCTCAAGATCCAGCACTTGCGCAGCCTGGCCCGCGCGCATCCCTATCGGGCGCTGCGCGATCTCGAACGGCGCGTGCCACCGGCCAAATCGGCGGTGATTACCGGCACCGCCGTGGCCAGACGGGATGGGCCAAGGGGCGGAGCAACGCCGCCGCCGCCCGGTCCTTCCCCGCGCGAGGATTGAAACGAACCATTGCGGACGGACAGCGCCGCCAGCCTTGCGGCATAGAAATCGAGCAGGCCTGAAACCCAGTCCTCGGGCGAAAGCGCAAGATCGTCGGTGGCGGAAAAGGCGGCCTCGCTCATCGTGCGCAGGCGCGCATCGTCACCGGCCAGATCGCGCAAGGCGCGCGACAGGGCGGGCGTATCGCGCGGGTCGATTGCCAGACCGGCCCCGCGCGCGACCAGATCATCGGCCAGCAGCGCGGTGGGCGGAAGGATGACCGGCAGGCCCGAGCGTGCCGCCTCCATCGCGACGAGGCCATAAGGCTCGGGATAGCGGCTGGGCATGATCAGGAGCCGGGCCTTGTGGGCGAGGCGGACGATCTCGGCCGGGCTGAGCCGGCCTGAAAAGCGCGCCTCGGGATGGCGGGCGCGCAGCATCGGTTCGAGCGCGCCGGTGCCGACCAGACGGAGCGGAACCCCCGCCTCGCGCGCGGCGGCGGCGGCCAGATCGGGGCCCTTGGTCTCTTCGAGGCGGCCCACGAAGAGCACCTCGCGGTTGTCTTCGGCGGCGATCCGCGTGGCCGACCACGGCGTGACCGGATTGGGCAGGGTGTGGATCGTGGCCGGATCGAAGCCGCCGCGGGCCAGCAGTGGGGCCATGCCGCCATGAATGGCCAGGATCAACGGGGCGCTGCGCCCGCGCAGGATGTGCGTCTGGATGGCGTGGCGGACGAGGCGCAGCAGCTTGTGGCTGGGCCCCTTGCGGTCGCAGGCCGCGCCAAGGCAGCCGCGCGAGAGCGGCGCATGGGGGCAGGGCGCGCCGCTGCGCAGATCGGCAAAGGCGCCGTTCGGGCAGGCCAGAAAGAAATCGTGGGCCGAGATCACCAGCCTGTCGCGCACCGGGCCAAGCGCATGGAGCACGGCGGGCGAGAGGATCTGGAGCCAGCCGTGGAGGTGGTAGATCGTGCCCGGCGTGTCGTTGTCGGCGATCCAGCGCGCGACCATTCGCGCCGCCGCGCCGTTCCACAAGGCGGCCATCGCCGCCTCGAACCGGGGGCGGGCGAGCAGGCGCGGCTGGCCCAGCGCCACGCAGGCGATCCCGGCGGCGGCCAGCGCGCCATCGTCGCCCATGTCGCCAGCGAGCAGGGTGACCGCATGGCCACGCTGGCGAAAGGCCCGCGCGGAAAGCAGCGCCAGCGCGCTGGCCCCGCCCATCGGCCGGGCCAGATCGTTGATCACGACGATCCGTTCGATGGGGCCCCCGCACATCAGATGGCCCCCGGACGGGCCGTGGCGGGGGAGGCTTGGCCCAGAGCCGCAACCGGCCCGGCCTCGCGTTCGGGAACTTTGCCCGCAGTTTTGCCCGCAGTTTTGATCGCAGACGCGGCGGCCGGGCTGGCGGGATGGGCCGGTACAGGCCCAATGGCGCCCGCAATCCGCGCGCCCAGCGCGGCGACATCGGCGCGGGTGCCGGCGATCAGCCGGTCGAGCGCGGCCCGGTCGACCCCTTCGTCGAGTGCGGCGAGTGCCAGTTCGGCCATGGCCACCGGCGCCATGGCGAGGCCATCGACGGCATAGCGGCTGCGCCCGGCCAGCGCGAAGAAGCTGGCCAGCTTGGCGTCCCAGGTCAGCCCGATGGTGGGCACCGCGAAGGAATGGGCGGCGATACACGCATGCATGCGGTGGGCGATCACCAGATCGCAGCCCGCGACGAACCTGGCCAGATCGGCAGGCGCGGCGAAGGGGGCGGCCAGGCTGATCCGCCCGCGCGACAGGCACGGAGCGCCCCCGATCCAGTCTGCCGCGGCGCGCTCCTGCGTCCAGTCTGCGGCGTGGGTGACGAGGCATTCGCGGTCTTCCGGGCTGCCATTGGTGAACAGGACGACATGCATGCCCTGCCGCGCCAGGGCGTGGGCGAGGGCGCCGTACCAGTCGATCAGGGGGCGGTCGCGATGATGCGGGGCGGGGGAGGATACGGCCCCCGTGGTTGCGTTTTCTTCCCCCTGATGGTGTTGGCCGACATGATAGCGCAGCGCGAGCGGGGCGGTTATGCACAGGCCGATCCGCCGTTCGCCCGGCTGGCTATTCCGGGCGCCATGCGGGGAGGCGTGGGGGTAGTGCAGGCTGGCCAGAAGCCCTGGATCGCCGACCACGCGCGCGGGCGGGGCGCCTTGCGGCACGAGCTGGACAGTCCATGCCTCGCGGCTGCGTTCGTCGCGCACGGTGGCGTGGGCGAGCGGGCGGCGGGCCAGTGCGCGGGCGAACAGGTGGCGCCCATGGGCCGACCAGTTGCCGCTGGCCCCCACGGCGTGGATGGCCAGCGGGAGATCGCGGCGGGTCACTTCGCGGGCGGCCCCGGCCAGCTTGGTCGGGAAATTGAGGTCCGCGTCGGTCAGCAGGTTGCCCCCGCCGATCACCGCCGCGTGGCATCCGGCCAGCCGCGCGCGGATATGGGGGCGCAGGCGCCAGCGGGTGACGAGGGCCAGCGCCGTGCCCGCCGCGACATGGCGCAGGCGCGGCGGCATCGCTTCGAGCAGGGCCATGATGTGGCGGCGGCGCGAGGCGCTGGCGGCGACAGGCCCGGAGGAGGAGGAGGGGGCGGCTGCGGGCCAGCCGGCGCGCCCGGCAATGTCGATGGAGAAGACCTCTGCCCCGCCCAGCGCGGCGCTCAATTCGCGTTCGAGGCATTCGGCCAGCAGGCCATCGCCCAGATTGGGGCTGTACTTGACGTTGAGCAGCGCGATCCGCAGCCGCGCCGGAGCCCGCCTGCCAACGCGCGCGCGCGCATCAGGGCCCTTGGCCCCGGAGGCATTTCCGGGCCGGAAAGAGCGCAAGAACGGGGGAAATGGCGGCATCGCGGCGAAGAACCCCTGAACCATGGACGCGCGGCCAAGCGCCGCTTCCTGTGGCCCAGTGTTCCCGCCCTGCCGCGCTGCGGCAAGGCACGATGCACCCGGATCGTCACCGTAACGGAGGCAACCGGGCGGCCACAAATGGTTCGGTGGTTGCCATGCCCGCCCTTGCCGACAACACAGCGGTAACCAAAGCTAATGGGGTGCAGGGGGCCTTGCCCCCTGCGGTATCCCTTGTTCTTCGATGCTTTAATTCGCGAAGCGATGGCCCCGATCAGGGGGTAAGGCCGCCGCCCAGCACCTGATAGAGGGTGACCATGTTGGTCGCGCGGACGAGCCGGGCGCTGATCAGCATCTGGCGGGCGGCATAGGCGGTGCGGTCGGCGTCGAGCGGTTCGAGGAAGGTGTTGAGCCCGTTGGCATAGAGCGAGCGGGTGATCTGCGCGGCCTTCTGCGCATTGGCGACATTGCTTTCCTGCGCGGCGATGCGGTCCTCGATCGTGCCGCGCCGGGCCAGGGCATCGGCCACTTCGCGAAACGCGGTCTGGATCGCCCCTTCATAGGAGGCGACCGCCGCATCGCGCGCGGCCTTGGCATAGGCGAGGTTGCCCGCCCGCTGGCCGCCGTCGAACAGGGTCTGGGTGATGCTGCCGCTCACGCTCCATGCGAACGAGCCGCCGTCGAACAGGCTGGTCAGGCCAGAACTGGCCGCGCCCGCCAGCCCGGTGAGCGAGATCGTCGGGAAAAAGGCCGCGCGGGCCGCCCCGATGCGGGCATTGGTGGCCTTGAGCATGTGTTCGGCTTCGAGCACGTCGGGGCGGCGCAGCAGGACTTGCGAGGAGAGGCCGACCGGGAGGCTGCCCAGCATCTGGTCGCCATTGCCCAGCGTGGTGGGCAACTGCGCCTCGGGAACGGCCCCGCCGGTGAGCACTTCGAGGGCGTTGCGGTCCTGTGCCACGGCGGTCGTGTAGTCGGCGACATCGGCGCGGGCGGTGTCGAGCGCGGTCTGGGCCTGGGCCACGGCCAGACGCGTGCCCAGACCATTGCTTTCGAGCTGCCGGGTGAGGGCGACGGTCTTGATCCGCGTGTCGAGCGTGTCTTGCGCGATGGCCAGCGCATCGCGGTCGGCGGCCAGCGTCAGCCAGGCCGAGGCGGTTTCCGAGACGAGCGCGATCTGGGTCGCCTTGCGGCCTTCGTCTGTCGCCAGATAAGTCTCGAAGGCGGCCTTGCTGGTGTTGCGCAGGCGGCCGAAGAGATCGGCCTCGAAGGCCGAGACACCGCCGTTGAGCTGGAAGGTGTGCGTTGTCGTGCCCTTGCTGCGCGTGTCGGACGCGCTGGGCCCGGCGCTCAGTGTCGGGAAAATGGCGGCGCGATCGACCTTGTAGGTCGCGCGGGCCTGGGCGACGGCGGCCACCGCGCTGCGCAAGTTGCGGTTGTTGGCCAGCGCCTGCCCGATGGTTTCCTTCAGGCGCGGATCGGTAAAGAAGGCCTGCCAGCCGATGCTGTCGATGGCGGTGTCGCCGGTTGCCAGCGCCGGATAGGACGCGCCTTGCGGCAGGGCCGGGGCGACCGGAAGGTCGGGGCGGACATATTTGGGCGCCATGTTGCAGGCCGACAGGGCGAGCAGGGCCCCCCCGGTCAGGGCCGCGCGGGCCATGGTCGTCATCGGGCTCATTGCGCGGTCTCCTTGTCCGAATGGCCGAACAGGCGCTTGACCAGCACGAAGAACAGCGGGACCAGGAAGATCGCGAGCAGCGTGGCCGAGACCATGCCGCCCAGAACCCCCGTACCGATCTCGCGGCGGCCATTGGCGCCCGCGCCGCTGGCCACGGCAAGCGGGATGACGCCCGCGATGAAGGCCACCGAGGTCATGATGATCGGGCGGAAGCGCAGGCGTGCGGCTTCCAGCGCGGCATCGAGCGGCTTCATGCCCCGATGCAGCGCGGCTTCGGCGAACTCGACGATGAGGATCGCGTTCTTGGCCGAAAGCCCGATGGTGGTGAGCAGCGCGACCTGAAAGTAGATGTCGTTGGTAAAGCCGCGCAAGGTGACGGCCAGCACCGCCCCCACGACCCCCAGCGGGATCACCAGCAGCACCGAGACCGGCACCGACCAGCTTTCATAGAGCGCGGCAAGGCACAGGAAGATGAAGAACACCGAGATGCCATAGAGCACGCCGGTCTGGCTGCTCGCCGCGCGTTCCTGATACGAAAGGCCCGTCCACGCGACGGTGTAGCCCCCGTTCATCGCCCCGGCGAGCTTTTCCATCTGGGCCATGGCCTGGCCCGAGCTGATCCCCGGTGTCGGGTTGCCGACGATTTCCTGTGCAGCGATGCCGTTGAAGCGCGGCAGCACGGGCGGGGCGACGATCCATTCGGTCTTGGCGAAGGCCGAGAACGGCGCCATCGCGCCATTGTTGCCGCGCACGTACCACTGGCCCAGATCCTGCGGGCGCGAGCGGAACGGCGCATCGCCCTGGACATAGACGCGCTTGACGCGGCCCCGGTCGACGAAGTCGTTGACATAGGTGCTGCCCCAGGCGGTCGAAAGCGTGGAGTTCACGTTGGCCGGCGAGATCTGGAAGGCGGTGATCGCCTCGTCGTTGACGGTGATCTTGAGCTGGTTGGTATCCTCCAGCCCCTGAAGGCGTGCCTGCGCGACCTGGCCCGAGCCATTGGCGTCCTCGACCAGCTGCTTGCGCGCGGCGGTCAGCGCGGTGCGGCCAAGGCCTTGCGAATCCTGAAGGTACATGTCGAACCCGGCGGCATTGCCAAGGCCCCGGATCGAGGGCGGCGCGAGCACGAAGACTTGCGCTCTGGTGCCCAGCTTCTCGGCCAGCAGGCGATTGAGGCGCAGCGCCATGGCCGAGGCGCTGTTGGCCGTGCCGGGCCGCTCGTCCCAGTCCTTGAGCAGGACGAAGCCCTGGCCGGTGTTCTGGCCCGAGCCGCCCTGCCCACGGCCCGTGACGAGGAACATCGCGCGGATATTGTCGCCTTCGGTCTGCTTGATCAGCTTCTGCGCCTCGTTGGCGAGGGTCTGCGTCTGCTCCATCGTCGAGCCGACGGGCAGGGTATAGACGACCATCAACTGGCCCTGGTCCTCTTCGGGCAGGAAGCTGGTGGGGATGCGCATATAGAGAAAGATCATCGCGGCAACGATCACCACGAAGGCCAGCATCCAGGGCAGCGGACGCCCGACGACCTGCTTGAGGCGGCCGTGATAGGCCCCCTGAAGGCTGTCGTAGCGGCGGTTGAAGCCCTGGAAGAAGCGCCCCTTGGGCTTTTCGGTCTGCTTGAGCAGGGTGGCGCACAGGGCCGGGGTGAGGACCAGCGCGACCATCACCGAAAGGCTCATCGCCGATACGATGGTAACCGAGAACTGGCGATAGATCACGCCCGTCGAGCCGCCGAACAGCGCCATCGGCACGAACACGGCGGTGAGCACGAGGGTAATGCCGATCAGCGCCGAGGTGATCTCGCCCATCGACTTGACGGTCGCTTCGAGCGGGGGAAGGTGTTCCTCGTGCATCACGCGCTCGACGTTCTCGACCACGACGATGGCATCGTCGACCAGCAGGCCGATGGCCAGCACGAGGCCGAACATGGTGAGCGTGTTGACCGTGTAGCCGAGCAGCGAGAGGATGCCGAACGTGCCCAGAAGAACGACCGGCACCGCGATCGTGGGGATCAGCGTGGCCCGCCAGTTCTGGAGGAACACGAACATCACGACCACCACCAGCGCGATGGCCTCGATCAGGGCCTTGACCACTTCTTCGATCGAGATTTTCACGAAGGTGCTGGAATCGCGCGGATATTCGATATGATACCCTTGCGGCAGATCCTTTGAAAGCTCGTCGACCCTGGCCTTGACCAGCTTGGCCGTGGTCATCGCATTGGCGCCCGAGGCCAGGCTGACCGACAGGCCGGTGGCCGGATAGCCATTGAGGGTGTTGATCGAACTGTAGTTTTCCTGACCCATCTCGACGCGCGCAACGTCCGACAGATGCACCACGCCGCCATCGGCCGAGGACTTGAGGACGACCTTTTTGAAGTCGTCGACCGTTTGGAGGCGCGAGCGGGCGGTGACCGTGGCGTCGAGCCGCTGGCCCTGCGGGGCGGGCAGGGCGCCGATTTCGCCGGCGGGAACCTGCGTGTTCTGTGCGGTGAGCGCGGCGGTCACGTCCGAGGGCATCAGGTTGACCGCCGCCAGCTTGGCCGGATCGAGCCAGATGCGCATCGCATAGGACGAGCCGAACACGTCGGCCGAACCCACGCCCTCGACGCGCGAGAGCGGGTCCTGGAAATGGGTGGTCAGATAGTCGGCGATGTCCGCGACGGTGCTGCGCCCGCTGGTGTCATAGAGCGCGAGCACGAGCAGCATGTCGCTCTGCGCCTTGGTCACCGTCACGCCCAGTTGCTGGACGACGGCGGGCAGGCGGCTGAGCGAGCGCGAGATCGCGTTCTGGACCTGGACTTGCGCGGTATCGGGATTGGTGCCCTTCTCGAAAGTCACCGTGATCGAGGACGAGCCGTTGGAACTGGTCGAGGTGAAATAGAGCATCCCGTCGATGCCCTTGAGCTGTTGCTCAAGCACCTGCGTCACGCTGTTTTCGACCGCTGCGGCATCGGCGCCGTTGTAGGTGGCGCTGATCGAGACGGTGGGGGGCGCGATATCGGGATATTGCTCGATCCCCATCGTGGAGATCGCAAAGGCGCCTGCGGACATCACCACGATGGCGATGACCCAGGCAAAGATCGGGCGGTGGGCGAAGAAGCGCGAGAGCATGGGGGCTTACTTTGTCCCCTGCGCCGGTGCGGTCATCGTCGTGCCCGGCGTGTTGTCGCCATCGCTCTGGCCATCACTACTCTGGCCATTACTGCTCTGATCGTCATCGGTCTTCACGATCTCGCTGCGGGCGGGGCTGGCCTTGACCTTGGCCCCCGGACGGGCCTTGACGAGGCCTTCGGTGATGACCTTGTCCCCGGCCTTGAGACCCCTGGAAACGAGCCAGTTGGTGCCCACGGCGACATCGGCGACGATATCACGGGTTTCGGCCTCGCCCTTGGCATTGATGACCAGCACCGTGGCCGAGCCGCGCGGGGTGCGGCTGACCGCGCCCTGGGGCACGAGGATGCCGTTGGGCACGATCCCCTCGATGATCCGCGCCTTGACGAAGAGGCCGGGCAGCAGGTCGTAGTGCGGGTTCGCCACGGTCACGCGCAAGGTCACCGTGCCGGTCTCGGGATCGACATCGACATCGGCAAAATTGAGCCGTCCCTCGACCGGCCAGACCGTGCCATCGGACAGGATCACCTTGACCCGCGCGGCGCCATCAGCGGCCAGCTTGCCCGATTGCAGCGCGCGGCGCAGCGCGAGGTAGTCGTTGCTCGATTGCTGGATATTGACCCACATGGGGTCGAATTTCTGGATCTTGGCGAGGGCATTGGTCTGGCTGGAGGTGACCAGCGCGCCCTTGGTGATGCTCGATACGCCGATCCGCCCGGTGATCGGGGCGAGAATGCGGGTAAAGCCCAGGCTCACCTGCGCGGCCTGCAAGGCGCCCTTGTTGGCCAGAACCTGCCCGCGCGCCTGGTTGTAGCTGGCCATCGCGTCGAGCGCGTCCTGCCGCGAGATGCCGCCCTGCGCGGCCATCAGCTTGTAGCGCTCGGCCTTCAGGCGCAGCGATTCCACCATGGCCTGGCTGGCCGCAAGATTGCCTGCGGCCTGGTTGGCATTGGCGGCATAGTTGCGGGAATCGATCTGGTAGAGCGGCTGCCCGGCATGGACCATGGTGCCTTCGGTGAACAGGCGTTCCATGATGATCCCGGTAACCTGCGGGCGCACTTCGGCCACTTCGGAAGCGACCGTGCGGCCCGACAGCTCGGTCGAAACCGGAACCGGTGTGGGCGTGGCCACGATATAGCCGACCTGAATGTCCTTTGGCTTGGGGGCTTCCTGGCCCCCGCCACACCCGCTCAGGGCCAGGCAGGCCGGGACCAGAAAGGCCAGCGCAAACGGGGAGAAGGAGGAAAACGATCGCGCGCCGACCGCGCGAAGCCCCGGAAACCGGACAGAGGATGCAACCGGACGACTATGCAGCATTCTTTCACCGACTTGAGTGATTCGGGCAAGGCGGTAGCACAGCTTCGGTTCGGTCCCTGTCGGCAAACGCGGCTTGCGACACTTTGAGACACAAGCCGCGCTCATGCACCTTGATCACGTTGTCGGGATCACACAATGCGGGGTATGGCAAGCGCAATCGCCGTGAGAGGAAATAAATCTTCCTCCACGGAACCGCGCTTGCAAGCATGCGTTGGACTGCCCTTTGCCCGCATGTGGTGCGGGAAAGAGGGTGCAAAAGGGCGTCGCTCAGCGCGCGGCGAAGAGCAGGCGACCGGGGCCCAGCAGGCCCAGAACATGGTCGATGTCGTTGCCCGAGACGGCAAAGCAGCCCTGGCTGCGGCCGACGCGGCCCTGCATGCTGGCGATCGAGGGGCCGACATAGCTGGCCGCGTGAATGACGATCCCGCGCGGCTGGGCCAGATTGTTTTCCGGGTCGAGCCCGATCAGCCGGCGCGAGCGGCCATGGCGCCCGTAATAGGTTTCGCCGGTCAGGAAGCTGCCGCTGCACGAGGCTTCCGAGCCATATTCGTTCGAGAGCCGCTCCACCCAGCCCTTGTTCGACGGGTCGGACCCGCGACCATGGGCGACGAGGTGCGAGGACAGCACGCGGCCCGAGGCCACGTCGATCAACTGCATGCGGGCCTCGCGCGAGGGGGCCGAGAAATCGACCACGCCGATCACGTCGCGTGCGGCCAGCGCATTGCCATGATGGTGCAGGGCGCCGTAAGCCTGCACGAGCAGGGGCGAGGACAGGGCCGCGGCGGGCACTGTCGGGATCGCCTTGGCGCCCGCGCCAAGCCCCGGAGTCCATGCACCGGGAGCCCGCAGGCCGGAACGGCCCGCCTGTTGCGGTGCGATAGCTTCGGCTGCGGCGCGCGGAAACAGTGCCGTGGCGGCCGTGCCGGCCAGTGCGCCAAGCATCTGGCGCCTGCCCATGATCATGATTGCGAGACCCCGAAACGAAATGGTTTAAGTGTGATGTTCGTCCGTTCACCAAGATAGGCAGCGTGGGGTGGGCTTGCCAAGGGCACGATGGGTGCGATTGCGATGAATAGTGTTCTTTGTCCCGCTGACCGTTGCCGCAGACGGGAACCCCGGCGCGCTTCAGGGATTGTTGCGCACTGATCTTGTGCGATGCGGGGCCGCGAATCGCTTGCTGGGGGTTTGGTCAGACGCGGGCCGGTTGGGGCTGGATGGCGCGCGCCTGACCAAAGGGGTGGGCGATCAGGCCGGAAGCGCAGCGAACGGACCGGCCACGGCCACTTCGGCCACCGGCTTGCGGGTGCCGGGGTGTTCACGCGCGGCGAGGAAGTCGGGCAGCTTGTCGGCGCTGTCGAGTTTGCCGATCACGGTGGCCGCTTCCACGCGCCAGCCTTCGGGGATGCCGAGCACGCTGCGGGCCTTGTCGAAGTCGATCCCGGTCATGCCGTGGGTCTGGTAGCCCAGCGCGGTGGCCTGAAGCGCCAGCAGGGCCCAGGCCGCGCCCGCGTCGAAGCTGTGGCTGTAGAGCGGGCTGGTGGTGCCGTCGGGTGCGGTGCTGGTTTCGGTCGAGATGATGAACACCAGCGCGCCCGCACTGGCGGCCCAGCCCTGGTTGAAGGGGATCAGGATGTCGAGGAAGGCATCCCAGTGGGCATCGCCCTTGACCGCGTAGAGGAAGCGCCAGGGCTGAAAGTTGAACGCCGAAGGGGCAAGGCCGGCGGCCTCGAAGATCGTGGCAAGATCCTGGGCGGGAACGGGCTGGCCGTCGAACGAGCGGGGCGACCAGCGATCGACGATGGCCGGGAGGATGCGGGGATCGGCAGTGCGGGTGGTCATCGATGAACTCCAGGTCATTGGAAGAGCGGCAAAACGGGGCCCACACCGGGCATGGACCATGCTTCGTGGCCCTGATTGCCCGCAAACGGGCTTTTCGATAATCCCGATAATTCTGATAAGGATGTTCAAATCTTTTGAACAGGACCCCGCGCGTGGATGTAGGCCAGCCCAGTATCGACCAGATTCGCATCTTTCTGGCGATTGTCGATGAAGGCAGTTTCAATGGCGCGGCGCGGCGCATGGGGCGGGCGATCTCGGTGATCAGCTATGGCATCGCCAACCTCGAAGGGCAGCTGGGGGTGTCGCTGTTCGACCGCGAGGGCTCGCGCAAGCCGCAACTGACCGATGCGGGCCGGGCGGTGCTCGCCAGCGCGCGGGCGGTGGCCGACGATGTCGACGCGATGATGGCGCGGGTGCGCGGCCACAACCAGGGGCTCGAAGCCGAGCTGACGGTGGCGGTCGATGTGATGTTTCCAACCCGCCTGCTCGCGCGGCTGCTTCAGGATTTCCTGATCGCTTTCCCTACGGTGGACTTGCGCCTTCATGTCGAGGCGCTTGGCGCGGTCACCGCGCTTCTGCTCGAAAAGCGCGCCGATCTGGGCATTGCCGGGGCGGTGATGGTCGATGATCCCGCGCTTGAGCGCATGGCCATCGGGCAGGTCGATCTCGTGCCGGTGGCAGCGCCCGGCCATGCGCTGGCGCAAATGGCCGCGCGCACGGGCGCGCTGGCGCCGGGGGTGGGGCGCAACTATCTCCAGCTCGTGCTGTCCGACCGCTCCTCGCTTACGGCAGGGCGCGATTTCTCGGTCATGGCCGCGCGGACATGGCGGCTGGGCGATCTGGGGGCCAAGCACGCGCTGCTGCTTCAGGGGATCGGCTGGGGCAACATGCCCCGTCATGTCGTGGCCGGGGATCTGGAGGCGGGGCGGCTCGTGCACCTGCCGATGCCCGAGAGCGGGGCGATTTCCTATCCGTTCTATGCCCAGTGGCGGCGCGATTGCCCGGCGGGGCCGGCGCGGGCCTGGCTGCTCGAACAGCTCATGGCCCGCGACTGTACCGAACGGGCGCCGGGGCAGGGGAATGCTGGCAGGTGATATTCGCACCTGCAAAAAAAGTGTCATCGTTCTGGCACGATCCTGACATTCTGCACCACTAGGCGCCGCCCCTGATCCCCTCTTCTGCGGGGGGTAACCATGAGGGAAAATCATGCGCCGCCTTTCCATCCTGCTTGCCGGGTGTGCCTTTGCTGTCGCCCATCCTGCGTTCGCCGCCGAGGATGCCACGCCTGACGCCGCGCCCGCGCCTGATGCTGCCGGGGCTGCTGGCGAAACCGCCCCGGCGATCGTCGTCTATGGCACCGGCCAGACCCGTCAGACGCAGGAATTGCACGCCGCCGATCTGGCCGTTCTGGCGGCGGGTACCAGCCCGCTCAAGGCCATCGAGAAGCTGCCGAGCGTCAACTTCCAGTCGGCCGATGCGTTCGGCTCGTATGAATGGTCGACCCGCGTGACCATCCGTGGCTTCAACCAGAACCAGCTCGGCTTCACGCTCGACGGCATTCCGCTGGGCAACATGAGCTACGGCAACATGAACGGGCTGCACATCAGCCGCGCGATCAGCACCGAGAACATCGGTGTCACCTCGGTCAGCCAGGGTGCGGGCGCGATCGGCGCGCAGTCGACCAGCAACCTGGGCGGCACGCTCGAATTCGGTTCGATCGATCCGGGCGACCTGCTCCACGACCATCATGTCGCCATCGATGCGAGCGGCTCCTACGGGTCGAGCGAGACCTGGCGCGGGTTCGGCCGCGTGGCGGTGGGCACCCGCGATGGCGTGCGCGGCTTCGCCTCGCTCCACTACCAGACCGGCAACAAGTGGAAGGGCGACGGGCAGCAGCGCCAGTTGATGACCAACGTCAAGTTCATTGCGCCCGCTGGCGCCATCAACTTCGAGGGCTGGTACAGCTATTCGGACCGCGTCGAGCAGGACTACCAGGACATGTCGCTTGAAATGATCAAGCGCCTGGGCAGCAACTGGGACAATTTCGGCCCGCACCAGTACGCGACCGCGCTTCAGGTCGCCGATGTGGGCGCCAACACCGGCTATACCGGCGTCACCCCGACCAATCCGGGCGCGGGCACGACCTATCCGGGCAAGATCACCTCGGCGGACGATGCCTATTACGACGCGGCGGGCCTGCGTCGCGACTGGGTCTATGCGTTCGGCGCCAGCGGCCCCCTGTCCGACCGCCTCTCGTTCTCGCTCAAGGGCTACTATCACCACAACCGTGGCCAGGGCCTGTGGGGCACGCCCTATCTGGCCAGCCCGAGCGGGGTGCCGATGTCGGTCCGCACGACCGAATACAACATCCAGCGCGAGGGCGTGTTCGGCAACTTCGTCTATACCGTCGCCCACAACAAGATCACCGTGGGCGGCTGGTTCGAGAACAACGATTTCGATCAGGCGCGCCGGTTCTATGGCCTGACCAGCCGCACCGAGCCTGGGATCGACTTCCACCACTTCCTGGTGAACCCCTTCGCCACGCAGTGGGACATGGCCTACAACACCAAGACCTACCAGTACTACGTGAGCGACGACATCGATCTGGGCGCGCTCAAGATCAACGTGGGCTGGAAGGGCTTCGACGTCGAGAACAGCGCGGCCAAGCGCGCGGCGCAGAGCAATCTGGCCACCGGCGCCCTCAAGGCGCGCGACTGGTTCCAGCCGCATGCGGGCCTGACCTACAAGCTGGGCGGCGGCGCCGAAGCGTTTGCCGGGTTCACCCAGTCGACCCGCGCGTTCACCGCCGATGGCACGTCGAGCCCGTTCTCGACGACGCAGGCCGGGTTCAACCAGATTGCCGCCAATGGCCTCAAGCCCGAGGAATCGGACACCTATGAAACCGGCCTGCGCCTCAACCGCGGCAAGTTCAACGGCGTTCTGGGCGGCTACTGGGTCAACTTCCGCAACCGTCTGCTGACCATCCCGACCTCGGTGGGGATCGTGGGGTCTGCCAATCTGGTCCAGAACGTGGGCAATGTGCGCTCGTATGGCATCGAGGCGGTGGGCAACTACAAGCTGCCCTATGGCTTCGCGCTGTTCGCCTCGTACAGCTACAACAACTCGACCTATCGCGACAACGTGGTCACCGCCAAGGGCATCGCGCCGACGGCGGGCAAGACCGTGGTCGACGCGCCCAAGCATCTGGCGCGCGGCGAACTCTCCTACGACAGCAAGTCGTTCTATGGCCGCGTGGCGGTCAACTACATGTCGCGCCGCTACTTCACCTACCTCAATGACCAGTCGGTGCCGGGCCGGGCGCTCGTCGATGCGACGCTGGGCTATCGCCTCGACGTGGGCCAGCGCGTGCCGCTCGAAATCCAGGTCAATGCCACCAACCTGTTCGACAAGGGCTATGTGGCGACCATCGGCTCGAACGGCTTCGGCTTCTCGGGCGATGCGCAAACCCTGCTGCCGGGCGCCCCGCGCCAGGTCTTCGTCTCGCTCAAGGCCGGTTTCTGACCGGTGCGCGACCGGTGCCTGCGGGTGCCGGTCGCGCAATACGAACCTTGCGCAGGGCTTCGGACGTGTCCGGGACCCTGCGTGTCGTTTGATCCTCGAAAAACGCGAAAAAGCTCAGAGCCCGCTCCAAACCTCCGCCGCCTGACTTTCGGGTCGGGCTCTCAGGCTGCCTGCCGTTCCCCGGCCAGCACCGCCTCGTACGAGGCGAACAGCTCGCGGAAATGGTCGTCCATCGTGCGCGGCGGGGGCACATGGGCGCGCGGGCCATCGCGTCCGGCCTCGCGGGCAAGGCAATAGTCGGCCACGGCCTGCGCCGCCGAGGCGGCATGGGCCGATTCATAGATCCACCCGTTCGAGGCCCGTGCCTGGTCCGAGGCGCCGCCTTCGTCGGGGGTGATCAGCGGCAACCCGCTGGCGCGGGCTTCGGCTGCGACGATGCAGAACGTCTCGGCTTCGCAACCATGGAGCAGGGCGTCGGCGCTGGCCATCACGCGGGCGAGTTCGTCGCGCTTCGTGATCGGGGCCAGCACGCGGATATGCGGGTTCTCGCCGATGCGGCGTTCGATCACCTTGCGCGAGCGGCCTTGCCCGGCCAGCACCAGGCCGACCGCATGGTGATGCCCGGCAGAAGCCACGGCATCGACGACCATCGGCCAGCGTTTTTCGGTCGAGAACCGCCCGACACCGAGCAGCAGCGTGGCCGTCTCGGGCAGTTCGCACAGTTCGAGCAGGCCCTTGCGCAAGGCCGGATCGCGCAAGTCGGGCGAGAAGATGCCCGGATCGACCCCCATCGGATTGGTCACGACATGCTTGAGGCCACCGGCGATCAGTCGCTGCGACAGGCTCGTGCTGGCGCTCACGATCATCGCGCAGCGTTCGTCGAGGCGGCGCAAGTGGCGCCAGTAGCGTTCGAACACGCTGTCGATGGTGGTGCGCGTGGCGACCGGATCGAGATAGTAATAGGCATAGGCCGACAAGGGATCGGCATGCATGATCAGCGCGCGCGGGGCCTTGCCCGGCCAGTCGGCGACCACGCTGGCGCTGCGCCAGGGCGAGGAAACCTCGACGAAATCAGGATCTTCGGCGTCGAGCGCATCGTAGAGCGCGGGAATGTCGGAAAACCAGCGGTAGTTGAAATCGAGCGGGAACAGCTTGCTCTTGAGCCAGACGATCTTCGAGCGCGGGCCGCGCTGCTCGATGCGGTCATCCTCGCCCGGCGCGATCACGGTCACATTGTGGCCCAGTGCCTCGCCCGCCTTGAGCTTGCGCTCGACATAGGTGCGCACGCCGCCGCCCTTGGGAGCATAGAACGCGCTGACATCGACCAGCTTCATCGTGCCCCCTTGATCGGCCCGACCGAGAGCAGACCATTACGGTAATTCAGCACGATCCGCAACGGCGTGGGCCGTTCGCCGGCGGCAACCGAAACGCTCGCCGCCTTGGGCTTGGACCAGCCCAGATGGGGGTTGTTGGAAAAGCCGATGCCGTCGCGCTGCCAGTTGAAGCGGTGGTTGCTGTCGCGGTCGTGGAGCAGCATCACCGTATAGTGGCCGGGGCCGGGCAGGCGCACGCAAAGGCGCGGGGTCGGCTCGGCAGGCGGGGTGATCTCCACCCGGCGGAAGGTCTTGCCCGCCGAGACCAGCACATTGTCGTCGGCGAGGAAATCCTCGTCGTTGGCCGGATAGACTTCGAGCTTGAGCTTGCCGGTGCGGTCCTTGAGGCCGAGCACGTCGACGAGGAAGGCCGGGCCGCTTTCACCGGGGCGGCATTGCCCTTCGGCCTTGCCCAGATCGGGGGTCGAGGGAATGATCGGGGCGGCAGCGGAAAGCAGCAGGGCGGCGCCCGGCAGGGCCAGGGTTGCCAGCACGCGCGCGGCGGCGCGCGGCGCACCCGATCGGACCCGTGCCGACGCAAACGCCGGGAAGGGCGGAATTTTCACGCATTCTTCTCCTTCTGCACCAGGTCCAGCAGCAAGAGGCCGATGAACAGCACGACGTGCGTCGCGACGATCAGCATGGAAATCATGGCGATCATGACTCCGGTCTGAACCTCGCGCCCGACGAGCAGCGCAGTAATCCCCGCAAAGGCCAGATCCTTGTTCGGAATCAACGGCAGGCGGGCCAGAAGAAGGCGGATGGTGGAGAGCAGCAGCCACGATCCGATGCCCACTTCGGGCAGGATCAGGTGCCAGGCCAGCGCCGAGAGCGCCGTGCCCACGATGATGCGCAGGCAGTGGACGTTGAACACGAACCACAAGTCGCGGCGCGGCAGGCTGAGCAGGCCATTGCGGAACAGCATGATCCCCGCCGAGGTCAGCAGGACGACCGCAATCGATACGATCAGCACTTTGCCGTCGGCCCCGAAGCCGAGCGGGCTGATCAGCGGCCAGGTGATCGCGAGCATGATGATGGTGGTGAAATTGCCCGCCAGCGCCGAGAGAATGGCCACGTCCTTGACCGCGCCGAAGGGCGAGCTGTCCATTTTTACATGGCGGCGGGCCCAGTCGTAGAAGTAGACTTCGCCGACATAGCCCATCAGCAATTCGTTGCCGACCAGCTTCTTGAGCAGCGGCGCCAGCCCCGAGAGCGGAATGCCCCAGAGCTTGCGGAAGATCACCCAGTCGGCCACCGGGCCCGAGAAATAGCTGGCTGCCAGAACCAGCCAGATCAGCGGCGAGCGGGGGATGATCGACCAGACCATCGGCCAGTTGAGCTGACGCAACTGCATGAGCACAGCGCCCAGAATCGCCACCGAGATGGCCGGGCCCAGATAGGCGCTCCATTTGCGCAAGCCACCCTCCACTACGGGAGGGGCCGTTTCGGGAATCGCGGGGTTGGTCATCGTGTCTCGTTCAGGCCGGTCGGCGTTACAGGCAAGCGGGGCTGGGCGCCACCGGCTTTATGAATGGGGGGCATTCCATCGGCACAGGCGATGGCGGGACAAAGGCGCTCAGGCCGGGGCGATTCAGGCGGGGCAGATTCAGGCATGGGCGAGTTGCTCCATTTCCGCCAGATAGCGGCGCGCGGCGATTTCCACCGTGAAGCGGCGGGCCTGCGCGCGCGCGGCGCGGGGATCGAACGGCTGTTCGGCGATACGGTCCATGGCCCCGGCCAGCGCGGCGGCATCGCGCACGGGCACGAGCAGGCCGAAGCGGGCCTCACCTGTGTTCGGGCCTGTGTTCGGGCCTGTGGTCTGGCCCGTCTCGGTGCGGCCCAGAAGGTCGCCCATGCTCACCGCGCAATCGGTTGCAACGACCGGCAGCCCGGCAGCCAGCGCCTCGGGCACGACGGCGGGCACGCCTTCGTAGTCGGACGAGAGCACGAGCGCATCGGCGGCCAGCAGCGCGTCGGACACCGGGTTGACGTGGCCGGGCAGGGACACCCGGTCGGCGATGCCCAGTGCGCGGGCCTGGGCTTCGAGGGCGCGGCGCGCGCTGCCTTCGCCCAGAATGGTCAGGCGGTCCTGCCCCCGTGCGATCCGCGCGAAGGCGTCGAGCAGGAGCGGGAAGTTCTTCTGTGCGGCCAGCCGCCCGATGGCGAGGAAGCGGCGCCCTTTCCCGTCATGCGCGGGGCGGGGCAGGGCTTCGAGCCGGGCGATCTGGGCTTCCTCCAGCGCGGGATCGTCGATGATCGCGACATGCGCGGGCGGGGCCTGCATCAGGGTTTCGAGTTCGGCGCGCATGGGTTCGGCCATGCCGACCAGACGGTCGAGCAGGCGGCCCTGAATGCGCAGCCACATCCGGTAGAACGGGCGGGCCGGGGCGGGCAGGTCGGCGCGGGTCAGATCGTTGCTGATCTTGGCGAGGATCGGCGGGCAGCGGCGGCCCAGCACGAGGCGCATGGTCACGGCCACGACAGTATAGGAATTGCCCGCGCAGAACAGCACGTCGGGCTGGTGGCGCCTGATGGCGCCGGGCAGGCGCAGCATCATCCAGAGCGTTTCCCACGCGGCGGTGGGCAGGCCATGGCTGTCGAAAACGTCGGCCCTGAGGGTGTCCAGATCCGGCCATTCGCTGCGCATCGCGCCTTGCGTGCGGCCCAGCACGAGGCGCGCATCTGCCCCGGCGGCCAGCCATGCGCGGTGAAGGCGCAGCGCCACGCGCTCCACCCCGCCCGGCTCGAAGCTGTGCAGGAACGTCAGGACGCGCAAGGCTTGGTCAGGCCGGGCGCGCGCCGTACCCGAGGGGCCTGCCCCGCTCAAACCGGGCTCGCTCAAAAGAGACCTGCCGGACCCTGAAGGCTCGCATAGCGCGAGGGCACGTGGCTTCGTGCAAAGCGTGCAAGCGTGCTGTCGATCGATGCAAGCAGGGCGGGAACGGTCGTATCGCCGGGGTGAACCGCGACGCGCACCGTGCGCAGCGCGGGCAGGGCCTGACGCGCCAGCGCGGAAAACCACAGCGAGGAGGCGATGCGCGCCTTGCTGCGGCTGGCCCAGGTGATCACCGGGCCCTTGGCCAGCACCATGCCGTCGGCCGGGCGCCAGACTTTCATGTGGTCTTCGGCCAGGGCAAAGCCCAGTTCGGACAGGGCCGCATGGGCGCCTTCGCCATAGAGCCAGGCCGGCGCGATGAAACCGGCCACGGGGCGGCCCAGGATGTCCTCGACCAGGGCCTTGCCCGCGCTCATGCGCTCGACCGCCTGCGCGTGGGAGAGGTTCAGGAACTCTCCTTCGCCCGCGGTCATGTGCTTGCCCTTGAAGCCTGCGAGGCCCTGCGTGGCGGGGGTTTCGTCCTTGTGGGCCCAGCCGTGGAGGAACATCTCGATGCCCATGTCGGCCCAGCCGCGCAGGCGGGCCTGAAACGCGGCATTGCCCGCGATCGGCGCGCCGCGCCAGTGATCGGGGATGACCAGCATGGCAAAGCGGCCCGCGCCCAGATGGCCCGAGAGGCGCTCGGCCAGCATGTCGACCTGGCGTTCGAAACGGGGGCTGACATCGTGGATCGAGGCGAGCAGGCGCTTGCGCGGCGCGACAGGCGTGGCAGGTGCAGTCATGCGGCGTCCGCTATCGTCCCTTTGCGGCCCGCGCGACAGGCACGCAGGCTCGATCCCCAGAAATGATGTCCCCGTTGCGGGGCCTGTCGCAATTGGCCGGGAAATGCAACGGTCATCGCGCCCGGCGCAAGCGAAGACAGTGGGCAAGCCATCTGCGTCGCCGCCTTCGCCGTCCGGCGCAAAGAGCCGTCGTTTCGTCGTTCCGCCATTGTCTACTTCAAAGATTGAGTTATTGTCCAGCTGTGTCGGGACGTAGTCCGAGTCGACCGGCCGCTTCCTCTTCGGGAGAACTTGTATGGCTCATGAACATGCCTCCACGCGCCGCACCGATCCCGTGATCCTCACGGTGCCCGGACTCGCCAATTCGGGTCCCGGTCACTGGCAGACGCTGTGGGAACAGACTTTGCCCGATTGCCATCGGGTGGACCTCGGGCTGTGGGATGATCCCCATCGCAACACCTGGGTCAACAAGCTGGCGCTGGCGATCCAGCGCGCTCATGAAGGGGCTGGTCGGCCTGTCGTGCTGGTTGCCCACAGTCTGGGCTGCCACGCGGTGGCCTGGTGGGCCGAGTATGAGCGCCTCGCCAGTGGTCCCAAGGGCCAGCCTGTGGTCGGCGCGCTGCTGGTCGCCCCGCCCGATGTCGAGCACGAGGTGCGCGACCGGCGGCTGACCCGTTTTGCCCCGTTGCCCGCCCACGAACTGCCGTTTCCCGCCATTGTCGTGGCCAGCCGCGACGATCCCTATGCCCGCTTCGGCACCAGCCGCCAGATGGCCGGGCACTGGGGCGCGCGCTTTGCCGATGCGGGGGCGGTCGGCCATATCAACGCGCAATCGGGTCTGGGGGAATGGAGCTTCGGACGCCTGCTGCTCAACCGCCTGCTGCCGCGCCCGCTCAGCCTTGAGGAAGGGCCGGCCCGCTATGGCCCGGTGCCCCGGCGCTTCATCGACCCGGCGCTGCGGCGGCTGGGTGCCTGAATCCTTGGCGCCCCTGAAATCCTGGGGATCTGACATGCAAAAAAAGGGGCTGAACCGACCCGGATCAGCCCCTTTTTTCGTGTTCCTGCGTTCACCTCAGGCGGCAAGCGCCTCGGCGATCAGGCGGCGGGTGTTGGCCACGCCATAGAGCACGATGAAGCTGCCCATGCGCGGCCCCTGCGAGGAGCCGAGCAGGGTTTCGTAGAGCGCCTTGAACCAGTCGCGCAAGGACGCAAAGCCATAGGCTTCATCCTTGCCGATCTCGTAGACCATGTTCTGGAGCGTTTCGGCGCTGGCGTCTTGCGGGCAGGTGGCCAGTTGCGCGTCGAGCGCGGCAAGGGCCGCCGCCTCGCCGCCTTCGGGCTTGCGACGGGCGAGGGTGGGGGCGATGAAGTCGCGGTTGTAGGCCAGCGCACACGTCACCAGCGCGTCGAGCGCGGGGTGGGCCGCCGGATCGGCATTGTCGACATAGTTGGCCAGATAGGACCAGACCTGTTCGCGCGTGGCATGGGCGCCCAGCACCCCGACGAGGTTGAGCAGGAGACCATAGGTGACCGGCAGGGTATCGCCCGCGCCCGGTGTCGTGGTGTCGTTTCCGGCGCCATTGACACGCAGCAGGTGCCAGACCGGGTTGCCCAGTTGCTGCTCGATGGGCTGGCTGGCCAGCTTTTCGCGGAACTGCCAGTATTCGTCGACCGCGCGCGGGATGATACCGACATGGAGCGACTTGGCGCTCTTGGGTTCGCGGAACAGATAGAAGCTCAGCGATTCCTCGCTGCCATAGTCGAGCCACTGCTCGATGGTCAGGCCATTGCCCTTCGACTTGGAGATCTTCTCGCCCTTCTCGTCGAGGAAGAGTTCGTAGATCAGGCCTTCGGGGCGGCGTCCGCCCAGCACTTGCGCGATGCGGCCCGACTGGGTCACGCTGTCGGTCAGGTCCTTGCCGCACATTTCATAGTCGACGCCCAGCGCCACCCAGCGCATCGCCCAGTCGACCTTCCACTGGAGCTTGGAGCGCCCGCCCAGAATGGAATGCTCGACGACCTCGCCGGTCACGTCGACAAAGCGCACGAGACCGGCCTCGGCATCGACCACCTCGATGGGCACCTGAAGCACTTGCCCGTTGCTGGGCGAGATCGGCAGGACCGGCGAATAGGTCTTGCGGCGTTCCTCGCGCAGCGTGGGCAGCATGATGCCCATGATCGCGTCGAAGTTGCGCAGCACGCCCTTGAGCGCCTCGTCGAAGTCGCCCCCGTTGTAGCGCTCGGCGCCCGAGACAAATTCGTAGTCGAAGCCGAAACGGTCGAGGAATTCGCGAAGCATCGCGTTGTTGTGGTGGGCAAAGCTTTCGTGGGTGCCGAACGGATCGGGAATGCGGCTGAGGGGTTCCTGGAGGTGGGCGGTCAGCATGTCCTTGTTCGGGACATTGTCGGGCACCTTGCGCAGCCCGTCCATGTCGTCGGAAAAGGCGACGAGGCGGGTGGGGTGGCCTCCGGTCAGCACTTCATAGGCGCGGCGCACGAGGGTCGTGCGCAGCACTTCCTGGAACGTGCCGATATGGGGAAGCCCCGAAGGACCATAGCCGGTCTCGAACAGCACCGGCACCAGTTTGCCGTCCGCATCCTTTTTGCCTCCGGGGTAGCGCTTGACGAGCTTGCGCGCTTCCTCGAACGGCCAGGACTTGGAGACTTGGGCGGCGGCGATGAGATCGGTTTGGGTCATGGTTCCCGCCCTTTCGCGATTCCCGCCCGCTTGTGCAAGGTTTTTGGCGCGAGGTTTTGGCTCCGGCATCCGTGCCACACGCGAAAATGCGGCACAGTCCGGCAAGGGGCTGTACCGCATTTCCGTGGAGGCTCCCGTAGGCCGTGGTGTGGTGGGGTCTTACCTCAGGAGCGTCAGGACATTCTGCTGGGCCTGGTTGGCCTGGGCGATCATCGCGGTGGACGCCTGGGCCAGGATCTGGGCCTTGGCCATCGCGGTGGTCTCGGCAGAATAATCGGTATCGAGAATGCGGCTGCGCGCATCCGAAAGGTTGGTCACGTTGTCGGTCAGGTTGTTGACGACCGATTGCAGACGGTTCTGCCCGGCGCCGAATTCGGCGCGCACGGCGCTCACCGACTTGAGCGCGAGGTCGACATTGTCCATCGTCGTCTTGGCCTTGACCGGGTCGCTGACGTCGAGCGACTGGGTGGTCGAGGTCGGGTCATAGGCGCTGGCGCCCGAGCCGAACATGACCTGTCCGTCGAAAGCGACCGAGCGCAAGGTGACCACGTTGGTGGTTTCGGCGCCGGCCTGGATGTCGAGGGTGAGATCGTCCGAACCGTCGGTGGCCGGGGTCGTGGTCATCACCTTGAACGTGTTGTTGCCGTTGAACAGGGTGTTGTTGAGCACGTCGGAGATCTGCGCGGTCAGGTTGCCGACTTCCGACTGCATCGCATCGCGGTCCGACTGCTGGTAGGTGTCCGACTTCGACTGGACCGCCAGTTCGCGGATGCGCTGGAGCATCGCGGTCACTTCGTTGAGCGCGCCATCGGCGGTCTGGGCCATCGAGATACCGTCGTTGGCGTTGCGGATGCCCTGGTTCATGCCCTGGATCTGCGAGGTCATCGTGGTGGTGATGGCAAGGCCCGCCGCGTCGTCCTTGGCGCCATTGATGCGCTTGCCGGTCGAAAGGCGTTCCATGGCAACGCCTGCAAGCTGCGAGGCGGAAATCGAGGCATTGGCGGCGCGGATCGCCGAGATGTTGGTGTTGATGACGGCCATTTTCCCATTCTCCACTATGGGTTGTGTGACAATCCGGGGCTGTCCGGTTCGTGGCATAAGACGGCGCGGGCGCGGACTATTTAAGGGGGTGATCTGGCGCTGGGGCAGAAGGCCGGCATGGTGCGGTCTGGTGCTTGCCCTGCGCGGCGTTTGCGGTCAGAGGATGGGCCATGGCCGAACCCGACGATCCTTCTGCGCCCGCAGCTCTGGCCCTGCCGGCGATCCATGCCAGCCATGGCGGCTGCTGGCTGCGCGGGGTGGGGCTGTTCCCTTCTACCCGCACAGTCGGCAAGGGCGAATCCATCGTCGCGGCGGCCGATACCCCGCTGCTCATGCTCAATGCGCCGCTGGTGGCCAGCCGTCTGGGCTATCCCGACCTGTCGGGGCTCGACCTGCTCGAACTCTATGCGTTCATCCACCCTGCGCGCTTTGTCGTGCCCACGCCCAAGGGGCTGGCCACTGCGCTGGGTCTGCCCGTGCCCGAAGCGGATGCGGACGTGCCGCTGCTGTTGCAGCAGGCGGCAGAGGCCTTGCTGGCGACGGCCGCTGCGCCCGACTGGCCCGAACGCGATGGCGCATGGAGCGTCCTGCAATCGCTGGTCAAGTTGCGCTGGCCCTGGGCCACGTTGCTTCAGGGGCGGATCGTCCGGCCCCAGCAGGCCGAGCGCTGGCTGTTTGCGCGCCTGCCCGAATGGGAGGAAAGCGCCGAGCGGCCCCAGCCCGCGCAAGTCACCCTCGATCCCGAGGATGTCGCCGCGCGGCTTGCCCGGCTGACCGGCGCGGGGGCCGAAGACCGCCCCGGTCAGCGCGCTTTCGCGCAGGAAGCGGCTCAGGCCTTCGCCCCGCGCCGTGCCGCGCGCGAGCCGCATATCGTGCTCGCCCAGGCGGGGACGGGGACGGGCAAGACGCTGGGCTATCTGGCGCCTGCCTCGCTCTGGACGCAGCAATCGGGCGGCACGGTCTGGGTTTCGACGTATACCAAGGCGCTGCAACGCCAGTTGCGCCGCGAGAGCACGCGCGCCTTTGCCATGCCGCCGCCCGGCAGCAAGGCGCCTTCGCCGGTGGTCGTGCGCAAGGGGCGCGAGAATTACCTGTGCCTGCTCAACCTCGAAGATGCGTTGCAGGGCGGCTTCACCGGGCGCCCGGCGATCATGGCGCAGCTCGTCGCGCGCTGGGCCGCCTATAGCCAGGACGGCGACATGATCGGCGGCGATCTGCCCGGCTGGCTGGGCACGCTGTTCCGCAAGCGGGGAATCACCGCGCTGACCGACCAGCGCGGTGAATGCGTCTATGCGGGCTGTCCGCACTATCGCAAATGCTTCATCGAGCGGGCCGCGCGCGCCAGTGCCGAGGCCGAACTGGTCATCGCCAATCATGCGCTGGTCATGGTCAATGCCGCGCGCGGGCGCGACGTGGCCCAGCGGCCCACGCGGATCGTCTTCGACGAAGGCCACCATGTCTTCGATGCCGCCGACAGCACGTTCGGCGCCGAACTGACCGGGGCCGAGGCCATCGAGCTGCGCCGCTGGGTGATCGGCCCGGAGGGCAAGTCGCGCGGGCGGCGGCGCGGGCTTTCCGCGCGGCTGGCCGACGTGGCGAGCTATGACGACGAAGGCGCGACCGCGATCACCCAGGCGCGCGAGGCTGCCGAACTGCTCCCCGCCGATGGCTGGCTGGGCCGGATCGGGGAAGGGATGCCCGATGGCCCGATCGAGGCGCTGCTGGCCGCCGTGCGCGCGACCGTGCTGGCCCGCGACGAAAGCGGCGGGAGCGAGGCGGGCTATGGCCTTGAAACCGAAGCCGCGCAGCTCGATGGCCCGATTGTCGAAGCCGCCGCGCAGGCGCTCGCCGCGCTCGAGGGCCTGCGCCAGCCGCTTTTGCGGCTGAGCCTGCGGCTCGAAGCCCTGATGCAGGACGGGCCGGACTGGCTCGACGGGCAGGCCCGCGCGCGGATCGAGGGCGCCCGCAGCGCGATTGCCTGGCGCACCGACCTCTTGGCCGGCTGGATCGCGCTGCTCGGACGGCTGGGCGGACCGCCCGACCCCGATTTCGTCGACTGGCTCGCGCTCGACCGTTCGGACGGGCGCGAATGGGACATGGGCCTGCGCCGCCACCATCTCGATCCGATGAAGCCGTTTGCCCAGACCGTGCTGGCCCCGGCACACGGCGTGCTGATGACCTCGGCGACGCTGACCGACGGGGGCGACTGGGCCGGGGCGATCCAGCGCAGCGGGGCTGCCCAGCTCGATGTCAGGCCGCACCTGTTCGCCGCCGAAAGCCCGTTCGACTATCCCAACCAGGCCGAAGTTTTGATCGTGACCGATGTGGTCAAGGGCGATATCCCCGCGCTGGCGGGGGCCTATGCCCGGCTGATCGAGGCGAGCGGCGGGGGCGTGCTGGGCTTGTTCACCGCGATCCGCCGCCTGCGCGCGGTCCATGGCCGGATTGCCGACCGCCTCGCCCGCGCAGGGCTGCCGCTCTTTGCCCAGCATGTCGATCCGATCGATACCGGCACGCTGGTTGACATCTTCCGCGACGATCCGCGCGCCTCGCTGCTGGGGACCGACGCGCTGCGCGACGGGGTCGATGTGCCGGGGCAATCGCTGCGGTTGGTGGTGATGGAGCAGGTGCCCTGGCCCAAGCCCTCGATTCTCCACCGCGCGCGGCGCCTCGCCACGCCGGTCGAGGAAGGCGGCGCGCAAGGCCACGACGACCGCATCATCCGCGCGCGGCTGGCGCAGGCCTTTGGCCGCCTGATCCGTTCGGCCGACGACCGCGGGCATTTCGTGGTGCTTTCCTCGGCCTTTCCCTCGCGCCTGCTCGGGGCCTTTCCGCCCGGAACGCCGGTGCGCCGGGTAACCCTTGATCAGGCTTTACAATCCATCGCGGCGCGTGTTGATGACGCGCATGGAGGGGCGGAGAGGCCCTTCATCCCGGCCCCGAACTGCGAGAGACCCGCGTGAAGACGCTAGCCCTGTTCCGCCATGCCAAGTCCGACTGGAGCGACGCGCGCGCCCGCGACTTCGACAGGCCCCTCAACGCGCGCGGGCAGCGCGGGGCCCTGGCCATGGGGCGCTACATTCGCGACACCGGGCGCCGGTTCGACCGGGTGATCGCCTCGCCCGCCGTGCGCGTGGCCGAGACGGTCGAATATGCGAGCAAGGCCTGGGGGCGCAGTTTTCCGGTCGAGTGGGACCGGCGGATCTATCTGGCCAGTTCGGCGGTGCTGGTCGACCTCCTGCGCGAACTGACCGGCGACCCCGAGACGGTGCTGATGATCGGGCACAATCCGGGGCTGGAGGACGTGATCTTCGATCTCGTGCCCGACGACGGGTCGAGCCCCTTGCGCGATGTGGTCGAGGCCAAGTTTCCGACCGCGACGTTTGCCGTGCTCGAACTCGACATCGCGCGCTGGGCAGACATCGACAGCGGCTGCGCACGGCTGGTCTCGCTGATGCGCCCGCGCGATCTCGATCCGGCGCTCGGGCCGGTTCTGCCCGGCTCGCTCGATCCCTGAGGTTTTTTGCCTGAGGTTTTTTTGAGCGCCTGCGCGCCGGGGCTTCAGTCTGTCGCCATCCACGCATGGACCTTGTCTTCCAGAACCGGCAGCGGCAGCGCCCCGCTGCCCAGAACCTGCTGGTGGAAGACCCGCACGTCGAAGCGCGCGCCCATTTTCTTTTCGGCCTCGTCGCGCAACTGCTGGATCGCCAGCGCGCCGATCTTGTAGGCCACGGCCTGTCCCGGATCGGCGATGTAGCGGTCGACCTCGGTTTCCGCGTCGCTGCGCCCCATGCCCGAATTGGCGAGCATGTAGTCGAGCGCCTGGGCCCGGCTCCAGCCCTGGCTGTGCAGCCCGGTGTCGACCACGAGGCGCATCGCGCGCAGCATCTCGTCGTCGAGCGTGCCCCAGTGCTGCATCGGATCGTCGTAGAGGCCCATCGGATAGCCCAGCGTCTCGGCATAGAGCGCCCAGCCTTCGACATAGGCGGTATTGCCGCCAAAGCGCTGGAACGCGGGGAGGCTGTCGTCTTCCTGGGCCAGGCTGATCTGGAAATGGTGGCCGGGCGCCCCTTCGTGGAGGTAGAGCGTGTCGACCCCGCTCAGGAAGCGGCTCTTGAGGTCGAACGTGTTGAAAAAGAACACGCCCGGACGGCTGCCGTCGGGGCTGCCGGGGCTGTAGCTGCCCCCCGCCTCGTAGCGCGCGCGATAGGCCGGGTGGGGCAGGATCAGCAGCGGGGTGTGCGGGATCGTCAGGAAATAGTTGGGGGCTTGCGCGGCCACGATGGCGGCCACATGGCGATAGCCGGCGGCCAGATCTTCCTGCCTGCGCGGGTGGAAGCGCGGGTCGACCCGGATGTGGGCAAAGAAGGCGGGGAGGGGCCCGGCAAAGCCGAGCTGGTCCTTGACGGTGACCATCTCGCGCTGGATCCGCGCGACTTCGGCCAGCCCCAGCGCATGGACCGCATCGGGATCGAGATCGACACTGGTGTGGTGGCGCAGCAGCGCGCGATAGAGGGCTGCCCCGCCCGGAAGCTGCGAGAGGCCCACGCTGTTGCGCGCGGCGGGCAGGTATTCGCTCGCCAGAAATGTGCGCAAGGCGCGATAGGCAGGATAGACCGAGCCGAGCGTGGCCTCGCGATAGGCACGGCGCAGGCGCGCGTGGGCGAGGGCATGGGCCTTTGTCCCGCCAGCGCTCAGCGTGAAGGGTTCGTCGGCGGGGGTCATGAACAGCGAGCGTTCGGGCGGGCGGGCGAGCAGGGCGTCGATTTCGCTGATCAGCGTGCGTACGACGACCTTGGGACTGGTGATCCCCTGCGCCATGCCTTCGCGATAGCGGGCGATGGCCGTGGCAAAGACGCGCGGCAGGGCGCGGTCGCGGGCGAGCATGGCGGCGTGATCGGCCGAAGTGTCGAGCGGCTCTGGCCCGCCTTCCGAGGCGAGCGCCGGAAATTCGGCCTGGATGCCCCCGCTCGGGCTGAGCGGCATCAGCGCGAGCATGTCCTGAACCGGCGGGGCCAGCATGGCCTGCTCGTCGTCGAGCACGGCGGCATAGGCGCGTGCCGAGATGCGGTGCGCCGGGTCGAGATCGTGGGCGGCGGCAAGGTCGGCAAGGGCCGTGCGCGCGGCGGCATTGCGCGCGCGCTGGGCCGAGGCAAGCGCGGGCGTGAACAGCATGGCGAGGCGCTCGGCGGAGAGCGGCTCGCCTCGTTCGAGGGTCTCGACCGGATCGAGCGCGCGGCGTGCGGCGTCGTCCTTTGCCAGAAAGGCATCGAGCGCCTGATCGGCCGAAGACGGATAGCCGTAAGATCGGGAGCCGCTGGCCGGGGCGGTGATGGTGGTCGCGGTGCCGTCCTGCGCGTGGAGCGGGGGAGACAGCAGGACCAGCAGTGCGGGACAGGCCAGAAGGGCAAGCGCGCGGGGCCTGGCCGTCAGACCCACGGGCGGGCCCGATACCACTTGGTGAGCACGTATTTGACGCCTTTGATGACCGGGCAACCGGCATGGAGGCTGCGCGGGTTGGGCCGTCCGTCGGGTGCCATGTTGTTCCAGATCAGCAGTGCGCCGGGCTGGGGCGGGATCGAGACATGGACCCCCGGCGTGATGTCGACCTTGGGAAAGTCGGTCGAGCCGCCTTCCTCGACCGCGTTGAGATAGGCCATGGCTGTCCAGCTGCGCTGGCCGCCATGGGCGATTTCGTCTTCCCACATCGGGTCGGACGGGCGGAAGTGGTCGAAATGGGCCTTGAATTCCTGTCCGGGCAGATAGCGCTGGCCCTGGATCGTCTCGCCAAAGGCCGGGTCGATGCCGACCAGATCGTCGATCCGGCGTTGCAGCATGCGGATGAACGGATCGTGGGGATCGACATCCCCGCTGTAGCTCGTGCGGCCCCCGCCGGGGTTGTAGGTTTCCGAAGGCCGCGCGACCGAATCGACGATGGCGATCAGCCGTTCGCATTCGGTGCGGGTGAAGAAGTCGCCCACGGCGTAGAGTTCGAACCCTTCGACCGGCAGGCGGTAGACGGCAGGATCGGCATCGAGTCGGGCGCGGACCTGATCGCCCACGCGCCTGAGAGCGGCGCGGTCGCTGTCGCCGCCGTTGTTCTGGGTTTCGCTGCCCTGGGCGTCACGCTTGCCGGATCGGAAGAACACCATGGTCTGGGGTCATGGCCCAGAGCGCGCATGGCGGCAAGGCACGATGCGATGTCTGGGCGGGAAACCGGGGGATTTCCGTATCCTACGCGGATTGATCCAATTTGGACTGAAATCGTTGATAAAGCAGGCGAAATGGATTGAGGATTAAGCTATCCGAAATATCGGTCAACATGACGCAATCCGGGGGTCTGGTGTGATGCCAGCCGTGGAGCAGCGAAAGTGAACGGGAACCAGTTTGCCACCCATGCCATTCGCGTCAGCGTCTTCCTCCCCGTCTGCCAGTTCTGTCCCGGCCAACTCCGCTGCGGAGGCTGTGCCGGCCGGCAAGCCGGGATCGTCCGTGAGCGGGGCTTCGTCCGGAGGCGGTCCGGTCGATGCCGAAGCCGATGATTTTCGTATCGCCAGTTCGCTCTATGCGCTGCGCCGCCGGCGCGACGGGGCTGCCCCGCTCAAGGGGCTGTTCGGCGAACCGGCCTGGGACATTCTGCTCGACCTGTTCATCGCCCACTGTCGCGGGGACGATCTTCAGGTTTCGAGCGTGTGCATCGAGGCGAGTGTCCCTTCGACGACGATCCTGCGCTGGATCGCCCGGCTTGAAAGCGAGGGGATGCTCTATCGCGTGGCCGACAGCGCCGATGGCCGCCGTCGCTATGTCCGCCTGACGCAGGACGGGCTGGCGATGATGCACAATATCCTGGGGGCGATCGGCGGGGGAAGCTGAGGCGGGGAAATCCGGGCGGGGAAATCCGGTGACAGGGCGAATGCCTGCCACCGGACGATGCCCGTGCTGGCGAGCGGCCTACCAGAAGAAGTCGTAGATCACGTCGGCGACTTCGCCGGTGTAGGTATCGATCAGCATCACGTCGTCGTAATAGCGGACCCAATGGTAGGGCGGGTAGGCCGGCGGCAGGCGATAGGCCCACGGATCGGCGATCCAGAACTGCTGGGCATAGAACGGCGCGCCCAGATAGACGCCGATGCTCAGGCGGCTGTAGCGATAGTTGGGGAACGGCGAGAAATAGCGCGGGCCCCGGAACAGATCGCGGTGATCGTTGCGATAGCCGCGCCAGTCATAGCGGTTGTCCCGGCGCCAGTCGTTCCGCCAGGGGCCACGATAGCTCTCGCGATTACCATTCCAACTCTGGCGGCCGTTCCAACTCTGGCGACCATCCCAGTTCTGGCGATACCCGCCGCGGTTGTCGTTCCAGCCCGGCTGGCGAAAGCCATCGCGGTTGTTGTTCCAGCCCGGCTGGCGATTGCCGTCACGGTTGTTGTTCCAGCCCGGTTGACGGTCGCCATCGCGGTTGCCGTTCCAGCCCGGCTGGCGGTCGCCGCCGCGGTTGTCGTTCCACCCCGGCTGACGATCGCCACCTTGCTGGGGCATGCGCGGCCATTGCTGCTGGGGCTGGACCGGACGGGGCTGAACCTGTTGCGGCTGCGCCTGCGGAACGGGCGCCGGAGCGGGGCGGGCCTGCATCTGGCCACCATTCCACTGGCCACCATTCCACTGGCCGCCACCGCGCTGCCAGCCACCGCCTTGGCCACCGCCCTGTTGCCATCCGCCACGGTTTTCGCCGCCACGGTTTTCACCACCCCGGTTTTCACCACCATGGTGATCGCCGCCGCGTTCCTGGGCAAAGACCGTGGCCGGGACGGAGCCTGCCAGAAGGGCTGCGGCCAGAGCCGCGCCGATGTTCGATTTCCACTTGATGCTGGCGGCCATGGCCGTCTCCCTTGCGATATCTGTCGTCAAACGTCCGGCAATGGCAGTTTGTGTCCCCATCGCTTGAACTGTTTCTAGACGAGACGCGCTGTCGCATCGCTGAATGGTTCGCATGGCCTTTCGTTCAGCTTTGCGAACCACAAAAAACCCCCCTTCCGCACGGGCGAAAGGGGGGCTGATGGCTTGCGAGAGGCCGGTTATGGGCCTCAGCGCGTGAGCTTCTTGTAGGCCAGACGCGTCGGACGGTCGGCCGCATCGCCCAGACGGCGGCGCTTGTCTTCTTCGTAGGCCGCAAAGTTGCCTTCGAACCATTCGACGTGGCTGTTGCCCTCGAAAGCGAGGATGTGCGTGGCGAGACGATCGAGGAAGAAGCGGTCGTGGCTGATGACCACGGCGCAGCCCGCGAAGTTTTCGATGGCTTCTTCGAGAGCGGCCAGCGTTTCGACGTCGAGGTCGTTGGTCGGTTCGTCGAGCAGCAGCACGTTGCCGCCCTGCTTGAGCATCTTGGCCATGTGGACGCGGTTGCGTTCACCGCCCGAGAGCTTGCCGACGTTCTTCTGCTGGTCCTGACCCTTGAAGTTGAACGCGCCGACATAGGCACGGGTCGAGGTGTCGAAGCCGTTGACCTTCATGTAGTCGAGCCCGTCGGAGATTTCTTCCCAGACGTTCTTCTTGGGGTCGAGGTGGTCGCGGCTCTGGTCGACATAGCCAAGGCGCACGGTCGAGCCGATGTCGATCTCGCCGGTGTCGGGCTTTTCCTGACCGGTGATCAGCTTGAACAGGGTCGACTTGCCCGCGCCGTTGGGACCGATGACGCCCACGATGCCGCCCGGCGGCAGCATGAACGAGAGGTTTTCGAACAGAAGCTTGTCGCCATAGGCCTTCGAGATGTTCTTGGCTTCGATGACCTTGCCGCCCAGACGCTCGGGCACCTGGATGACGATCTGGGCCTTGCCGGGCGAGCGGTTTTCCTGAGAAGCGACGAGTTCCTCGAACTTCTTGATACGCGACTTCGACTTGGTCTGGCGGCCCTTGGTGCCCGCACGGATCCATTCGAGTTCGTCGTTGATCGCCTTCTGGCGGCCGGTCGCCTCGCGGTCTTCCTGTTCGAGGCGCTTGGCCTTCTTTTCCAGATAGGTCGAGTAGTTGCCTTCGTAGGGGAAGTACTTTCCGCGGTCGAGTTCGAGGATCCAGCCCACCACGTTGTCGAGGAAGTAGCGGTCGTGGGTGATCATCAGCACCGCGCCGGCATATTCCTTGAGGTGGTTTTCCAGCCATTCGACGCTTTCGGCGTCGAGGTGGTTGGTCGGTTCGTCGAGCAGCAGGATCGAGGGCTTCTGGATCAGCAGGCGGGTGAGCGCGATACGGCGCTTTTCACCGCCCGAGAGGCTTTCCACCGACCAGTCGCCGGGCGGGCAGCGCAGCGCTTCCATCGCGATTTCGAGCTGGTTGTCGAGCGTCCAGCCGTCGACCGCGTCGATCTTGCCCTGAAGATCGCCCATTTCCTCCATCAGCGCATCGAAATCCACGTCTTCTGGCGGATCGGCCATGATGTTGGAGATTTCGTTGAAGCGGTCGACGAGGTCGGCCACTTCGCGCGCGCCGTCCTTGACGTTCTCCAGAACGGTCTTGGTCGGGTCGAGCTGGGGTTCCTGCGGCAGGTAGCCGACGGTGATGTTTTCGCCCGGCCAGGCTTCGCCGGTGAAGTCCTTGTCGATCCCGCCCATGATCTTCATGAGCGTGGACTTGCCCGCGCCGTTGGGGCCCACGATGCCGATCTTGGCGCCCTGGTAGAATTGCAGGTTGATGTTGTTGAGCACCGGCTTTTGCGCGCCGGGGAAGGTTTTCGTCATGTTCTTCATGACGTAGGCGTATTGGGCGGCCATCGAAGGGTCCTTGCGCGAGACTGTGGCGTTGATCGGAGATGAAATTGGTCCGCGCTCTACAGGGCGCAAGGGGGCAGGGCAAGGCTCGCGCCGTGCAAAGGGGCGGGCGGGACGATGGGGCGGGGCGATGCGATACGGCGGAAAACATGCTGGCGACGCGTGTTTTGTCCGGCCAGGTGCCGGTCAAGTGGTTGACTTGCCGGGCGCGGGCGCAAGAATGCAGCTTCCCTTGTCCTTCGTGATGGATTGCCCGATGCCCGCTTTTGCGCCTTTCCGTTCTGTTGCCCGTCCCGGTGTTTTGCTGGCTGCCGGTGCCCTGTTGCTGGCCGGGGCTCCCGTGTGGGCGGATGCCGGTGCGGGAACGGCGGATGTGGCCTGGCCGCTGGTTTCCGACCTGACCACGCAAGTCGGCCCGCGTCTGGCCGGTTCCCCGGCCGAGGCCCGCGCACGCGACTGGGCGGCACAGCGGCTCAGGACGCTCGGCTTTGCCCATGTTGCCATCGAGCCTTTCACCATCCGCGCCTATCGCCGGGGGACCGACCGGGCTGAACTGGTGGGCACGGCGGCCCAGCCGCTGGCGGTCGTCGCGCTGGGCTATTCGGGCGCCACGGACGAGGCGGGGATCACCGCGCCGCTGGCCTATTTCCCCACGCTCGCCGCGCTCGAAGCGGCCCCGGCGGGCTCGCTGGCCGGAAAGATCGCCTTCATCGACCATGCCATGGCCCCCACGCAGGATGGCTCGGGCTATGGCCCTTATGGCAGTGTGCGGCGCAAGGGGCCGGGCCTTGCCGCCTCGAAGGGGGCGCTGGCCGTGGTGATCCGCTCGGTCGGCACCGACCATCATCGCAACCCGCACACCGGGGTGACCTCGTGGCCCCAGGGGATGACCCCGATCCCGGCGGGCGCGCTGGCAAACCCCGATGCGGATCAGATCGCGCGGCTCGTCGCGGGGGGCAGCGCGCTGACGCTGCACCTCACGCTCACCGGGCAGACGGTTGATGGCGCGCCTTCGGGCAATGTCGTGGCCGATCTGCCGGGCCGTGACCCGAGCCTGCCGATGGTGCTGGTGGCCTGCCACCTCGACAGCTGGGACCAGGGCACCGGAGCCATCGACGATGGGGTCGGCTGCGCGATCGTGACGGCAGCCGCCCTGCGGGTTCAGGCGCAGGGCAAGCCCTTGCGCACGATCCGCGTGCTCTATGCCGGGTCGGAGGAACTGGGCGGTTTTGGTGGTGCGGCCTATGCCCAGCGCCATGGCAAGGAGGCCCATGCACTGGCGATGGAAAGCGACTTTGGCGCCGACCGGGTGTGGAAGGTCGTCACCAATTTCGCGCCCGCTTCCGATGCGGTGAAGGGGCAACTGGTCGCCGCGCTCAACCCGCTGGGTATCGTGTCGCAGGAGGGCGAAGTCGAAGGGGGGACCGATGTGGGGCCCATCATCAAGGCACAGCATCTGCCGGTGGTCGACCTTGCGCAGGACGGGATGCACTATTTCGACCTGCACCACACGCCCGACGACACGCTCGACAAGATCGACCCGGCGCGCCTCGAACAGAACGTCGCGGCCTGGACGCGCACGCTGGCCATCGTCGCCAACGAAAAGGCGCCGATTACCGCGCGCTGAGCGGTGGCTCGACAGGCGGACGCGGGCAGGCTTATTGTCGTGCGCCTGAAAACAGGGAAATCAGGGCATGGATGAAGCAGGCGTGAAGGGACGGGACGAACGGGGTGCGGCGCTGACGGGGCTTTATGACGAGGCCCATGCGCTGGCGCCGCAGATCGTGGCCTTGCGCCGGGCCATCCATGCCGAGCCTGAACTGGGCCTCCACAACCCGGCCACGCGCGACAAGATCCGGGCCGATCTGGCGGGCCTGCCGCTCGAATGGCGCGAGGGGCCTTCGACGACCGGTCTGGTCGCCGTTCTGAAGGGCGAGAAGGGAGATGGCCCCGCTGTTCTCTTGCGCGGCGATACCGATGCCCTGCCGATGAGCGAGGAGACCGGGCTGCCGTTTGCCTCGGCCAGGGCGGGCACGATGCATGCCTGTGGCCACGATACCCATGTGGCGATGCTGGCCGGGGCCGCGCGCCTGCTGGCCGCGCGCGCCGGGGACTGGGCGGGCGAGGTCCGCTTCATGTTCCAGCCGGGCGAGGAAGGGCACCATGGCGCGCGCTTCATGATCGAGGACGGCTTGCTCGATCCGCTGCCGCAGGCGGCCTTCGCGCTCCATGTCATGCCCAACAGCCCGCACGGGCAGGTGCAGGGACGCACCGGGGCGCTGATGGCCTCGGCCGACCAGTTCGAGATCGTCGTCGAAGGGCGCGGGGGCCATGCCTCGATGCCCCATTTCGCGCTCGATCCGGTGCCGGTGGCCTGCGAGATCGTGGGCGCGATCCAGACCATGGTCACGCGCCGCTTTTCCGTGGCCGATCCGGTGGTGGCAACGGTCGCCCGGATCGAGGCGGGCACGGCGCACAACGTCATCGCCGACCGCGCGCGGCTGGTGGGCACCTTGCGCACGCTTTCGGGCGAAAACCGGATGCGCCTGCGCGCGTGCCTCGAAACCTGCGCCACCCATGTCGCCGCCGCCCACGGGATGACCGCGAGCGTAACCATCAACCCCGGCTTTCCGGTCACCCTGTGCGACGCGCGCGCGGTGGCGCTGGGCGAGGCGGTGGCCCGCGATCTGGCCGGGCCCGATGCCTTCCTGCGCCTCGACCACCCGATCATGGGGGCCGAGGATTTTGCCTATGTCCTCGAAAAGGTGCCCGGCGCGATGTTCTTTCTGGGCGTGGCCCATCGCGAGGCCAACTGGCGCGAGGCCTGCGGCATCCATTCCCCGCGCATGGTCGTCGACGAGACGGCCCTGCCGATGGGCAGCGCCCTGCTGGCAGGCTGTGCCTTGCGCTTCCTTGCGCGTGGTTTTTCCTGATAAGGGCTGGCCCGGAGCGAAAATATTCCCGGTTTGACGGGAACCGGACGAAAGCCCCGTGCATTTTCCTGCCAAACGGACCTGAGAGTTCGTGGGCCCGTCATGCTGCCGTCAGGATGGCCGGTTCAATCGTTTGTAGAGAAATACACGGGACATGAACCAGACAAGGGGTCGCAAATGGGGCAAGCCGTATCCAATCAGGTTTCATGTTGTTCCCATTCCGGCTGCCGTATTCTGGTCCTTGATGACGAACCGCTGATCCTGCTCGATCTGGAATTCGCGGTCGAGGATGCGGGCTGTGTCCCGGTCACCGCGCTTGAGCTGGCCGAGGCGCTGGCCATTGCCGAAAGCGGGGAGATCGTCGCGGCGATCCTCGATGTGTCCCTGTCCCATGGCGAAACCTGCGCACCGGTGGCGCGGGCTCTGGCGGCGCGCGGGGTGCCCTATGTGCTCCACACCGGCGACCCGGACCGCATGGAGGAATCGGTGCGCAAGCTGGGCGGGGTGCTGGTTTCCAAGCCGACCCCGGCGGCAACCGTCGTCAGCCGCGCTCTGGAGGCCATTCCGGGGCGCTGATCCTTCCGGCCCATTTGCCCGGTCGTGTCTGTAGGGCCGTGTTTGTTGGGCCGGTTCTGGCAGGCTGGGGCTGGCAATTTGGCCGTTCAGCCCCTATCTCGCCCGCCACTGGAGGAGACCCCCTATGGCGACGACGCACAAGACCCGCATGCTCATTATCGGTTCCGGCCCGGCTGGCCTGACCGCCGCGATCTATGGCGCGCGCGCCGGTATGGAGCCGATCGTGGTCCAGGGCCTCCAGCCCGGCGGACAGCTGACGATCACCACCGACGTTGAAAACTATCCCGGTTTCCGCGACGTGATCCAGGGCCCGTGGCTGATGCAGGAAATGCAGGCCCAGGCTGAACATGTCGGCACGCGCATGATCTGGGACACGATCACCGACATCACCCTCGATGGCCCGCCGTTCCGCGCCACGGGTGACAGCGGCGACATCTACGAAGCCGATACCCTCGTGATCGCGACCGGCGCGCAGGCCAAGTGGCTGGGCGTTCCGGGCGAGCAACTGCTTTCGGGCAAGGGCGTTTCGGCCTGCGCGACCTGCGACGGGTTCTTCTATCGCGGCAAGAAGGTCGTGGTGATCGGCGGGGGCAACACCGCCGTCGAAGAGGCGCTCTACCTCACCAACCATGCCGAACACGTCACCCTGATCCACCGCCGCGACACCTTGCGCGCCGAACGCATCCTTCAGGAGCGCCTCAAGGCCCATCCCAAGGTCAGCGTGCTGTGGAACAAGGCCGTCGCCAGCTTTGTCGGTGATCCGATGGCCGGTGGCCTCAAGGCGGTCGAACTGGTCGACACCGTGACGGGCGAGGGCAGCCATATCGAAACCGACGGCGCCTTCGTGGCGATCGGCCATGCCCCGGCCACCAGCCTGTTTGCGGGCAAGCTCGACCTCGACGAGAGCGGCTATCTCGTGGTCCAGCCCGGCACGCCCAAGACGGCGATCCCCGGCGTGTTCGCCTGTGGTGACGTGATGGATCACACCTACCGTCAGGCCGTGACGGCAGCGGGCACCGGCTGCATGGCCGCGCTCGACGCCGAGCGGTTTCTGGCCGAACTGGACTTTGCCGCGCAGCAACTGGCTGACGCCTGAGGATCACGGAGTGGCGGAGGGCTCCGGACTTGATCCGGGGCTCATCCGCAAGTTTTCAGGCGCAGGCCAGCAGCAGCCGCGCGAACAGCCATTCGCGTGCGGCTTCGTCGGCAAAGCTGTGGCTGGCGCTGGCGTGGCCGAGAATGCGCGTGTCGCCCTTGGGCCAATGCGCGCGGAAAAGCTGGGCCGTGCGGTCGCCCTCGGCCAGCAGGACCAGCGCATCGCCCCCGCAAGTCGCCTCGAAGGCGGCAAGGCCTGCCGCGAGGCGGGCGGCCAGCGCCGAAGGCGGCTGGGGCCGGGCGGCCATGCGCAAGCCCAGCGCCAGACCCTTGAGATCGACCGCCCCGCGCGCGAGCCGCAGCCACTGGCGCGGATCGGTCAGGCGCCGCAAGTAATGGCGGCGCAGGGAGGCGGCGGAATGGGCGGGCGTTCCGGCCTGCGGGCCATCTTCTTCGCCAGCATCTTCCCCGGCCTCTTCAAGCGTCCAGGGATTGCCCAGCACGAGCGCGTCGATCCCGCCGATGGCGGCGGCGTGGAGCATCAGTGCGCTCGCCCCGTCGCAATTGCCGAAGGCGACGATGCGTTTTACATGGGGGGCGGCGGCGCGAAACGCGGTGAGCGCGGCGGCGATGTCGGGCCCGAGCGCGCGGAAGCCGGGATTGGTCCCGCAGCTTTCGCCCACCCCGCGCCGGTCGAAGCGGAACACCGGGATGCCCTCGTTGGCCAGACGCGTGGCCAGCCGGGCCTGTCCGCCCCAGCTTCCCGCGCGGATTTCGCCCCCGCCCGAGACGATCAGCAGGCCGGTTGCCCCGCTCGCCGCGCCAAGGTCGAGCGTGCCGAACAGCACGCTGTCCTCGCACACGAAGGGCACGACCATCCGGTTCATGCCGCATCCTCGCGCGCGAGATCGGCGCGGATCGTGGCGACGAGAGCTTGCGCCAGCGCCGGGGCCGGCGCCGGTTCGGCGCGCAGCCAGGGCGCGCTCTGGCCCAGATCGGACAGGCTGAGCACGCGGCGCCCTTCGCCCGCCGGTTCCGCCCCGCAAAGCCCGGCGATCAGCGCCGCGCCACAGCGATAGCCGGCAAGCTCTAGGCCGGTTTCGCGCCCCTGTTCGAGCAGGGCCGCGCTGTCCACGCGGCGTCCGGTGGCGCGCTGGGCAAAAGTGTGGGCGCGCAGCATCGTGCGCAGCAGGGCATGGCCGCTGCACGGTTCGAGTTCCCAGCCCGGCAGCGCGGGCGGGGCGACCAGCGCGCCCCCGCGCAAGGTCAGGACATGGCTGGCGGCAAAGTGCCGGGCAGCGGCTTCCATCGCCGCGCGCCAGGCGTTGAGGCTCTGCGCGGAAAAGTCCTGCACGCTTTCGCCGCAGCCGGGCAGATCGGGCAGCACGCTGTCGATCCCCGCCTGTGCCAGCAGGCGCATGACGCCTGCCAGCATGTGCCGCGTGCGGTTCATCTCGTCGAACAGCGGGGGCACGATCAGCACACAGGGCGTGCTTTTGTGGCGCCGGTGGGCCGGATCGGCGCTGCTCAGGGCCCATTCCCCCTCCGTCGCGGCCCCCGGACAGGGCCAGCGGACGGAGGCGGGGCCTTCAGGCATGGTCCTGCGTGACGCCCAGCTTGCGGGTGACGAAGGCGGTCAGGCTGCCGAAGCTTTCCACCAGATCGCCGTCGATCTCGTCGTCCTCCAGAATGAAGGCGAAGCGATCTTCGAGCGCGGTGAAGAGCCCGGCGACGGCCATCGAATCGAGTTCGGGCAGGGCGCCGAACAGCGCGGTGTCGGGGGTGAAGGCACCCACGCGCTCTGCCGAAAGCCCCAGAACCTGGGCCAGAAGGTCGCGCAGCGCGGATTCGATTGCCGGAATGGAGGCAGGGGGGACTGTATCAGGCATTTGAACGGCCCCTTAATCATCACCGGGGGGCGGGGCAAGCCGGGTGCGGCCAGTGGCGAGCCGTGCAAGGCCGCGTGCCAGATCGGGCCAGTCGCGCCAATGGCGCAGGGGCGCGCGGATCAGGGCGCGGGGATTGTGCGCGCGCAGGCGCCAGCGCGGGCGCACATCGTCCATCCAGTCGGCCTTGTAGGGATCATCGCCCGTGCCGAAATCGACGTGGGCCACGCGGTCGATGTCGATCACATGGCGCATCAGCGCGGCGGTGAGCAGGGTTCCGGGCGATGCGCGGCTGGCCTGCGGGCGGTGGGCCAGCTTGTGGATGAAGGCGGTTTGCGCCTCCACGCTCCAGACTTGCGCGGCGACGGGTTCGCCCTCGATCGTGGCAAGGCCCAGCCGCAGCGCGCCCGCCGCGCTTTCGCCTTGCGCAAAGGCGCGCAGGAAAGCGGGGGAGGCTTCCTGTGGTTTCCAGCTGGCCGCGTAGATTGCCTCGAACGCGGCCCAGTCGGCCTCGTCGAACGTGGTCGTGATGCGGCAGGCGACCTGGCCTTGCCTGCTCTTGCGGCGGACAGTGGCGCGCAGGGCGCCGGGCCTTGTCGCCCACCATGTGGCAAAGTCGCGGCCTTCGAGCGCGAGATGGCGGTTCATGTGGGCCGGTTCGACCATGGCCAGCCAGCCCGCCGCGCGCAGGCCCTGCGCCATCCAGCCCGCCTCGCGCGTGGGGAGCGGGGCGAAATCGAGGGGGGCATCAAGGGTTCTGGCCAGCGCGGCGATCAGCGCGGGCGCGCGGTCGGGCGCATTGGTGAGCGGGCGGGCCCAGAAACTGTACCAGTTGGCACAGGCCGAAAGGCCGTGGGGGCCTTGCAGCAGGGGCAGGGCGAGGATCGCCCCGTCCTCTTCGGCGACCGCGAGAAACGGGCGGGCGGGCGTAAGGCATTCGCGGGCGAGCAGGGTGAGCCAGTCGAGCCGGTCGAACGGCCCTGCCGCCTGGCCGCGCCGCATCAGGGCGCCAAGGCGCGGATGGGCTTGCGCTTCTTCAGGTTCGGCATGATAGACCCGCAACGTCACCGATCCGGTGCCCCATCCTCTTGCTTTGGCCGATGGCCCGGGAATCCCTGTGACCGCTTGCCTTTCTCCGACCGTCAGACCGCTGGACCATCTTGCCTTGTGCGGCAAGCGCGAAGCGGTGGCGCTGGTGCTCAGGGACGGGGTGCTAACCCATGAAGGGTTAAATCGGCGTGTCGGGCAACTGGCCGCTTGGCTGGCTGCCGAAATGCGCGGGCAACCGGGATTGGGCGCGGGTGGCCGGGTGGCAAGCTGGCTGGGCAAGGGGCTGATCGCCTGCCTGATGCCGCTGGCTGCCGTGCGCGCCGGGCTGGTCCATGTGCCGATCAATCCCGTGCTGCGGCGCGGGCAGGTGGCCCATATCCTGTCCGACAGCGGGGCGGGGCTGCTGATCGCCAATGCCGGGCGGCTCGACAGCCTCGAACCGGGCGACCGGGGCGCGGCGGCGTGCCATGACGAGGCGGTGGTGGCGGGCCTGCTCGACGGGTTTGATCCCCTGCCTCCCTCTCCAATGCCTCCCTCGCAGGTGGGCGGGGATGATCTGGCCGCGATCCTCTACACCAGCGGTTCGACCGGCAAGCCCAAGGGGGTCATGCTCAGTCAGGCGAACCTGTGGCTGGGCGCGGTGAGCGTGGCGCACTATCTGGGGCTGGCGCCAGATGATCGCGTGCTCGCGGTCCTGCCGCTGGCCTTCGATTATGGGCAGAACCAGTTGCTCGGCGCGTGGTACGCCGGGGCCAGCGTGGTGCCACTCGATTACCTTTTGCCGCGCGATGTCGTGCGCGCGGTGGCCCGGCACGGGATCACCACGCTGGCGGGCGTGCCGCCGCTCTGGGTGCAATTGCTCGAACAGGACTGGCCCGAGGCGGCGCGCGCGCCCTTGCGGCGGTTGACCAATTCGGGCGGGGCGCTGACCCCGGCGATGGTCCGGGGCCTGCGCGCGCTGGCTCCGCAAGCGCAGGTTTTCGCCATGTATGGGCTGACCGAGGCGTTTCGTTCGACGTTCCTCGACCCGGCCCTGATCGACGCGCACCCCACCTCCATCGGCAAGGCCATTCCCTTTGCCGAAGTCATGGTCGTCAACGACCGGGGCGAGGAAGCGGCCGTCGACGAGGAGGGCGAGCTGGTCCACGCCGGCCCGCTCGTCGCGCAGGGCTATTGGCAGGACGAGGCGCGCACGGCCGAGCGGTTCCGTCCGGCCCCTGCCTTTTCGATGCTGGGCGGGCGGGCCGTGTGGTCGGGCGACCGGGTGCGGCGCGATGGCGCGGGGCTGCTCCATTTCGTCGGGAGGCGCGACGCGATGATCAAGACTTCGGGCCTGCGGGTCAGCCCGCAGGAGATCGAGGACGCGGCGCTGGCGACCGGGCTGGTGGCCGAGGCGGTCGCGCTCGGGCTGCCCGATCCGGCTTTGGGGCAGGCGATCCATCTGGTCTGCCGGGCGGCGGGGGAGCCGGACGAGGCGGCCCTGCGCGCGGCGCTGGCGCGCGAGCTTCCCGGCCCGATGCAGCCGCGCGTGATCCACTGGCGCGCGACGATGCCGCTTTCGCCCAATGGCAAGCTGGACCGTGCGGGGCTCGCGCAGGCCCTCGCGGCTCATGAAGAAAGGGACGTATCGTGAAGCCTTTGGGGCCCATCCCTGCGCCTTATGCTGCGCAGCAAGGCGAACTGATCATCGCCGGACAGCGGGCCGCCGATCTGGCCGAGGCCCATGGCACGCCGCTGTTCGTCTATGACAGCCAGGCCGTGCGGGCGCGGGTGGCGGCCTTGCGCGCGGCGCTGCCCGCGCGGGTGGCGCTTCACTATGCGGTCAAGGCCAATCCGTTCGGGCCGCTCGTGGCGCTGATGGGAGGGCTCGTCGACGGGTTCGACATTGCCTCGGGCGGGGAACTGGCGCTGTTGCAGGCGCAGGGGATCGACCCGGTGCGCGCCGGGTTTGCCGGGCCGGGCAAGCGCGACGCGGAGCTGTCGGCCGCGATTGCCGCCGGGGTCACGCTCCATTGCGAATCCGCGCGCGAGGTTGAACGCGCGCTCGCCCTCGCGCAAGGCCTCGACCGGCGGCCCCGGCTGGCCATTCGCGTCAATCCCGATTTCGACTTGCGCGGATCGGGGATGAAGATGGGCGGGGGCGCGCGGCCCTTTGGCGTGGACGCGGAACGTGCTGCGCCGCTGGCGCGCCAGATTGCCCAATCCGGCGCGGAATGGCGGGGTTTTCATATCTTTGCCGGGAGCCAGGCGCTCGATGCGGCGGCGGTCCATGCCACGCAGGCCGCCACGCTCGATCTGGCCGTGCGTCTGGCGGGCGAGGCCGGGGTGAGCCTGCCCGCGCTCAATCTGGGCGGGGGCTTTGGCATTCCCTATTTTCCCGGTGATGCGCCGCTCGATCTGGCCATGGTGGGGGCGGGGCTGGCCGACCTGCTCGCCGATTGCCCGCCTGTCTTGCGCGAGACGCGCCTTGCGGTCGAACTCGGGCGCTATCTGGTGGGCGAGGCCGGGGTTTACCTGACGCGGATCGTCGAGCGCAAGGAAAGCCGGGGCGAGGTCTTCCTCGTCGTCGATGGTGGCATGCACCACCAACTGGCCGCCAGCGGCAATTTCGGGACGGTCGTGCGCCGCAACTATCCGCTGGCGCTGGCGGGGCAGATGGGCGCGCCGGTGGCTGGAGCGGCGAGCGTGGTGGGGTGCCTGTGTACCCCGCTCGACCGTCTGGCCGACCGGGCCGGGTTGCCCGACGGGCAGGAGGGCGATCTGGTCGCGGTGTTCTGTGCCGGGGCCTATGGCGCGAGCGCCAGTCCCTCGGCCTTCCTTGGCCATGGCCCGGCGGCTGAAATCCTGATTTGAGCATTCGATCTGAAATTCGCCGACGAGGCGAATTTCGGGCCGGTGCCGAACGCTTGGAAACGGGCGTTTGGGACCAGACGTCCCAAACGCCGTTTAACCTTTGCGAAATGGGCCGTCCCGAATTGGGACCTGGGCCCCCAAGCGGCTTGCCGACAAGGGCTGCGGGCAACAAGACTAACCCTATCTTCACCCTTTCTCCCCATAGATTGGGCGCAAGACAGCGGCCCGGCCTGCCCTCGATACGGGGTAATGCTTAGCCAAGATGCCCGGTGATCCCCTTGGGGATGCAGTGCCAAGCAAAGGACTATTGTTGATGTCGTCCCATTCCGGCCTCACGCCTGCCGGTTCCGTTTCCGGCCTTTCCGCGCGGTCTGGCCGCAAGCGGGGCATGGTGGCGCGGGGCATGCTGCTGGCCGGGGTTCTGGCGACAGGCTTGAGCGGCTGCGCGGGCACCGGCCATGCGCCGCAATTGCCGCCTGCCTCGTTCGTGGCGCTTCAGGAAGGGCCGGGCGAGGAATATGTGATCGGCCCGCTCGACGAGCTGACCATCTTCGTGTGGCGCAACCCGGAGCTGGGCGCTTCGGTGCAGGTGCGCCCCGACGGGCGCATCACGACGCCGCTGATCACCGACATGCCCGCCGTGGGCAAGACTCCCTCGATGCTGGCCGAAGACATCAAGCTTCAGCTTTCGCAGTATATTCAGGAACCGATCGTCTCGGTCATCGTCAACAAGTTTGCCGGTACGTTCAGCCAGCAGGTCCGCGTGGTGGGCGCCACCGAAAAGCCCGCCTCGATCCCCTATCGCGCCAACATGACCCTGCTCGACGCGATGATCGCGGTGGGCGGGCTTTCCGAATATGCGGCGGGCAACCGCGCACGGCTGGTGCGTTTCGACAAGACCACCGGCAAGCAGACCGAATATGCCGTCCACATCTCCGATCTCCTGCGCAAGGGCGATACCCGCGCCAACGTCATGCTGATGCCCGGCGACGTGATCATCATTCCCGAGAGCGCGTTCTGAGCGGGCGGGCGAACAGGATGCACGGGCGATGAGCAACATCCTCGATGAACTGCGGATCGCCCTCTATGGCATCTGGCACCGGCGCTGGCTGGCGCTGGGCGTTGCCTGGGTGGTGTGCCTGCTGGGATGGCTGGTCGTGGCCATGGTGCCCAACACCTACGAATCGAAGGCGCGCATCTTCATCCAGATCGACGACGTGCTTTCCGACCAGATCGGCATCGGGGGCGATGCCAAGCGCGACATCGACCGCGTGCGCCAGACGCTGACGAGTTCGGTCAACCTCGAAAAGGTCGTCCGCGCGACCCGTCTGGGCGACAAGGTGACCACCGACAAGCAGATGGAATCGGCGGTTGCGGGCCTGTCGACGCAGATCAAGGTGGTCAGCCAGCAGGACAACCTGTTCGAGATCAGCGCGACCTCGGGGCGCGGTTCCTATACCGATGCGCAGAACGCCAAGCTCGCGCAGGACATCGTGCAAAAGATGATCGACATCTTCCGCGAGGAAAACCTCGCGGGCGGGCGCGGCGAGATGACCGACACGCTGGCCTTCATGGACCAGCAACTGGCCGACCGTCAGAAGGATCTGGAAGCCGCCGAGCAGAAGCGACAGGAGTTCGAGGCCAAGAACGCCGACCTCATGCCCGGCACCGGCTCGCTCGCGGGCAAGCTGGAGGGGGCGCGTTCGGAGCTGCGCGGGGTGGAATCCGATCTTCTGGCCGCGCAGAGCGCGCTGGCCTCGATCAATGGCCAGCTTTCGGGCACGCCGCCCACGATCACCATTCCCGGTGCGCAAGGTGGCGCGCGTGGCGCGCTGGCGCAGGCCCAGGCCGATCTGGCCTCGATGCGCGCGCGCGGGCTGACCGACAACCATCCCGATGTCCAGGCTGCCAAGGCCCAGATCGCCAGCCTCCAGCGTCAGGCTTCGGCCGAAGGCACCCATGCCGGAACGCCCAACCCGGCCTATGCCTCGCTCCAGTCGATCAAGGCCGATCGCGAGGCGAGCCTGGTCGCGCTGCAATCGCGCAAGACCTCGCTTCAGCAGGAAATCGCCCAGTTCACCGGCCAGCAGTACAGCGAACCGGCAGTTGCCGCCGAAGCCTCGCGCATCAACCGCGATTACGACGTGCTCAAGGACCAGTACGACAAGCTCCTGCGCGACCGCGAGCAACTGCGCCTGCGCGGTCAGGTCGAGAGCGAGCACAACTCGGTCAAGTTCGAGGTGATCGATCCGCCGACCACCCCGCGCGGACCTTCCGCGCCCGACCGGCCCCTGATGCTGGTGCTGGTGCTGGTGGTGGGTGTGGCGGCGGGCTGCGGGGTGGCCTTTGCCATGGCCCAGCTGCGGTCGAGCTATGCGACGACCGCCCAGCTGGAACGCGCGACCGGCATGGTCGTTCTGGGTTCGGTCTCGCTCACCCAGACGGCCGCGGCGCGTGCCGGGCAGTGGAAGCAGTTGCGCCTGTTTGGCGGCGGTGTCGCCGGACTGGTGCTGGTGCTGATGGTGCTGATGGCTGTAGAGTTCATCAAACGGCGGATGGTGGCATGAAGGGGGCGGACATGAACGATCACGACGACACGCCGACGCCTTCGGGCCAACCGGGGAAGGAACCGCGCGCCGGCGCAACGGAAAGCGGGCAGGACGGCACCGGACAGGATGGCATCGGGCAGGACGGAAAGGCGCCTGATCGGGTCAGGCGTCCGGCGCGGGCCTCGCTGATCGAGCGGGCCGACGGTTCGTTCGATTTCCGCAGCTATATGCGGGTGGGGTCGGTTCACCCGGTGGCAGCAAAGCCCCCGGTTGCCGTGCCGCCTGCCAGTGCGCCCCCTGTCAGTGCTGCGCCTGCCGATCTTCCGCCTGCCGCCCCTCTGTCGGCCAGCCCGGCGTCTGAACCTGTCCCTGCCAGCGAACCGGTTGCCCCGGCGCCTGATGCCCCGGCCTCACCGGCGCCTGCCTTTGCCGCGCCGGGGGCGCAGGTCTTCGTGCCCGTGCCCGATCAGGCGGCGGCCAATGCGGCGGCGCTCGAAGGCATTCCCTCGCGCCAGCGGTTCCGCACGCCGCCCCGTCCGGTCGACCGGCGCCTGCTGCGCGAACAGTGCCTGATCGATCCCGAAGGGCCGGTGAGCGCGCTGCTTGAGGAATTTCGCATCATCAAGCGCCATCTGCTGCTGACCGCCGCGGATTCGCGGGCCGGGCGCACGGCGCCCCATGGCGAGCGCATCCTGATCTGCTCGGCCCTGCCGGGCGAGGGCAAGACGTTCTGCGCGGTCAACCTCGCGCTGTCGATCGCGGCGGAAAAGGACAACGAGGTTCTGCTTGTCGATGCCGATTTCGCCAAGCCTTCGGTGCTCTCCACGCTCGGCCTGCCGGGCGGGCCGGGGCTGATGGATGCGCTGGCCGATCCCGAAGTGCGGGTGGAAGACTGCATCATCCCGACCGACATTTCGGGTCTGGCCGTGCTGCCTGCGGGCAACCAGACCGGCTCGGACACCGAATACCTCGCTTCGGCCCGCACCCGCGCGATCCTCGACCGGCTGACCGCCCAGGCGCCCAGCCGGATCGTCATCTTCGACAGCCCGCCCGCGCTCGCGGCTTCGCCCGCGTCCGAACTGGCGATGCATGTGGGGCAGGCGGTCATGGTGGTGCGCGCCGATGTGACGGGCGAGGCCGCCTTGCGCGATGCGGTGGGGATGCTCTCGGGCTGCGCGGATATCAAGCTTCTGCTCAATGGCACCCGCTTCTCGCCCACCGGGCGGCGGTTTGGCACGTATTACGGGTATAAAGAGTGATGCGGGCGCCTTCTCTTGTCCTTGGCGGGCTTCTGGCCGGCGTGCTGGCCGGGGCGAGCGCCCATGCCCAGAGCATGCCCTATCAGGCGACCGGCGATGATGCCGTGTCGGGTGATCAGGACGCAGATGCACGGGATAAAGGCGGCCTTCATGGGGGGCACAGCGCCCGTGTCGGTGGCTCGTCTGCGCGCACGACGATCCGCCCCTATATCGAGGCCTCGCAGAACCTGCTGGCCCAGATCACGCCGGGCAACGACGTGCTGACCTATACCACGCTCGCCGCCGGGGTGGACGCGACGCTGGCCGGGCGGCGCACGCAAGGGCAGGTCTCGGTCCGCTACGAACACCGCTTCGTGGAAAAGGGCCGGGTGGGCGATACCAATACCATTTCGGGCATGGCGCGCGTTTCGCACCAGATCGTGCCGCGCACGCTCAGCATCGATGTGGGCGCCCTGGCCGCGCGCACCCGGCTCGAAGCCAATGGCTCGACCTCGCTCAACCCCTATTCGCCCAACGATTCGGTCAGCCAGATCTATTCGGTCTATGCCGCGCCCCAGCTCACCACCCATGTCGGCGACGTAGGGGTCAATGCCTCGTACATGGCCGGTTATTCCAAGCTTGACCAGAAGAACGGCTATCGCCCTGCCGCCGACGGCACGCGGGTCGATGTGTTCGACCATTCGATCATGCAGTCGGCGCAAGTGTCCGCCGGGGTCAAGCCGGGGGTGATCCTGCCCGTAGGCCTGACCGCCAGCGCGGGCTGGGACCGCGAGGACATTTCCAACCTCGACCAGCGCATCGACGACAAGCGCGTGGGCTTGCGCGCGACCCTTCCGGTCAGCCGCACGGTCCAGCTCGTGGGCGACGTGGGCTGGGAGCATATCCGGGTGTCCTCGCGCGATGCCTTGCGCGGGCCCGATGGGGTGACGCCGGTGATCGGCCGCGACGGGCGCTATGTCACGAACAAGAGCGCGCCGCGCCAGATCGCCTACGACAGCGACGGCCTCACCTGGGACGTGGGCGTGATGTGGCGGCCCAGCCGCCGCACCTCGCTTTCGGCCTTTGTCGGGCGGCGCTATGACAGCACGACCTATTTCGGCAGCTTCTCCTATGCGCCCAACACGCGCAGCGCGTTCAGCCTGTCGGTCTACGACGGGATCTCGGGCTTCGGCTCGGGCCTCGACAATGCGTTGCGCGGGGTGCCGACCGACTTCACCGCGATGCCCAATCTGGGCGGCGGGGGCTTTTCGGGCTGTGGCCTGGGCGCGGCGGGCGGGGGGTGCGTCAACGGGGCGCTCTCGTCGGTCAATTCCTCGGTGTTCCGCGCACGCGGCGTCAATGCGACCTATGGCTTTGCCATGGGCCGCCTGCGGCTGGCCGTGGGGGCAGGCTATGCCCATCGCCGGTTCATTGCCGCGCCGGGCACGGTGCTGGGGGTGGCCAATGGCACGGTCGACCAGAACTGGTATGTCGACGCCGGGGTTTCCGCGCCGATTGATCGGGAATCGAGCTTCAGCGTGGCGGTCTTCGACACCTGGTATGATAGCGGGACAAGCACGCTGGGCCGGACCAATGCCTATGGCGGTTATGCCTCGTATTTCCGCCGTTTGGCCGACAGGCTGACGGCAACCGCCTCGGTCGGGATCGACGGGGTCAGCCGCCAGCTGACGGCGGATCAACTTGAAGTGACGGGCCTGCTCGGCTTGCGCTATACGCTGTGACGGTAAAGGAGCGGAACGCCCATGTACGATGATTTCTACCGGCTTTCGGCGCGTCCTTTCCAGCTGACGCCCGACCCCGACTTCTACTTCGAGAGCGCCACCCACAAGAAGGCGCTGTCCTATCTCGGCTATGGCCTGGCCCAGGCCGAAGGCTTCATCGTCATCACCGGCGAGGTGGGGGCGGGCAAGTCGACTTTGGCCGCCCACCTGCTCGCCAGTGTCGATCCCGCGCAACTCACCGCCGCCCAGATCGTGACCAGCCGCCTCGATGGCGAGGAACTGGTCCACATGGCCGCGCGCGCCTTCGGGCTCGATGTCGCGGGTCACGACAAGGCCAGCGCGCTCGCCCGGATCGAGGCCTTTTTGCACGAGGAAGCGCGCGCCGGGCGCCGCTGCCTGCTCGTGGTCGACGAGGCGCAGAACCTTTCGGTCGGCGCTCTGGAAGAACTGCGGATGCTCTCCAACTTCCAGTTGGGCGCGCAGCCGCTGCTCCAGATCCTGCTGCTCGGCCAGCCCGAGTTTCGCACCCTCCTGCAAACCTCGCCCGATCTGGAGCAGTTGCGCCAGCGGGTGATCGCCATGCACCATCTTGCGCCGATGGGGGCCGCCGAAGTGGGCCCTTATGTCGAGCATCGGCTGACCCGCGCCGGGTGGCATGGCACGCCTTCGTTCGAGCCGCGCGTCTATGCCGAACTCGCCCGCGCGAGCGGCGGGGTACCGCGCCGGATCAACCAGATCGTCAGCCGCCTGCTGCTCGCCGGCGCGCTCGAACAGGTCAACCGGATCGATGCGGGGCTCTTGCAGGCCGTGCTCGACGACATGGCGCAGGATGCCCAGCCTCAGGAAGGTGCCCCCGCGGCCAAGGCGCCCGCCCCCCGTGCGGAGGCCCTTGGCCTGACGGTCGACCGCTTCCACGCCGAAGAAGGCCGCGCGCAAGGTCAGCCCGCGCTCGACATGGAGGCTATCGAGGCGTCCTTGCGCAGCCGCGACGAGCAGATCGCCGAATTGCAGCAGGCCGTGATCGAACTGGCCGACATGCGCGCGGCGCAGGCACAGCAAGCCGCCGCCCCGGCACACGATGCGGAAGCACAGGAACAAGCAGCTCAGGCGGCAGAGGCCCGTCGTCAGGCCCTCGAAAGCGCGCTCGACACCGCGACCACGCGGATCGGCCATCTTGAGGGCCGTCTGGCCGAACAGGAACAGGCGATCCGCCACGTCCTGACCATGCTGATCGAATGGTTCGAGAGCGACCGCCCCAAGCGCGCTGCCTGACCGTTCTTTCCGCTCGCCTGCCTGTTGTCCCGCCTGCCGATTGTCTGGCCTGCCTGAGGGGCTTTTGTTGTCATGCCTGTTGTATCGGCCCAACCCGTGCTGAACGGCCTGTCCGTCGATGTCGAGGAGTGGTTTCAGGTCGGCGCTTTCGAGCGCGTGATCGACCGCGCCGACTGGGACGGGCTGGAATCGCGCGTCGAACGCAATGTCGAGGCGATTTTGGCGCTGTTTGACGGGGCAGGGGTCAAGGCCACGTTTTTCACGCTCGGCTGGGTGGCGCAGCGCCACCCGCGCCTGATCGCGCGCATCGCGCAGGCCGGGCACGAGATCGCCAGCCACGGCTGGGACCATGCCCGCGTCTTCACGCTCGATGCCGCGCGCTTTGCCGCCGATCTGGCCCGTGCGCGCGATGCGCTCGAACAGGCCAGCGGCCAGCGCGTGACCGGCTATCGCGCGCCCAGCTTCTCGATCGACGCGCGCACGCCCTGGGCGCACCGCGTGCTGGCGCAGGCAGGCTATGCCTATTCCTCCAGCGTCGCCCCGGTGGTCCACGATCACTATGGCTGGCCTGAGGCGCCGCGCTTTGCCTTTCGCCCCTTGGCCGATGCGCCGCTGGTCGAAATTCCGGTGACGACCGCGCTGCTCGCAGGGCGGCGGCTGGCGGCAGGGGGCGGGGGTTTCTTCCGCCTGCTGCCTTATGCCTTTTCGCGCTGGGCAATTGCGCAAGTCAACGCGCAAGGCCGCCCGGCGGCGTTCTATTTCCACCCGTGGGAGATCGACCCCGACCAGCCGCGCCGCAGCGATGCTCCGTTGCGCTCGCGCCTGCGCCACTATTCGCGGCTGGCGGCGATGGCCCCCAAGCTGGCGCGCGTGGTCCGCGATTTTGCATGGGAGCCGATGGCGGCGGTCGCCGCGCGCGAGGCCGCCCGCCTCGACGCGCAAGCGCAGGTCGCGGCATGAACGCGCCGTTCCGCCTCGAACCGCCGCAAGTGCGCGAGGCCGGGCCTGCCGACAGCGCCGCCTATGCCCGCTTTCTGGCCGGGGAAAGCGGGGCCAGCGTGTTTCACGAGCCCGCCTGGCTCGACGCGATCAGCGCGGCCAGCGGCCATGCCACGCGCCTGCTGCTGGCCGAGCAGGCTGGGGTGATCGTCGCCGCGCTGCCGCTCCATGCGGTGTCCTCGCTGCTGTTCGGGCGCGCGCTCGTCTCGACCGGCTTTGCTGTGGGAGGGGGGATCATCGGCGATCCGGCGGCAGCGCCCGCACTGGCTCAGGCCGCACAGGCCCTCGCATCAGGCTTGCGCAGCCCGACCATCGAACTGCGCGGCGGCATTCTGCCCGAGACCGCTGGCTGGCACATAAAGCGCGACAGCCACGCCGGTTTCGTTCGCCCCTTGGCCGCCGACGACGAGGCCCAGCTTCTGGCCGTCCCGCGCAAGCAGCGCGCCGAACTGCGCAAGGGGCTGGGGCAGGCCCTGACCGTGCGCACCGGCACCAGCGCGCAGGATCAGGACTGGCACTATCGCGTCTACAGCGAATCGGTGCGCAATCTGGGCACCCCGGTCTTTCCCCGCCGCCTGTTCCGCGAAGTGCTCGCCCGCATGGGCGAGAGTGCCGACATCCTGACCGTCCTGCACGAGGGGGAACCCGTCGCCAGCGTGCTCAGTCTCTACCATCGCGGCGCGGTCATGCCCTATTGGGGCGGGGGCGTGCAGGCGGCGCGGGCCTTGCGCGCCAACGACGTGATGTATCACGCGCTGATGAACCATGCACGGCGGCGCGGGGCCGACCGTTTCGATTTCGGGCGCTCCAAGCTCGATTCAGGCGCCTATCACTTCAAGCGCAACTGGGGCTTCACGCCCGAGCCGCTGGCTTATGCCCACTGGACGGCCGATGGCGCGCAGCCGCGCGATGTCGATCCGCGCAGCCCGCGTTATCAGGCCCGCATCCGCGCCTGGCAAAAACTGCCCCTGCCGCTCGCCAACCTGCTCGGGCCGTTCATCGCGCGGGGTCTGGCCTGAGCGTCATGAGCGAAATCCTGTTCCTCGCCCACCGCATCCCGTTCCCGCCCGACCGGGGCGACAAGATCCGCTCGCACCATGTCCTGCGCGCGCTGGCCGCCATGGCGCCGGTCCATGTCGCCTGTCTGGCCGACAATGCCGACGATATGGCCCACGAGGGCGAACTGGCAGCACTGGCCGCCAGCCATTGCCTCGTCCGCCGCCGCGCCTCGCTGGTGGGCGCGGGCCTTGTCGCGCTGGTCACGGGACAACCGCTCAGCCTCACCGCCTTTGCGAGCGGACGTCTGGCGCGCTATGTCCGCAAGGTTCTGGCCGAGCGCCCGATCAGCGCGATCTACGTCTTTTCAGGGCAAATGGCGCGCTATGTGCCTGCGCGCTTTGCCGGGCGGGTGGTGATGGATTTCGTCGATGTCGATTCGGCCAAGTTCGCCCAATATGCGCGCCGCCCGACACCCGCCGCGCCTGCCTACATGCGCGAGGCTTGGCTCCTGCGCCGGTTCGAGGCGCGCGTTGCCCGCCGCGCGACGACGAGCCTGTTCGTGAGCGAGGAGGAAGCCGCGCTGTTCCGCGCCCGGCTGGGCCCGCGCCGCGCCGCGCAGTGCGACGTGCGCGCGATGGGCAACGGCATCGACACCGCCCTGTTCGATCCTGCCGGCGTTGCCCCTGCGCCTGAGATGACAAGCGCCGGGCCGCAGATCGTGTTCACCGGGCAGATGGACTATCCCCCCAATGTCGAGGCGGCGATCCATTTTGCCCGCCATGTCATGCCGCTGGTTCGCGGGCGCTTTCCGGCGGCGCAGTTCAACGTGGTGGGCCGCGCGCCTGCCCGCAGCGTCTGCGCGCTCGATGGCGAAAACGGCGTGCGGGTGACCGGCGCCGTCCCCGATGTGCGCCCGTGGCTGGCCGGGGCCGATCTGGTCGTGGCCCCGCTGGCGCTGGCGCGCGGGGTGCAGAACAAGGTTCTCGAAGCCATGGCGATGGGCCGCCCGGTCCTGCTCAGCCCGCAGGCGGCAACCGGCCTTGCCGGGAGCGACGGCACCCATTTCGCGCTCTCGCCGATTGCCTCGGAAGAACTGGCCGCGCGGGTCGTGCGCCTGCTGTCCGATCCGCGCCGGGGTCAGGCCATGGGCCGCGCGGCCCGCGCGCTGGTGTGCGAACGCTATGGCTGGGACCGGATGCTCGCCCCGCTGCCCCAATTGCTGGGTTTCGGTCTTGCCTGAGGGGGGCTCGCTCTTTCTTCCATCCTCATGGCGCGGCCCGCTTGTACGCCTTGGGCTATGCTGGCTGGCGCTGATCGCCCTGTTCTTTGGCGACTGGCGGGCGATGGCCGGGCAGTGGTGGGACAGTTCGACCTACAACCACATCCTGCTCGTCCCCGCGATCCTCGTCTGGCTGGTGAGCTTGCGGGCAAGGGCGGTGCTGGCGCTGCCGCCGCAAGGCTGGTGGCCGGGCCTCGTGCTGTTTGCCGGGGCCGGGTTCCTGTGGGTTCTGGGCGATTTTGCCGGGGTGGCGCTCGTCACGCAGACGGCGGTGGTGCTGATGTTTCAGGCCAGCCTGCTCGCGCTGCTGGGGCCAAGGGTCGGGGCCGGGCTGCTGTTTCCGCTCGCCTACATGCTGTTCCTCGTGCCCTTCGGCGATGAACTGATCCCCGCGCTCCAGACGGTGACGGCGCGGATCGTCATGGTCCTGCTGCACCTTGCGGGCATTCCCGCCACGCTCGACGGCGTGTTCATCACGGTCCCGGCGGGCTATTTCAAGGTGGCCGAGGCCTGCTCGGGGGTGAAATTCCTGATCGCGATGATCGCCTATGGCGTGCTCGTCTGTCAGGTCTGCTTCCGTTCGTGGCCGCGCCGCGTGGCCTTCATGGCGCTCAGCCTCGTCGTCCCGATCCTCGCCAACGGGGTGCGCGCCTGGGGGACCATCGTGATCGCGGGCTGGCGGGGGATCGCCTTTGCCGCCGGGTTCGATCACATCTTCTATGGCTGGATTTTCTTCGCGGTGGTCATGGTGCTGACCATGCTGGCGGGCTGGCGTTTCTTCGACCGCCCGCGCGAGGAATGCCCGATCGACGCCGGGGCGATTCTGGCCGATGCGCGCCTTGCAGGGCTGGCAAGGCTCAGGATCGATGCGCGCGTGGCGCTCGGCCTCGTCGCGGCTGTGGCGCTGGCCTGTATCGGCTGGGGCGCGGCGGCCAATCGCCTGGCGGCTCCGCTGCCTGCGCGGATCGACCTTCCCACAGTGCCCGGCTGGCACCGCGTGGCCGAGCCGCCACGCTGGCCATGGCAACCGCGCCACAGCGGGGCCGATCATCGCCTGCTGGGCCGTTATGCCGATGGACAGGGCCATGTCGTCGACGTTTCTTTTGCGCTCTATGCCGGGCAGGGCGAAGGGCGCGAGGCGGGTGGTTTTGGCGAAGGCGCCTTGCCGCCTGACAGTGGCTGGGCCTGGGAAATGTCCGCCGCGCCGATTGCCGGGGGCGAGGCCCAGATGATTCAGGCGCCGGGCCCGGTCCATCGCCTGACGGTCACCTGGTATCGTCAGGGGCAGGGCACTGCGGCCTGGCTGGGCAGCAGCAATGCCCGCCTCAAACTGTGGACCATGGCCGACCGCCTCTTGCTGCGCGCACGGCCCACGGCCACCCTGATCGTGTCGTCCGACGCCGACGATCCTGCGCAGGGCGTTGCGGCCTTCGTGGCCGCGCTCGGGCCGCTGGGCCCGTGGATTGATGCTGTTTCTTCGGGCGTAAAGGAGTAAGATCAAGGCCATGTGTGGCATTGCGGGCATTTTCCATACCCAGGGGATGAAACCGGTCGATCCAGCCCGGCTTCAGGCCATGGGCGACGTGATCGCCCATCGCGGACCCGACGGGGAGGGAATCTGGACCGCGCCGGGCGTGGGCCTTGGCCATCGCCGCCTCTCGATCATCGACCTTGCCGGATCGCCCCAGCCGATGGCCAGCACCGATGGCTCGGCCATGCTGGTCTTCAATGGCGAGATCTACAATTACCGCGAGCTTCGCCGTGAATTGCAGGCTCTGGGCGCGCAGTTCCACACCGATGGCGACAGCGAGGTGATCCTTGCCGCGTGGCAGCACTGGGGCCTCGATTGCCTCGCGCGGTTCAACGGCATGTTCGCCTTCGCGCTCTACGACTTGCGCGCGCGCACCCTGCTGCTGGCGCGCGACAGGTTCGGGGTCAAGCCGCTCCACATGGCCACGCTGGCCGATGGCAGCGTGATTTTCGGGTCCGAACTCAAGCAGTTGATGGCCCATCCGATGCTGCGGCGGACGCTCGATCCGCTGGCGGTGGAAGACTATCTGGCCTGGGGCTTCGTCCCCGATCACCGCTCGATTTTTGCAGGCGTGGAGAAGCTGGGCGCGGGTCATTATCGCCTGCTGCGCCACGATGCGCCCCCGCCGTCGCCCGTCCGCTGGTGGCAGGTCTCGTTCGCCGAGCGCGACACGGCGAGCGAGCGCGACCTCGAAGCCCATCTACTCCACCGCCTGCGCAAGGCGGTCACCTCGCGCATGGCTGCCGACGTGCCGCTGGGGGCCTTCCTGTCGGGCGGGGTCGACAGTTCGACCGTCGTGGCCCTGATGGCCGAGGCCAGCGCCGATCCGGTCAAGACTTGTGCGATCGGCTTCGACGTGGCCGGGCTGGACGAAACCGGCTGGGCCGCACAAGTCGCGCGCCGCTATGGCACCGACCACCACGAGCGCATGGTCTCGTCCGACGATTTCCAGCTGATCGATCGCCTCGTTGGCCTGTTCGACGAGCCTTTCGCCGATGCCTCGGCCCTGCCGACCTTGCGGGTGTGCGAACTGGCCCGCGAACATGTGACGGTGGCCCTCTCGGGCGACGGCGCGGACGAGGCCTTTGCCGGCTATCGCCGTCAGGTCTTCCACCACCGCGAGGAACAGGTGCGTGCGCTTGTCCCCCAATCCTTGCGCGGGCCCCTGTTCGGCACGCTCGGGCGCCTCTATCCCAAGGCCGACTGGGCGCCGCGCCCCCTGCGGGCCAAGGCGACGTTCCTCGCGCTCGCGCAGGATGGCGACCTCGGCTATGCGCGCGCCCTCGCAGTCACCGCGCCCGAGGGGCGCGAGCGCCTCTATTCGCCCGATTTTCTGGCACTGCGCGGCGCCTATCGCGCCGAACAGCCCCTGCTCGCCCTGATGCGCGAGGCCCCGGCTCGCAGCGGCCTCGACCGCGCCCAATATGCCGACCTCACGTTCACCTTGCCCGGCGACATCCTGACTAAGGTCGACCGCACGAGCATGGCCGTCAGCCTCGAAGCGCGCGAGCCCCTGCTCGACCATCGCCTGGTCGAATTCGCCACGCGCCTGCCCGAAAGCATGCGCGTCCACGGCGCCACCGGCAAATGGCTGATGAAGCAGACCATGCGCCGCTACTTGCCTGACGACGTGCTGTTCCGCCCCAAGATGGGCTTCGTCACCCCCATCGCCGCCTGGCTGCGCGGCCCACTGGCCCAGCAGGCCCGCGCCGTGGCCAGCGGCGGCACGCTCGCCCGCACGGGCTGGTTCGAGGCAGGCCACATGGTTGCCCTGGCCGAATCCCATATCGCAGGCCGCGCCGACAACAGCCGTATCCTGTGGCAATTGCTGATGCTGGACCGCAGTTTGGCCCGTCTGGACCCATCGCTGGCGGCCTGAAATGGCGGATATCCGGGCTCCCGTTGCACCCAATGGGTAACGGTAAGGTGATCTAAACCATTTTGGACTAAGCCTATGGTGTAATCCACTGTGCGACGGTCCATGCGAACTTTCTTGCGATCCCCGATCGGAATATCGCTGCTGCTAAGCCTCGCGCTTTGGCCTGCCTGGCCATTGGGTTTCGCCGAGGCTATCGCCCACATTTACTGGAATACCGCCTATACCCTGATCAGTCGATCAGCGCCCTCGTCGATTGTGGTGGTGTCGGTTGATGCCGCAGGTGATCTCGATTCAGCGGGCGAAGCCAAAATCCTTGAAAGCATTCGTCGCCAGATGCCCCGGCGTGTATTTGTGGATATGCGGGTTCCATATGGAATCGATCCGCAAGGTGACACCCGCTTGAAGCGGGCTGTCGACAGCTATGGTGATGATATCGGCTTTGTCGTGCGTTCAAGTGAAATGAATACGCACGATTCATCTTCTATAAAAATCCCGACATCGGAAATTTTTGGTTCTCATAAGGTGTATGTTTCGTCGTGGAATGATAATTTCATTCACGCTGTTGTTTCTGCGCCCTATTCTGTAAATTTGGACGGGAAGAAATATAGCACTCTTTCCGTTGCATTGGCCAATATCAAGCCAAAGTCTGATGGAAACTACTATCCAGACTTTTCCGTAGACCCAGAGTCTATACCGACGATTTCCGCAAAATCGTTCCTTGAAGGGAATCTCGGTTCTTCCATCCTGTCTGGCAGGACGGTCATCGTTACCTCGTCCAATGGCGTCACGCCGATGCGTTATTTCGGGCACAGGATCAGTCCGCCTGTCGCGCATGATATCGCTGGTGCTGAGGCGCTGTCTCGCGGGTTGAACATCAATCTGACATTTATACCGCTTCTGCTTTTGGCGGTTCTTGTGACCGCTTTTGCACAAGGCATGAATTCCAGGTTGCGAAGGGTTTTTTTATACCTGTTAATTTTTGCAGTTGTTGTTTTTACGCCTGTAGAAGTAAGGTTTCTGGGCATTGTACTTCCGCCTGAAGAAGCTATCATTTATCTTATGAGTTATGGCTCTATCAGGCTGTGGCGTCGCAGAACGCGGCGCATTCAGCAGACGAGTCTGTCCGGGCTTCCCAACTTCGTTGCCTTTTCTTCCGGGAAGATGTCAGGTGGGTACGATGTGATTGTCGCGGTGGTGGCTCGCTATGAAGAAATTCTGGCGACGCTGCCCAGGGAGCTTCACGAGGAGTGTGCCAAGCAGATTGCACGCCGTTTGTCTGTCGGGTCGGGCGCGACTCAGATATATCATGGTGACGGTGGGCATTTTGGCTGGTGTGAAGAGGCCCGGCCAATCGATGTCCAATTGAGCCACCTGGAAGGGCTGCGGGCGTTGTTCTCTGCGCCTTTGCAAGTTGGTGGGCATACTTTCGACACCAACATCCACTTCGGCCTCGACCGTAACGAAGGCATTGATCCGCTTACGCGTGTCAACTCGGCGCTGGCCAGCGCCAATGATGCCCTGAGCAGTGGGCGTGCTGTGGAGGTCTTCGAGGCGCATCGTCTGGCTGAGGCGCCCTGGGAGCTCTCGCTTCATGCGCGTATCGATGAAGGGCTGCGCAATGGCGATATCTGGCTGGCCTATCAACCGCAGTGGGATTTCCATGGAGAGCGGATTTCAGGGGCCGAAGCGCTCATTCGCTGGAATCATCCGACACGTGGCTTCATCCCGCCAGATCAGTTCATCCTTCAGGCCGAGCGGGCCGGACGCATCGATGCGCTGACGTACTGGGTGCTGGAAGAGGCAATTACGGCAGCGCAGGCCGTGAATGCCTTGGGGCCTCGTTTCCAGATGAGCATCAACCTGTCAGCCCAGATGGTTGGAAAATCCGATCTGGTTGGCAACTTCCGTGAAATTGTCACGCGCCGCGGGATCGATCCATGCTTGTTGACCATTGAAATCACGGAAACATCCAGTCTGGTTGATCGTGCTGAGGCGGTGCATAATCTGAGCTTGTTGCGAGAGTTGGGTTTCCGGCTCTCGATCGATGATTTTGGAACGGGAGAGGCAAGCTTGGCCTACCTGGCTGATCTTCCTAGCGATGAGCTCAAGATCGACCGCCGTTTTGTTTCGCGTCTCCTGACAAGCGAGCGTGATCGTGCAATTGTCAGTAGCACGATAAGTTTGGCCCATGCCTTAGGGCAGAGGGTTGTGGCAGAAGGGATCGAGGATCAGGCGACATTCCGCCTTTTGGCGTCCTTGGGGTGTGATCAGGCCCAGGGGTACTACCTGAGTAAGCCACAGCCATTTGACGTGATGTTTCTCGATTACCAGGCGCGGCTCGACTCCTGGAGCAGGGTCGTCTGACGCCTGAAGAAGCAACCGGCTTTGAGCGCTGCTTCGGTTAATCACATGGCGTTCGCGGGCGGTTTCTTCTGCGGGGCTGGGTGACTGCAAAATTCACTGGCCCAGATCAAAAAATCGATATTTTACACTAAGTTGACTGTCTGATTTTGGGACGGTCAGTCGTGCTGGCGCGCGCTGAAGGCGTTGTTTACGACTTGTTAACCATCATCCTAAATGGTAACCATGAGGCCTCAACCGTGGATGGAGGTTCTCATGCTGCGTTTTCTGTTCGGCTACTGATAGCCAAAAGACGCTTCCTGCGAAATAGACTTAACAAAAGTTTACGTTTGCTTGTGTAATGCGTCTATAAAGAAACGAAAGCCCGCGATGTTTATCGCGGGCTTTTTGTTTGTGTGTTCTGCTGGATGACTTTGACTGGTGGTCAGTCTTCGCCGTGGCCTTTTGCCAGATAGTCCTGACTTTGCATTTCCATCAGGCGACTGATGGTTCTGTCGAACTCGAAACGGCCGTCGCCTGATTCGTAAAGGTTAACGGGATCGGCGTCGGCGGTGGCGATCAGCTTGACCTTGTGTTCGTAGAGGGCGTCGATCAGCGTCACGAAGCGGGCGGCCTCGTTGCGCTGGTCCGGGCCCAGGCGCGGGATGCCCACGAGGATGACCGTGTGGTAGGCGCGGGCGATGGCCAGATAGTCGGGGGCGCCACGGGCCTGTGCGCAGAGCTTCTTGAAGCTGAACACGCCCACGCCCTTGAGGCTCTTGGGAACATGGAGCATGCGACCGCCGCCCACGTCGAGTTCGGCGCTGGGGACGTTGGCGCTGTCTTCGGGGGCGAAGTCGGTCAGGCGGAAGAAGGCTTCGCGCACCGCCTCGGTGGCCGCCGGGCCATTGGGAACATGCCAGGTGTTCACGCCCTGAAGGCGTGAGAGCCGGTAATCGACCGGCCCGTTGAGCGCCAGCACGTCGAGGCGTTCCTCGACCAGGGCGATGAACGGCAGGAAATGCTCGCGGTTGAGGCCGTTCTTGTACAGCTCTGACGGAGCGCGGTTGCTGGTGGTGACCACGATCAACCCGTGCTCGACGATCAGCGCGGTGAACAGGCGGCTCATGATCATCGCGTCGGCGCTGTTGTTGACGACCATTTCATCGAAGCACAGCACGCGGCATTCCGCCGCGATCGAGGCGGCCACGGGCAGGATGGGGTCGCCGCTCTCGCTCTTGCGCGCTTCGCGCAGGCGGGCGTGGACGTCGAGCATGAAGGCGTGGAAGTGGGCGCGCCGCTTGGGCACCGAGGTCAGGTTGTCGTGGAACAGGTCCATCAGCATCGACTTGCCACGCCCGACGCCACCCCACATGTAGAGCCCGCGCGGGGGCGGGGGGGCCTTGGCGCCGAGCAGGCGTCCAAACAGGCCGGGAGCCGGGGGCGGGCTTTCGAGTTCCTGCTGCAACCGGTCGAGCCGGGCGGCGGCGGCGGCCTGTTCGGGGTCGGGGCGCAGCTGGCCCGAGGCGACCAGTTGCGCATAGCGTTCGGTGATGCGGGTCATGATGGATAAGGGCCTGATACAAGCAAAACGCCGACCGGGGTGGCCCGGCCGGCGTTTGGGATGACGCAAGAAAGGCGGCGCGGGCGCGTCAGATGGCGCGTTCGGCCTGCATCTTCTTAATTTCCGCGATCGCGCGTGCGGGCGAGAGGCCCTTGGGGCACACGTTGGCGCAGTTCATGATGGTGTGGCAGCGATAGAGGCGGAAGGGATCTTCCAGCTCGTCGAGGCGCTCGCCGGTCATTTCGTCGCGGCTGTCGGCCAGCCAGCGATAGGCCTGGAGCAGGATCGCCGGGCCCAGGAACTTGTCCGAATTCCACCAGTAGCTCGGGCACGAGGTCGAGCAGCAGGCGCACAGGATGCACTCGTAGAGGCCGTCGAGCTTTTCACGCTGCTCGGGGCTCTGGAGGCGTTCCTTGCCCGAGGGGGTGGGCGAAACGGTTTGCAGCCAGGGGCGGATCGACGCGTACTGCGCATAGAAGTGGGTGAAATCGGGGACGAGGTCCTTGATCACTTCCATGTGCGGGAGCGGGGTGATGCGGATGTCGCCCTTGAGATCCTCGATGGCCGTCGTGCAGGCCAGGCCGTTGCGGCCGTTGAGGTTCATCGCGCACGAACCGCAGATGCCCTCGCGGCACGAGCGGCGGAAGGTGAGCGAGGGGTCCTGCTCGCCCTTCATCTTGATCAGCGCGTCGAGCACCATCGGGCCGCACTGGTCGAGGTCGATCTCGAACGTGTCGTAGCGGGGGTTTTCACCGCTGTCCGGATCATAGCGATAGACCTTGAACTTCTTGATCCGTCCCTGGGTCGCGGCCGCGTGATGACGGCCCTTGCCGGTGATCGTGGAGTTCTTCGGGAGTGAGAAAGTCGCCATAAAACCGGATCCTGTTCCACTTGGCTGCCGATGGGCAACGCCCAAGCCGGCTTCACGAGTCGTCCTTAGCGCAAACGCAGCATGGGGCAAGGGGGGAGTGGCACCGATATTCAGTGTCTTGGCATCAAAATTAAACTATTGCGTATCAATCGCAATATTGGATGTGGAAGACTTTGCCGATCCCGCCGATGTGGAAGTAACCGGCGATTTGTCCGCTGGACAGCGCTATGGGGGATAATATGTTGAAGTGAAATGATCTCGGGGGCCTTTGTGCGGGTATTTGGTGGGGTTTCGGCCCGGATTTCGATGAAGTCGGTGCTGGTGGCGGGGGTGGCCCTTCTTGGCGTCTCCGGGATGGGGACTGTGGCCATGGCGGCCGATGGGGCCAGCGCGGCGGTCACTCCCGCTCCCACTCCCGCTCCCGCTCCCGCTCCCGCTCCCGCTCCCGCTCCCGCTCCCGCTCCCGCTCCCGCTCCCGCTCCCACTCCCAGTCCCGGTGTTGCCAATGCGGATGTGGCGCTGCCGACCGATGCCAAGGCGTTCGCGGCCCTGCCGTTCGTGGCGCAGGCGGCGATTTCGCCTGACGGGCAAAGGATCGGTGGGCTCATGGCCGTGGGCGGGCGGCAGGTGATCGGTATCCGCAACCTGTTCGATGGCAAGGAAAAGCCTTTTACGGTCGGCGTGCCCGAATCGACCCAGGCGAACTGGGTGCAGTGGGTCGGCAACGATTTCCTCCTCGTCCACCTGTCGGCACTGTTGCCATTCGGGGAGGCTGACAAGGCCTATGTCTCGCGCCTGATCGCGGTGAACCGGAAGACCGGCAAGATCGTGCGGATCTTGTGGAACAGTGGCGGGCAGAATGCGGCGCGCGTGCTCTGGGTGGCGCCTGACGGATCGCCGCAGATCCTCGTTTCGGCGCAGAACTCGATCTACATGGGGCAGGATTTCTACCCCACGGTCTGGCGTGTCAATCTGGCCGGGGGCAACGACAAGATCGTGCAGATGCCCCGCATGGGCATGATGTACTGGCAGGCCGACAGTGCCGGAATCGTGCGTTCGGCCAACGGCTATGCGCAGGAGGGGCGCCTCCAGCGCTTCTTGTACCGTGGCCCGCAGGCGGGCGCATCCTTGCGCGAGATCGACCGCGCCAGCACCCGCGCGCACGAGAGCCTGTTCGACCCGGAAGTCTTCGTTCCGGGCACCGATCATGCCCTGGTTATCCGGGAAGGGGAGGATGGCCGTACGGGTCTTTACGAGGTCGACATGCTGACCATGAAGTCGGTGCGCACGGTCTACGAAGCCCCCGAGGGGATCGGGATCAAGCGCACGATCCAGTCCGATGATGGCAACACCGTGCTTGGCGTCGTGTTGTCGAAGGGCCCCGATGGCCAGGCCGATGCAGTCCACTGGCTCGATCCCGTCCTGGCCGAGGTTCAGGGTGATCTCGAAAAGGCGGTGGCGGGAACGGGCAAGCGGGTTCGCATTTCCAGCCTGAGCGCCGATCGCAATGCCATGCTGGTCACCATCGATCGCCCCGATTCGCCCGGTGCGATCTACTATTACAACGCCCGTGGCACATCGATGCAGCGGATTGCGGTGATGAACGATGCGCTGCGCCAGCGGCCGCAGAATCCGGTCAGTCTCGTGCACTACAAGGCGCGTGACGGGCTGGAGATCGAGGCTGTGCTGACATTGCCCAGCGCGCGGCTTGTCGGGGGCAAGGTGCCCGCGCCCTTGCCGGTGGTGGTCATGCCTCATGGTGGTCCCTGGGCGCATGACACGGCGGACTGGGACTATATGGCCCAATATGTCGCGGCGCGCGGCTATGTGGTGATCCAGCCCAATTTCCGCGGATCGACCGGCTATGGCGAGGCATTCATGCGCAAGGGCGAGGGGCAGATGGGGCTGGCCATGCAGGATGACCTGACCGACGCGCTGCACTGGGCCGTGGCGCAAAAGCTGGCCGATCCGGCACGCGCCTGCATCGTGGGGGCGTCCTATGGCGGCTATGCGGCGATGTGGGGGCTGGCCAAGGACCCCGATCTCTATCGCTGCGGTATTTCCATTTCCGGCGTGGCGAGCCTGCGCCGCGAGGTCAATGATTTCGGCAACGAGTTGTTCAGGGGCAAATTCACCGATGACTGGAAGGCGATGACGCCCGATTTCGCGGCGGTGTCCCCGCTCAATGCGGTGGCGCGGATCAAGGCGCCGCTCCTGCTGATCCATGGCCGCGAAGACATCACGGTTGACGTCTCCCAATCGGATTCGATGGCCAGCCGGATGCGCGGGGCGGGCAAGACGGTGGAGTATGTCAGCCTGCCCAAGGCCGACCACTATTTCACCCGCGAGGCCGACCGCGAGGCGATGCTCAATGCCATCGGCGGCTTTCTGGCGAAGTACAACCCGTAACCATCCGGCCCACGTCTCTTGGAGCCCGACCCGCAGGACTTTTGGGTCGGGCTCTTACGGGAGTAGCGCCAGGCACACGGTGATCGTGACCAGCGAGAGCAGGGTCGTGATCAGGATCGTGCGCGCGGTAATCGTAGCCTCGCGGCCATGGTATTCGGCGACCATGAACGGGCCGGTGCCGGTGGGCAGCGTGGCCAGCAGCACGGCGGCGCGGGTGGTTTCGGGCGCGAGGTGAAAGATCCGGGTCGCCAGAACCCAGGTCAGCAGGGGCTGGGCGATCAGCTTGGCGAGGCACAGCACCGCCACGCTGGCGCCTTCGCCCCGGCCAGCCGGGCGCCGCTCGGCCAGAAACGCGCCCAGACCCACCAGCGCGCAGGGCGAGGCGGCCCCGCCCAGCAGCTTGAGGAAATGATCGGCGCTGTCGGGCAGAGGAATGCCCGTCGCCAGCCAGACCGCGCCCAGCACCGGGGCCACCAGCAGCGGGTTGCGGGCCAGCGCCCGGCCCACTTTGGCCGCCATGTGGAGCGGATGGGCTTCCTGTTGCAGGCCCACCTCGATCAGGATCAGGCCCAGCGCGAAGAGCAGGCAGACCGTCAGGATGCTGGCGATCAGCGGCGCGGTGAGCCCGGCCGGGCCAAGCGCCGAAAGCGCGAGGGGGAAGCCGATATAGGCGGTGTTGGCATAGGCGGCGTTGAGCCCGTCGATCGCCGCATCGGCCAGATGGCGCGAGCGGCGCACGCGCAGCGCGACAGTGATGGCAAACACGGAAAAAGCGCCGATCCCGAAAGCGCCGATGAAGCCGGGTTGCCAGATTTCCTGCCAGCGGACTTTGGCGACGATCTGGAACAGCAGCGCGGGCAGGGCCAGATTGACGACGAAACGGTTGAGTTCGCCGCTGGTAGCCGGCCCGAAAATACCTTTGCGCCGGGCCCCCCAGCCCACCAGAATCAGCGCGAAGATTGGAACGGTAATGGCAAGAATCGACAGCATGTCCCCGCATAGACAGACCTGTCGGCGCATTCCAACGCGCAATGGTGCTTTTCATGCGCTCTCATACGTATGGACGAGAACGCTGGCAGGAGAAGGGGGCGGGAGCCCCGAAAGACACGAACCCCGCCGCATCGGGTGATGCGACGGGGTCCGGGGTTGGCGATGAAGCCGGGGATCAGGCGCCGAAAGTGCGCTGCCACCAGCCGCGACGGGGCGCGGAGCCATCGTCGGCATTGTCGTCTTCAGGGCCGTTTTCTGCGGCGCTCTCCGAAGGAGCGGCTTCGGCGGGTGCGGTTTGGGCGGGGGCCGCAGGGGCTTCGCTCACCGCCGGTTCGCCAGCCGGAGCTTCCACAGCCGGTTCGGCGACCTTCTTCTTGCGCACGCGCTTGGGCTTGGCCGGAGCGGCTTCGGCCTCGGCAGCCGGAGCTTCCTCAACCGGTTCGGCAACCTTCTTCTTGCGCACGCGCTTGGGCTTGGCCGGAGCGGCTTCGGCCTCGGCAGCCGGAGCTTCCTCAACCGGTTCGGCGACCTTCTTCTTGCGCACGCGCTTGGGCTTGGCCGGAGCGGCTTCGGCCTCGACAGCCGGGGCTTCGGGCGCGGCTGCGAGGGCGACCTCCGCCGGGGCCGCGCTGGCGACAGCGGCTTCCGGCTCGGGAGCCGGAGCAACCGGGGCCTGTTCGGCGACCGGCTCGGCCACGACATTGGCAGGGGCGGAGGCAGGGGCCTCAGTCGCTTCGTTCACGCCAGCCGGGGCCTCCTCGTCAGCCGTGTCATCGGCCTGAGCCTCGCCCGCCTGAGCCTCGCCCGCATCGTCGCGCTGGCCGCCACGACGGCGACGGCTGCGGCGGCGGCGCTTGCGCGGACCGCGATCCGCTTCCTCGCCTTCGCCAGCCTCGATGTCGCTGTCAGCAGCTTCGGCGCCTTCGGCATCGGTGCTTTCGGCATCATCGAGGGCAGCGTCATCGCCTGCTTCGTCGGCGAATGCTTCGGCGGCGTCCTCGCCGTCGTCTTCGCCAGCCTCACCGGCGGCAAGGCCATCTTCGCGACGGTCGCGGTTACGGCCCCGACGACGCTTGCGGCGCTTGCGACGGCCATTGCCTTCGCCCGCCTGCTCGCCGCCGTTCTGGCCTTCGCCCGACTCGCGGCGCTCTTCGAGAGCCTCTTCCTCGTCCTCGTCGTAGGTGTCCTCGACGATGTCGTCTTCCTCGGGCTCCATGATGGGCTCGAAGCGGGGGATGAACTCGGGCTTGGGTCCGCGCGAGGCGACGCGCATCTTGGCGCCCTCGTTCTCACCCTCGGGGATGACCTCGACGCTCACGCCATAGCGCATTTCGATCTCGGCGAGATCGGCGCGCTTGGTGTTGAGAACGTAGATCGCCGCTTCCTGGCTGGCGTAGAGCGAGATGATGCAGCCCTTGCCCTTGGCCGCTTCGTCCTCGATCATGCGCAGGGCCGAGAGCCCGGCCGAGGAGGCCGTGCGCACGAGGCCCGAGCCGTCGCAGTGCGGGCAGGCGCGGGTCGTCGCTTCCAGAACGCCGGTGCGCAGGCGCTGGCGGCTCATCTCCATCAGGCCGAAGCCCGAGATGCGGCCGACCTGGATGCGCGCGCGGTCGTCCTTGAGGGCGTCCTTCATCGCCTTCTCGACCTTGCGGATGTTCGAGCCATATTCCATGTCGATGAAGTCGATCACGACGAGGCCGGCCATGTCGCGCAGGCGCAACTGGCGGGCGATTTCGCGCGCGGCTTCAAGATTGGTGGCAACGGCCGTCTGCTCGATGCCGTGCTCCTTGGTGGAGCGGCCCGAGTTGATGTCGATCGAGACGAGCGCCTCGGTCGGGTTGATCACCAGATAGCCGCCCGAACGCAGCTGGACGACCGGATCGTACATCGCCGAGAGCTGGTCTTCGGCGCCATAGCGCTGGAAGAGCGGCACCGGGTCGGCATACTGCTTCACCCGCTTGGCGTGGCTGGGCATCAGGAGCTTCATGAAGTCCTTGGCCGCGCGGTAGCCCGCTTCGCCCTCGACCACCACTTCCTCGATGTCGCGGTTGTAGATGTCGCGGATGGCGCGCTTGACCAGATCGCTGTCCGAATGGATCAGCGCCGGGGCCGAGGAATGGAGCGTCTGTTCGCGGATCTCGTCCCACAGGCGGGCGAGATAGTCGAAATCGCGCTTGATTTCGGGCTTGGTGCGCTGGAGACCGGCGGTGCGCACGATGCAGCTCATCGAGCGGGGCAGTTCCAGCTCGGAAATGATCTGCTTCAGGCGCTTGCGGTCCGAGGCCGAGCTGATCTTGCGGCTGATGCCGCCGCCATGGCTCGAATTGGGCATGAGCACGCAGTAGCGGCCCGCCAGGCTCAGGTACGTGGTGAGCGCCGCGCCCTTGTTGCCGCGTTCTTCCTTGACGACCTGCACCAGCAGAACCTGACGGCGCTGGATCACGTCCTGGATTTTGTAGCGACGGCGCAGGGCCATGCGCTTGGCGCGCAGTTCTTCGGCTTCCTTGCTCTGGCCACGGCCCTGACGACGCGGACGGCGGCCACGGCGGCCCCCTTCGGCGCCGGTCTCATCGGCCCCGGCCCCGTCTGCACCGCCTTCGTCGGTCGTGTCTTCGGAATCGTGGTCGAAGCCGTTTTCGACGACACCGCCCTCGATCGTGGCGACCTGATCCTTCTCGGACGTGTCGACTTCGGTCAGGCCCTGCCCGTTTTCGAAGCCGTTTTCGTCGTCGTCGTAGCCGCCATCGTCGTAGCCGCCTTCGAACTCGCCATCCTCGTCCTCATCGCCGTATTCGGCGGCGCGCAGGGCGGCTTCTTCCTCGGCGTGGGCGGCGTCTTCGGCCAGCAGCGCCTCGCGGTCTTCCTTGGGGATCTGGTAGTAGTCGGGGTGGATTTCGCTGAAGGCCAGGAAGCCATGGCGATTGCCACCGAAATCGACAAAGGCCGCCTGGAGCGAAGGCTCTACGCGGGTGACCTTGGCGAGGTAGATGTTACCCTTGATCTGCTTGTGATCGGCAGATTCAAAGTCGAATTCTTCAATACGGTTGCCCTTGAGCACAGCCACCCGGGTTTCTTCCTGGTGGCGCGCATCGATCAGCATGCGCGTGGTCATTCAATTCTCTCCAGCCGCGCGGCCTCGGGGCAGAGCCCGGGTTCATGGCGCGGTTTCTTGTGGTGAAGCAACGGCCAGGCGTCCGGCTAGGGCCGGGCCAGTGGCGCGTCGCAAATGTGGGGGTGCCGGATCGGAGCGCGGGCATGCTGGCTTGCGCCATGGGCCCGATGTGCTCACCGCCCGGCGGCGGTTGGTGTGCGTCTGCGGTGGTGAAGCGGCGCGACTGGCGCTCGACAGAATGGATTGCGCCGTTCCCCATCGGGGTGACCGTCCAACGCCGAAGGGCCCCGAAAGGGCTCCCTGGCTGGAACGGTAAACGGCTCTTCATCACGGCATCAACCTCGAACGCGGGCGGGGCGGCGTATCTGCCTTGTCCCTTCCTGCCCGCCTGGATCAGGCCCGGCCTGTCTGTTCCCCAGCCAATGGCGCGTGGGCCTTGGGCGATGCTGCCAGGCGCGACTTGACATGAAATGCCAAGGCCCGATCCGCACCCCGGACTGAAGCCGGGAAACCCGGACTATAATCCGAGGGAATCGAGCGTGCGCGGCGGCGACGCGGCGTGGGACAGACGGCAGCCGAACTGCTCCTGTAGATGGGGTGCTAGCATCCCAATTGCAAAGCGGCAATTAAAACCGTGTCATGAAAACATCCGCACTTGCCAGGAAGGTTGAAATGGCGCCGTTTTGGACTGGACCGTGCGTGGGAGCGCGCGGCATAGGCGGCAACACGATGGTTAAGCAGCGGGTCGTCATCATTGGTCTGTTCGTGGTGCCGCTGCTGGTCGCGGCGCTCTGGGCGCGGCTGTTTCTGGGGGTGGGGGCGCCGGAAGGCTGGCGTTCGGACGGGCATGTCCTGCGCATCGTGCTGCCCGACGGAACGCGCGCGATCGACCTGCCGCGGATCGAGGGGCCGGCTGACGCGAGCCGTCCGCTGGTAGTGATCGACGCTGGGCACGGAGGCCATGATCCGGGCGCGAGCGGGGCTGGCACCTTGCGCGAGAAGCAGTTGACGCTGGCCCTTGCGCTGGCCTTGCGCGATGCGCTGCTGGCCGACGGGCGGGTGCGTGTGGCGCTCACCCGCGAGCGGGACCGCTTCCTCGCGCTCGAAGAGCGTTCGGGCATCGCGCGGCGGCTCCATGCCGACCTGTTCATCTCGATCCATGCCGATTCCGCTTCGGCGGCGGACGCGGGCGGGGCGACCGTCTATACCCTGTCGGATCGCGGGTCCGATGCGCTCAGCGATGCGCTGGCCCGGCGTGAAAACCGCGCCGACAGCGTCAACGGGGTGGCGCTGGCCGGGCGTTCGGATGCGGTGTCCTCGATTCTGGTCGACCTGTCGCGGCGGGAAATGCGCAGTCGGTCGATCCGTCTGGCCGAGCTGATCCTGCGTGAGGGCGGGGCCGGGGGTGAGGGAGGGGGGGCCTTGCATTTTCACCGCGATCCCCGGCGCGAGGCGGCTTTTGTCGTGCTCAAGTCGCTCGACCTGCCCTCGGTGCTGGTCGAGGCGGGCTATGTCTCCAACGCCGGCGATGTCCGGTCGATGACTGACAAGGCCTGGCGCGCGCGTTTTGCCACGACGTTGGCCCATGCCATCGAGATCTTTCTGGCCGAGCCGGACACCGGATTGCCGGCGGGGTGATAGCCGGCAGAGCAAGGGGGGCGGGCCGGCCTCTCCGGGAAGGGCCATGTAGGCACTGGTGCGGCGCCAAGCCGCCGTGCTAGAGCGCGCGACGATGGCCGAAGACTTGCCCCCGATCGATGTTCGCCGCGATGCGCCCAACCGTGATGATCCGAACCGCGATGATCCCGGCCGCGATGATCCGGGTGGTGTTGGTGAACACTTGCGGTTCCGCCGTGGCGGGCTGTGGAGCCGCTTGCGCGGTCGCGTGACCGGCTCGCGCTGGTTGCGCCGTCTGCTCTGGCTGGTTCTGGTACTGGTGGTGGCGCGCGGGTTGCTGTGGGTGACGGTCGAGCGGACGCTGCCTTCGGCGGACACGCTGCTGACCTATCAGCCGCCGCTGCCCACGATGGTGCGCGGGGCCGATGGACAGATCGTGTCGAGCTATGCGCGCGAACGCCGTGTGCAACTGCGCTTCGTCGATTTTCCGCCCCAGTTGATCAACGCGTTCCTTTCGGCTGAAGACAAGACCTTCTGGACCCATGGCGGGGTGGACCTGACCGGTCTTGCCGGGGCGGTGGTCGATTATGTGACCAAGTATGGCTCGGGCGAACGCGCGCGGGGTGGCTCGACCATTACCCAGCAGGTGGCCAAGAACATCCTGATCGGCAACGAATATTCGGTCACGCGCAAGCTCAAGGAAATGCTGCTCGCGCGGCGTATCGAATCCGTGCTGACCAAGCAGCAGATCCTCGAACTCTATCTCAACGAAATTCCGCTCGGGCGGCAGAGCTTCGGCGTCCAGGCTGCCGCGCGCGCCTATTTCGACAAGGATGTCGGCGATCTTTCGCTCCACGAGGCCGCTTTCCTCGCGATCCTGCCCAAGGCGCCTGAAAATTACAGCCGCGCCCGCTATGCCGACAAGGCGCTGGCCCGTCGCAACTGGGTGCTCGACCAGATGCAGAAGAATGGCTGGGCCAGCGCGGGCGATGTCGCCCAGGCCAAGGCCCAGCCGCTCGGCCTCGTCGCGCGGCGCTCGGAAAACTACACGGCGGATGCGGGCTATTTCCTTGAGGAAGTGCGCCGCCAGTTGATCGACCGCTTTGGCGAGCAGGCCAAGGATGGCCCCAACAGCGTCTATGCCGGGGGGCTGTGGGTGCGTACCTCGCTCGACCAGCAGTTGCAGACCGCCGCGCAGGATGCCTTGCGCGCCGGGCTCCTGCGCTATGGCGCGGGACGGCCCTGGCACGGGCCGATCGCCCATATCGACATGAGTAGTCAGGACGATGACGGGCAGGTGAACTGGCAGTCGCAACTGATCGGCAGCAACCTGTCGATCCGCTATCTCGACTGGCGCGTGGCCGTGCTCGTCTCGCGGCGCGGGACGACCGGGCAGATCGGTTTTGCCGATGGCAAGACCGGCACCCTCTATGGCCTGCCCGCCGCGATGAAGACCGGCGACGTGATCACCGTGGCCCCTGCGGGCGGCGATACCTATGCCTTGCGCGTGGTGCCCGAGGTTTCGGGCGGGATGGTCGTCGAAGATCCGCAGAGCAGCCGCGTGCTGGCCATGCAGGGCGGGTTCGACGCCCGTCTCGGCTCGTTCAACCGCGCCACCCAGGCCGAGCGCCAGCCCGGCTCGACGATCAAGCCGTTCGTCTATGCCACCGCCCTCGACAACGGGATGACCCCGGCCTCGATGATCGTCGATGGCACGTTCTGCGTCTATCAGGGCGCCGCGCTGGGCCAGAAGTGCTTCCGCAACTTCGGCAACGAGGGCGCTTCGGGCAATCACACGATGCGCTGGGGCCTCGAACAGTCGCGCAACCTGATGACCGTGCGCGTGGCCAACGACACCGGCATGGACAAAGTCGTGCGCACGATCAAGTCGGTCGGGATCGGCGATTATCAGCCCTATCTCTCGATGGCGCTGGGCGCGGGCGACACGACGGTGATCCGCATGGTCAATGCCTATGCGGCGCTTGCCAACCATGGCCGCCAGCGCGAGCCGAGCCTGATCGACTATGTCCAGGACCGCAACGGCAAGGTGATCTGGCGCGCCGACAACCGCGCCTGCACCGGGTGTTCGATGCCGCAGTGGGATGGCCAGCCGATGCCGCGCCTGCGCCCTGCCGGACGTCAGGCGCTCGATGCGCGCACGGCCTATCAGGTCGTCCACATGCTCGAAGGCGTGGTCGTGCGCGGCACGGCCGAAACGCTCCACGATCTGGGGCTGCCGCTGTTCGGCAAGACCGGCACGACCTCGGGCCCGACGAACGTGTGGTTCGTGGGCGGCTCGCCCGAAATCATTGCCGGGGTCTACATGGGCTACGACCAGCCGCGCAGCCTGGGCGGCTATGCGCAGGGCGGGCGGCTTGCCGCACCCGTGTTCAAGCAGTTCGTGCTGTCCACCCGCGCGCGCTGGGCCGACGTTCCGTTCACCGCGCCGCCGGGCGTCAGCATGGTCAAGATCGACCGTGTCTCGGGCAAGCGCGTGTTCGGCGGCACGCCGCAGGACGATGAAAAGAAGGCCGCGATCATCTGGGAGGCCTTCAAGCCCGATACCGAACCCCGGCGCACCGTGCAGCCCACCGAGATCACCGCCCGCGCCGCCGTGCTCGACGCCTTGCGCAAGGCGCGTGCCGCGCGGGGCCCCGTGGCACCGCCGCAGGGCGGGGGCGAGGAGAACTTCGTCGAGGATCAGGGCGGCATCTACTGATCCGTTGCGGGCGGGGCCACTTTACAAACCGCTGCGCTTCGCTAAGCGACCCGTTTGATTGTGTGGACCCGCCTCTGTGCGTGCCCGCTGTTTTATATGGAGAGTGACCGTCATGCGTGCCGAAGGGCAGGCCCATATCGACCGCATCGAGGCCGCGCTGGCGCTGGTGCGCAAGTTCCTCGACTGGGACCGCGCGGTGCGCCGTCTTCACGAACTGGACGCGCGCGTCGAAGATCCCAAGCTGTGGGACGATCCCAGGAACGCCGAGGCCGTGATGCGCGAGCGTCGCCGTCTTGAGGCCTCGATCGGCACCGTCAGGCAGATCGGCCAGGAAATGGCCGACGCCATCGAATTCGTCGAACTGGGCGAGATGGAAGACGACGAGGCGACCATCGCCGAAGGTCTGGCGACGCTTTCCGCGCTGGCCGACCGCGCCGATGCCGACAAGGTTCAGGCCCTGCTCGCCGGCGAGGCCGACGCCAACAACGCCTATCTCGAAGTTCACGCGGGCGCGGGCGGCACGGAAAGCCAGGACTGGGCCGAAATGCTCCAGCGCATGTACACGCGCTGGGCCGAACGCCACGGCTACAAGGTCGATCTGGTCGACTATCACGCGGGCGAAGCGGCGGGCATCAAGAGTTGCACCCTGCTGATCAAGGGCGAGAACGCCTATGGCTATGCCAAGACCGAGAGCGGTGTCCACCGCCTGGTCCGCATCAGCCCCTATGACAGCTCGGCGCGTCGCCACACCTCGTTCTCGTCGGTCTGGGTCTATCCCGAAATCGACGACAACATCGAGGTCGAGATCAACCCGGCCGACCTCAAGATCGACACCTATCGCGCCTCGGGCGCGGGCGGGCAGCACGTCAACACGACGGACTCGGCCGTTCGCATCACCCACGTGCCGACCGGGATCATCGTGGCCAGCCAGAACGACCGCAGCCAGCACAAGAACCGCGCCACCGCGATGAACATGCTGAAGGCACGGATCTACGAGGCCGAACTCGCCAAGCGCGAAGCGGCGGCCTCGGGCGAATATGCCGCCAAGACCGAAATCGGCTGGGGCCACCAGATCCGCTCCTACGTTCTTCAGCCTTACCAGCAGGTCAAGGACTTGCGGACCGGGGTGGTCAGCACCAACCCGACCGACGTGCTGGACGGGGCGCTCGACGCGTTCATGGCTGCGGCGCTCTCGCAGCGGGTGACCGGCGAGAAGGTGGCCGTGGAAGACGACGATTGATGGCCATGCCGGAGGCGGGGTTCACGGGTGTCGGATTGGGGAACGTTTTTCCCGATTCGGGAAACAGGACCCCTCTCGGGCGTTTTGAGACAGGGATCGGGCAAAAGCACGAGACCGGTCTTTCGCTTGCGACCGTTTGGCCGTAAGTCCATGCATTCGGGTTATCACGTCCGGCCGGAAGGCCAGGTCGCGGCGATCGCGGAGGGAACGATCCGCTCGCGGCCAGGTCCGGTCGGCAAAGGTCACGCGCTCATGCGCGTCGAAGGATTGTTATGTCTGCGTTCAAGGGGTTGAAGCCGATCCTCTATGGTGGCCGGGAAGTCTGGCCACTGGTGGAAGGTGGCAAGGGGGTATCTGCCACCAATCACATGAGTTCGGGCGCCTGGGCAGCGGCCGGAGGCATCGGGACAGTCAGTGCGGTCAATGCCGACAGCTACGACGCCGAAGGCAAGATCGTGCCGCAGGTCTATAATGCGCTCACCCGCCAGCAGCGCCACGATGAACTGATCCGCTATGCCATCGACGGCGCCGTCGAGCAGGTGCGCCGCGCCTATGACATGGCCAGCGGCAAGGGCGCGATCAACATCAACGTGCTGTGGGAAATGGGCGGCGCGCAGGCGGTGCTCGAAGGCGTGCTGGAAAAGACCCGTGGCCTCGTCAGCGGGGTCACCTGCGGGGCGGGCATGCCCTACAAGCTCTCGGAAATCGCTGCACGCTTCAACGTCAGCTACCTGCCGATCGTCTCTTCGGGCCGTGCGTTCCGCGCGCTGTGGAAGCGCGCCTATCACAAGGTCGCGCACCTGATGGCCGCCGTGGTCTACGAAGATCCGTGGCTGGCCGGTGGGCACAACGGCCTGTCGAATGCGGAAAATCCGCGCCAGCCCGAAGATCCCTATCCCCGCGTCAAGGCCCTGCGCGACACGATGCGCGCCGAAGGCGTGAGCGATGACGTGCCGATCGTGATGGCGGGCGGGGTGTGGTTCCTGCGCGAATGGAACGACTGGATCGACAACCCCGAACTGGGCGCGATCGCCTTCCAGTTCGGCACGCGTCCGCTGCTCACCGCCGAAAGCCCCATTCCGCAGGCGTGGAAAGACCATCTGCGCACGCTCGAACCGGGCGACGTGCTGCTCCACCGCTTCTCGCCGACGGGCTTCTATTCCTCGGCGGTGCGCAATCCGTTCCTGCGCGCGCTCGAAGCGCGTTCGGAGCGCCAGATTCCCTATTCGCGGGTCGAGGCGGGCGAACATACCGTCCAGCTCGATGTCGGGGTCAAGGGCAAGAACTTCTGGGTCACGCCGACCGATCTGGCCCATGCGCGCGAATGGTTCGGCGCGGGCTTTACCCAGGCCCTGCGCACGCCCGACGACACCGTCGTCTTCGTGACGCCTGCCGAGCGCGAGGAAATCCGCAAGGATCAGGCCGATTGCATGGGCTGCCTGTCGCACTGCGGGTTCTCGTCGTGGAAGGACCACGACGACTACACCACCGGGCGTCTGGCCGATCCGCGCAGCTTCTGCATCCAGAAGACCTTGCAGGACATCGCCCATGGTGGCGACATCAACCAGAACCTGATGTTTGCGGGCCACGCGGCCTATCGCTTCAAACAGGATCCGTTCTATTCCAACAACTTCACGCCCACTGTGAAGCAATTGGTCGATCGTATCCTGACCGGCGACTGAGCGCCCGCTGCATCGGCCTCCATGATACGAAAAACCCGAGGGAAACCTCGGGTTTTTTGTTTTTCAGCAATGAGTTCGGCGGGTTTTCTCAACCCGCTTTGAAGACGCTTTCGCCATGGCTGCCTTCGTCCAGCCCGGCCATCTCGGCCTCGCGCGTGACGCGCATGGGCAGGGCCATCGAAACCATCAACGCGGCAATCGCGGTGGCAATCGCACTCCACGCGGCCACGGCTCCGAGGGCGACGACTTGCCCGACCACCTGATGGGCCAGATCCATGCCCTGCGCATAGCCGGTGCCGCCCAGCCGGGGCGAGAGCGCCAGCGCGGCCAGAACGGTGCCCGCAGCCCCGGCAAGGCCGTGACGGGCAAAGACATCGAGGCTGTCGTCGATATGCAGGCTCTGGCGCACCACGGCAGCCCCGCCGCGCACCAGCGGCGCGGCGATCAGGCCCAGCAGGATTGCGCTGCCCACGCCGACATAGCCCGCGACCGGCGCGATCATGGCCAGCCCTGCCACGGCGCCCTGGGCAAAGCCCGTGGCGCTCGGCCGATGATGCCCGTTCAGCCGCTCCAGCAGCAGCCAGACGAGCGCCGCAGCAGCGGCGCAGATATGGGTGTTGATCAGCGCCATGGCCGCATCGTCGCCCGCCGAGAGCGCCGATCCGCCCGCAAGCGCCAGACTGCCCGCCCAGGCCAGCCCCGCGCCCGCAACGGTCAGCACGGGGCTGCCGGGGGCAGGTGAGGGCACGGGGGCGGCCCCCGTGGCGGCAAACCGCTCGCGCCGCCCCATCAGCAGCGCCACGACCAGCGCCGAGACCCCGGAGGTCACATGGACGACAAGGCCACCGGCATAGTCGACCGTGCCCAGCCGCGTGGCCAGCCAGCCGCCGCCCCAGACCCAGTGGGCCACCGGGGCATAGACGATCAGGCTCCACAGCCCGCAAAAGCCCACGACCCAGCCAAACCGCGCGCGTTCGACCCATGCGCCGACCATCAGCGCGGGCGGAAGCAGCGCAAAGACCATCTCGAACAGGGCATAGGCGCTCTCGGGAACGAGCGTGCCGTCACGTACATTGCCCAGATCGATCAGCATCCAGGCATTGCCGCTGCCCAGCCAGCCCGAGGTGACCGAGCCAAAGGCCAGTGTATAGCCGACCACGACCCACAGCAGCGACACGAGCGCCACCGCAGCCCCGGTCTGGGCGAAGACCGAAACCATGCTGGCCGCGCGCACGCGCCCGGCATGAAACAGCGCCAGCCCCGGCAGGACCAGCAGCAGGGCCAGCAGCGAGGCGGCCAGCATCCATGCGGTATCGCCACTGTCGGCTGCATCGGCGAGCGCATCTTGCGCGCTCTGGGCCTGGGCCAGCGTGGGTATCAGCGCGGGAATGGCCAGCGCGCCAAGCGCCAGCAGGCGGCGCAAACGGGCCAATGAAGGGGGCATCGGGCTGGAATCGATCATCATGGCACCCCTAGCGCCCAGACTTTGACAAATTCGAAATGCCAGAATGAATTGGGGAGGATCCGTCTGGCGCTGCCCGGCGTGGACTGGTTTTCCGTATCGGGCAGCGATCAGGCCCAGCCTTCGATCACCTGATCGGGCGGGCGGTGGCCGTCGGCCCAGAAGCGGATATTGGCGATCACCTTGTCGCCCGAGGCCAGCCGTCCCTCGAATGTGGCGCTGCCCATGTGGGGCAGCAGGACGACATTGGGCAGGCGCTTGAGGCGCGGATCGGCTTCGGGTTCATGGGCGAAGACATCGAGCCCCGCCCCGCCGATGGCGCCGGCCTCCAGCGCGGCGATCAGCGCCGATTCCTCGATCAGTTCGCCGCGCGAGGTGTTCACGACATAGGCTTCGCGCTTCATCATCGCGATGCGCCGGGCGTCGATCAGGTGATGCGTCCCGGCATTGAGCGGACAGTGCAGGGAGAGAATGTCGGCCTCTTGCACGAGGCGGTCGAGGTCGGGCTCGTAGCGCACGCCCAGATGGTCTTCGAGCGCCTGGGGCAGGCGATGGCGGTTGTGATAGACGACCGCGAGGCCGAAAGCGCGCGCGCGCAGCGCCACGGCCTGGCCGATTCGGCCCATGCCCACGATGCCCAGAACCTTGCCCGCGATGCGGTGGCCGAGCAGCGTGGACGGCGACCATCCATCCCACGTCCCCTCGCGGATCTCGCGCTCGCCATCGGTCAGGCGGCGCGGGACCGAGATAATCAGGGCCATCGTCATGTCGGCGGTGTCTTCGGTGAAGACGCCCGGCGTGTTGGTGACGATGATCTTGCGCGCGCGCGCGGCGGCCAGATCGATATGCTCGATCCCCGCGCCGAAATTGGCGATCAGGCCCAGATTGGGGCCAGCCTTGGCGATCACGTCGGCGTCGATCCGGTCGGTGACCGTGGGGACAAGGACATGGGCTTCACGCACGGCCTCGATCAGGGCGTCGTGCGACATCGGGCGATCCTCGGCATTGAGGGTCACCTCGAACAACTCGGCCATCCGGCGCTGTGTTTCGGGCAAAAGGCGACGCGTGACGACCACGCGCGGTTTGCCGTCTACGCGGCGGGCGAGGCGCAAGTCTTGCGGGCGAGCGTGCTGTGGCATCCTTGCACCAGCTATGCCGATGGCCATGGGGGCGGTCAAGCCGGACAAAGGGCCATCATAGCTGTTGATCGCGCCTCGCAGCGGGGCACAGGCGGTTGCCCTCGTCCCGCAATGCTGTATCGCAAGTTGGCTCGCGCCTCATCGCGGCGCGGTGGAGACAGTGACCCGTGCCGAATTTGCGTTCCTCGTTCCGCCTTGCCCCGTTCCGCCTTGCGCTTGCCCTGGCTGTCTGCGCCGGGGGTTCGGGCCTCGCCATCCAGCCTGCCCGGCTGCATGCCGCAGAGGATGGCGCCGCGCCCTACTGGGCCTCGCTGGCCAAGGACCAGACCAACATGCGCGTGGGGCCGGGCCGCGAATACCGGATCAACTGGACCTATGTGCGCAAGGGGCTGCCGGTGAAGGTTTTGCGCGTGATGGGGGGCTGGCGTCTTGTCGAAGACCCGGCCGGGGCTCGCGGATGGATGCTGGCCCAGTTCCTCAGCCGCGCGCGCAGCGGGCTGGTCAAGGGCGAGGTGGCCCCGATGCGGGCGAACCGCGACGGCAGTGGCCCCGTGCTCTGGCGGGTGGCGCCCGGCGTGCAGGGGGTTCTGGGCGATTGCCGCGATGGCTGGTGCGCGTTCGATGTGACCGGGCGCAAGGGCTTCGTCGCGCAGGACGCGATCTGGGGCGCGGGAACGCCCTGAGCGCGGCGCATTGCCGGACAAGAAAAAGGGCGCCATCCCATGAGGATGGCGCCCTTTTCTGTCAGGTGTTGCGAGAAGCTGATCAGGCCAGTTCGATCGCCAGCGCGGTGGCTTCGCCGCCGCCGATGCACAGGCTGGCCACGCCCTTGGTCTTGCCATGGCGCTTGAGCGCGCCGATCAGCGTGGTGATGATGCGCGCGCCCGAAGCGCCGATCGGGTGGCCGAGCGCGGTGGCGCCGCCATGGACGTTCACCTTGTCATGCGGGATGCCCAGATCGTGCATCGCGAACATGGCGACACAGGCAAAGGCCTCGTTCACCTCGAACAGGTCGACGTCGTCGATGGTCCAGCCCGCCTTGTTCAGCACCTTCTGGATCGCGCCGACCGGAGCGGTGGTGAAATCCTTGGGTTCGTGGGCATGGGCGGCCAGCGCGACGACCTTGGCCACCGGGGTCAGGCCCTTGGCGTCGGCCACGCTCTGGCGGGTAAGCACGAGGGCGGCTGCGCCGTCCGAGATCGACGAGGACGTTGCCGCCGTGATCGTGCCATCCTTGGCGAAGGCGGGCTTGAGCGCGGGGATCTTGTCGGGGCGGCCCTTGCCGGGGGCTTCGTCGGTGTCGACGGTCACTTCGCCGGCGCGCGTCTTGATCGTGACGGGCGCGATTTCACCGACAAAGGCGCCTTCGGTGACGGCGGCCTTGGCACGGCGCAGCGACTCGATGGCGTAGTCGTCCTGGCCTTCGCGGGTCAGTTGATAGGCATCGGCGGTTTCCTGGGCGAACGTGCCCATCGCGCGGCCAGCCTCGTAGGCGTCTTCGAGGCCGTCGAGGAACATGTGATCATAGGCCGTGTCGTGGCCGATGCGGGCGCCCGAGCGATGCTTCTTGAGAAGGTAGGGCGCGTTGGTCATCGATTCCATGCCACCGGCGATGGCAAGGTCGATGCTGCCAGCCGCCAGCGCCTCGGAAGCCATGATCACCGTCTGCATGCCCGAGCCGCAGACCTTGTTGACGGTCGTCGCCTCGACCGACTTGGGCAGGCCGGCCTTGATCGCTGCCTGGCGTGCGGGCGCCTGGCCGAGCCCTGCGGGCAGCACGCAGCCCATGTAGATGCGCTCGACTTGCGCGCCATCGACGCCCGCGCGCTCCACGGCGGCCTTGACCGCAGTGGCGCCCAGTTCGGTGGCGGTCACGTCGGCCAGAGCGCCTTGCATGCTGCCCATGGGGGTACGGGCATAGCTCAGGATCACGATGGGGTCTGCGATGGAAAACTGCGCCATATGTATCAGGTCCTTCCAGTGCCGGAGTTTCGCCGCGGGGGGCGGACGAAATGGTAGCTTGTGTTTGTTGCGCCCGATGTAAGCTCAGAGCGGGACGAATGCAATTCGGCATCAGGTCGTAGGGTGCACCGGATGCGACCGGACCGCGAGAAAATTTTTGAACGAAATCATCGTTCCGAAACATCGGGCATCGTTTTGTAATGTCGTTTCGGGGGCGCTTCGGGGGGAAGGCCGGGGCGAAAGGGGGGGCGGTTTGGGAGAGGAATGGGGTTGGCTTTCCGTGACAATCTGCTCCGTTCTGGGGGCAATTGTCGGCTCGTTCATCGGCACGCTCGTCCAGCGCCTGCCACAGGGGCGTGACATCGTGCGTGCGCCTTCGGCCTGCGACCATTGCGGGCGTCGTCTCCATGGGCTGGAACTGGTCCCGGTTCTGGCCTGGCTCGCCTTGCGAGGGCGTTGCCGGACATGCGGGGGCGCTCTCGACCGCTGGCAGCTTGTATCGGAAATCGTTGGGGCAGGGGTCGGGGCGGGAGCGGCCCTGATGCCATTGCCGGAGCGGCTTCCGGCAATGGCGCTGGGGTGGCAGTTGCTGGCGCTCGGGCTGCTCGATGCGCGCTGTTTCTGGTTGCCGCGCGGGCTCACGCTGGCTTTGGGGGCGAGCGGGCTGGCCTTGTCGGCGTGGTTCGAATTCGGGCCAAAATCCGGTCTGGCATCCGGTTTTGCATCGGGCTTCGCATTCGGTTCGCGCGGCGAGTCTCTTTTGACCGGATCGGTTTTTGCCGGATCGGCCCTTGGATGCGTTGCGGGCTATGCCTTGCTGGCCGTTCCGGCGTGGGCCTATCAAAAATGCCGCGGGCGCGAAGGGTTGGGGGGCGGTGATCCGTTTCTGCTCGGGGCGATCGGGGCCTGGGCGGGAGTCGCCGGCGTGGTCGTGATCATGCTCGCCGCGAGCCTTCTGGGGCTGCTTCTTGCTATCATTTGGGCCCTTTCGGGGCGCCGGGTCGAGGCATCAACAATTTTACCGCTAGGGTCTTTGATGGCCGTGGCGGCCTGGCCGACCTGCCTTGGCCTGGCCATGCTGCAACTGCGAGCATGGTGAATCGGTTAAATCCAGACAAATCAATGCGACGCATGGTGGAGTCGTTGTTTGCCATCGTGGGACCGGTCGTTGTGCGGTGCAAAATAAACCGATTGTAATCGGCTCTGCAAACCGGGCTGCACGATTTTGCCAGCGTCGGTATTGTCACGGTCTGGCTGAAAAATGGAGCGGTCAAGCCCTTTTATTGCACCGCATCCCACTTGCGCATGGGGCATGGGGGGACTAGTGCCCCGTCCCAAGTGCAAAAAAAAGCGAGTCAGCCCCTTGGTCGAACTCATCCAATATCTGCCGATCCTGATCTTCCTCGGGATTGCCCTCGCACTTTCGACGGCCTTCGTCTTCCTGCCCATCGGTGCTGCCCGCCTGACGGGCACTTACAAGCCCTATGCTGACAAACTGGCCGAGTATGAGTGCGGTTTCCCCGCGTTTGAAGATCCGCGCAGTCAGTTCGACGTGCGGTTCTATCTCGTCGCGATCCTGTTCATCATCTTCGACCTGGAAGCAGCGTTCCTGTTTCCCTGGGCGGTGAGCCTCAAGCAGACCGGTTGGGCCGGCTGGACGACCATGATGGTCTTCCTGGCTGAACTGGTTCTTGGCTTCATCTATGCCTGGAAGAAGGGCGCTCTGGATTGGGAATGAGCACCATGGCTACCTCACCTGTTCTGCCGCCCGCAGCCAGCTCGCCCCTCGTGGCGCCTGACCAGGGCTTTTTCGACAGCCTCAACGCCGAAGTCTCGGACAAGGGCTTTCTCGTCACTTCCACCGAGGAACTGTTCCAGTGGGCCCGTACCGGCTCGCTGTGGTGGATGACCTTCGGTCTGGCGTGCTGCGCGGTGGAGATGATCCACGTGAACATGCCGCGCTACGACATGGAGCGCTTCGGTGTCGCGCCGCGCGCCTCGCCGCGCCAGTCGGACGTGATGATCGTGGCCGGCACGCTGTGCAACAAGATGGCCCCGGCGCTGCGCAAGGTCTACGACCAGATGTCGGACCCCAAGTACGTCATCTCGATGGGCTCGTGCGCCAATGGCGGCGGGTACTATCACTACAGCTATTCGGTGGTGCGCGGTTGCGACCGTATCGTGCCGGTGGACATCTACGTTCCCGGCTGCCCGCCGACCGCCGAGGCACTGCTCTATGGCGTGATGCAGTTGCAGCGGAAGATCCGCCGCGTCGGCACGCTCGAGCGTTAAGGGGGTAGGGCACATGGCAGTTCTGCATTCCGCACCGCGCTATGCCCCCTTCGACGGGGTCAAGGATGCGCTGGTCGCCGCTCTGGGCGATCTGGTCATCGAGGCGACCGAGCAGCACGGCGAGATCGTCCTGCTGGTCGTGCGCGACCGGGTCGAGGACGCGCTGCGCAAGCTGCGCGACGAGCATGAATACCAGCAGTTGATGGAAATCGCCGGGGCCGACTATCCCCAGCGCCTCGACCGCTTCGAGGTGGTCTATTGCCTCCTCTCGCTCACGAAGAACCATCGCCTGATCGTCAAGGTCCGCACCGACGAGACGACCCCGGTTCCCACCGCCACGACGCTGTGGCCGGTTGCCGGGTGGCTCGAACGTGAAGTCTACGACATGTACGGCGTCCTCTTCGAAGGCAACACCGACCTGCGTCGCATCCTGACCGACTATGGTTTCCAGGGCCATCCTTTCCGCAAGGATTTCCCGCTGACCGGCTATGTCGAGCTGCGCTACTCGCAGGAAGACCAGCGCGTGGTCTACGAACCCGTGCGTCTGCCCCAGGATTTGCGCCAGTTCGATTTCATGAGCCCGTGGGAAGGCGCCGATTACGTGCTCCCCGGCGATGAAAAGGCCGCAGAAGGAGGCGCGAAGTGAGCCTGTCGCTCGAACAGTCGCCCACCACCGGCGATGAAGTCATCACCAACTACACGATCAACTTCGGTCCGCAGCACCCGGCAGCGCACGGCGTGCTGCGCATGGTCATGGAGCTCGACGGGGAAATCATCGAGCGTATCGATCCCCATGTCGGCCTGCTCCACCGCGGCACCGAAAAGCTGATCGAGCACAAGACCTATCTTCAGGCGCTGCCCTATTTCGACCGCCTGGACTATTGCTCGCCGCTGGGCATGGAGCACTCCTACGTGCTCGCGGTCGAAAAGCTGCTCAATGTCGAGGTGCCGCTGCGCGCCCAGTACCTGCGCGTGCTGTTCGCCGAGCTGACCCGCATCTGCAACCACATGCTCAACATCGGTTCTCACGTCATGGACGTGGGCGCGATGACCCCGAACCTGTGGCTGTTCGAAATCCGCGAGGACTGCCTCACCTTCTTCGAGCGCGCTTCGGGCGCCCGCATGCACTCGGCCTGGTTCCGTCCCGGCGGCGTGCATCAGGACGTGCCGCTCAAGCTACTGACCGACATCGGCGACTGGCTCGACACGCGCCTGCCGCAGCTGTTCGAGGACGCGATGAGCCTCGTTGTCGACAACCGCATCTTCAAGCAGCGCAATGTCGACATCGCGCTGGTCAGCAAGGAAGACGCGGTGGCCTGGGGCTTCTCGGGTCCGATGATCCGCGGCTCGGGCATCCCGTGGGATCTGCGCAAGGCGCAGCCCTACGATGTCTATGACCGCATGGAATTCGACATTCCGGTGGGCACGCGCGGCGACTGCTACGACCGCATGATGGTCCGCGTCGAGGAAGTGCGCCAGTCGGCCCGGATCATGAAGCAGTGCCTCGCGCAGATGCCCGAAGGCCCGATCATGACCGCCGATCGCAAGGTCGGCCCGCCCAAGCGCGGCGAGATGAAGAGCTCGATGGAAAGCCTGATCCATCACTTCAAGCTCTACACCGAAGGGTTCCACGTTCCCGCCGGCGAAGTCTATGTCGCCACCGAGAGCCCGAAGGGCGAATTCGGCGTCTATCTGGTCTCGGATGGCTCCAACAAGCCTTACCGCTGCAAGATCCGCCCGACCGCCTTCTCGCACCTCCAGGCCATGGACTTCATGTCCCGCGGCCACATGCTGCCCGACGCGACTGCCATTCTGGGCGCGATCGACGTGGTGTTCGGGGAGTGCGACCGGTGAAGGGGGCCCAGATCGAACAGGTTTCGATCCTCGCCTGCGTCACCGGCCTCGCGCTCTGCGCAGCTTGGTTCGCGTGCCTGGCATTGACCGGTCATGCGCCGGAAAGCCTGGCTATGTTGATCAGCGCGGTCGGCGGCTTCGAACTCTATCATTTCGGTCAGGGCCTGTGGACGGCTCTGGCCCGTCGTCGTGCAGGAGGGCGCTGAGATGGCTGCTCTGACCCCAATCGCTCAGGCCATGATCGCGGCCTACAATGCCCAGGATGCCGACACTTACGTCAGCCACATGACCGACGATGCCTGTGAAGCGGGCTATCGCGGCGCGGTTGTGCGCGAAGGCAAGGAAGGCACCCGCGAGGGCCTCAAGAAGATGTTTGTCGAGTTTCCCGAGAACCGCGCGGAAGTGATCGGTTCCAACGAACTTGGCAACTATGTCGTGTTTCACGAGCGCGTCTGGCGCTCTGCCGCTGCCGAGCCGTTCGACGTCATTGCCGTCTACAGCTTCGAAGGCGACAAGTGCGCGCGCGTGGAGTTCATTCGCTAATGGCCGACCGTCACCCCGAACCCGATAGCCCCGAACTGCGTGCGCGCTGGGGCGCTTTCGCCTGGACCGAGGCCAATGCGGCCAAGGCCCGCGAGATCATCGCGCGCTACCCTGCCGGACGCCAGCGTTCGGCGGTCATGCCGCTGCTCGATCTGGCCCAGCGCCAGGTTGGTGCTGAAGAGAACACGCAAGGCTGGCTGCCGCTGCCGGTGATGGAATACGTCGCCGCCCAGCTCGACATGCCGATCATCCGCGTGCTCGAAGTGGCCACCTTCTACACGATGTACAACATCGCGCCGGTCGGTCGTTTCCACGTGCAGGTCTGCGGCACCACGCCGTGCATGCTGCGCGGCTCCGACGACATTCTTGCCGCCTGCAAGAAGAAGGGCATGAAGAAGGGCCACACCACTGCGGACGGCCTCTTCACGCTGACCGAAGTGGAATGCATGGGCAATTGCTCGTCGGCGCCGATGGTGCAGATCAACGACGACAACTACGAAGACCTCACCGCCGAGCGCGTCGAATTCATCCTCGACGAACTCGCCGCCGGTCGCCAGCCCAAGGCTGGTACCCAGGAACCGGGCCGCCACACGGTCGAGCCGGTCGGTGGTGCCACCTCGCTCACCGCGATGGTTACCGAAAACCACGATTACCGAGGGGAGTGGTAAGCCATGGCCCTGGCCGACAAGGATCGCATCTTTACCAACCTCTACGGCTTCCAGCCGTGGAACCTGTCCGCCGCGCGCATGCGGGGCGACTGGGACAACACCAAGGACCTGATCGCCCGCGGACGCGACGCGATCATCCAGGAAATGAAGGACTCCGGGCTTCGCGGCCGTGGCGGTGCGGGCTTCCCCACCGGCATGAAGTGGTCGTTCATGCCCAAGGAATCCAAGGACGGTCGTCCCAGCTTCCTGGTCATCAACGCCGACGAATCCGAACCGGGTTCGTGCAAGGACCGCGAGATCATCCGCCACGATCCGCACAAGCTGATCGAAGGCGCGCTGGTCGCCGGTTTCGCGATGGGCGCCCGCGCGGCCTATATCTACATTCGCGGTGAATATATCCGCGAAGCAGAAACGCTGTTCGCCGCCGTTGCCGAAGCCTACGACGCGGGTCTGCTGGGCAAGAACGCGGCTGGCTCGGGCTACGATTTCGACGTCTTCGTCCATCGCGGCGCGGGCGCCTACATCTGCGGTGAAGAAACCGCGATGATCGAATCGATCGAAGGCAAGAAGGGCCAGCCCCGCCTCAAGCCGCCGTTCCCGGCTGGCGCAGGTCTCTATGGCTGCCCGACGACCGTCAACAACGTCGAATCGATTGCGGTGGCCCCCACGATCCTGCGCCGTGGCGCCTCGTGGTTCGCCAGCTTTGGCCGCGAGAACAACCGCGGCACCAAGCTCTTCCAGATCAGCGGGCATGTCGACAAGCCCTGCGTGGTCGAGGAAGAGATGTCGATCCCGTTCCGCGAGCTGATCGAACGCCACTGCGGTGGCATTCGTGGTGGCTGGGACAACCTGCTCGCGGTCATTCCGGGCGGGTCGTCGGTGCCGCTGGTGCCCGCCGAACAGATCATGGACGCCCCGATGGACTTCGACGGGCTGCGTGCACTGGGCTCGGGCCTGGGCACGGCGGCGGTGATCGTCATGGACAAGTCCACCGACATCGTGCGCGCCATCAGCCGTCTTTCGTACTTCTACAAGCACGAGAGCTGCGGCCAGTGCACGCCCTGCCGCGAAGGCACCGGCTGGATGTGGCGCGTCATGGAACGCCTGCGCACCGGCGATGCCGAAGTTGAAGAGATCGACATGCTCTTCAACGTGACCAAGCAGGTCGAAGGCCACACCATCTGCGCTCTGGGTGACGCGGCCGCCTGGCCGATCCAGGGCCTGATCCGCCACTTCCGCCCCGAAATCGAACGTCGCATCGCTTCGCGCGCCGACGTTCGGGAGGCTGCCGAATAATGCCCAAGGTCAAAGTCGACGGCGTTGAACTCGAAGTCCCGGCAGGCGCCACCGTCCTGCAGGCCTGCGAGCTAGCCGGCAAGGAAATCCCCCGTTTCTGCTATCACGAGCGACTGAGCATCGCCGGCAACTGCCGCATGTGCCTCGTCGAAGTGAAGCCCGGACCGCCCAAGCCCCAGGCTTCGTGCGCGCTTCCGGCCTCCGAAGGCCAGGAAATCCGCACCGACAGCGAAATGGTCAAGAAGGCGCGGGAAGGGGTGATGGAGTTTCTCCTCATCAACCACCCGCTCGACTGCCCGATCTGCGATCAGGGCGGCGAATGCGATCTTCAGGACCAGTCGGTGGCCTATGGCCGCGGCGGCTCGCGCTATCACGAGCACAAGCGCGCGGTGACTGAAAAGTACATGGGCCCGCTCATCAAGACCACGATGACGCGCTGCATCCACTGCACCCGTTGCGTGCGCTTCTCGGAAGAGATCGCGGGCGTCGACGAAATCGGCGCGCTCTATCGCGGCGAGACGATGCAGATCAGCACGTACCTCGAAAAGGCCGCCCGCCACGAGCTTTCGGCCAATGTGATCGACCTCTGCCCGGTCGGCGCGCTGACGAGCAAGCCCTATGCCTTCGAAGCCCGTCCGTGGGAGCTCAAGAAGACGCTCTCGATCGACGTGTCGGACGCGCTGGGCTCGAACATCCGCCTCGACAGCCGCGGTCGCGAGGTTCTGCGCATCCTGCCGCGCATGAACGACGATGTGAACGAGGAATGGCTGTCGGACCGTGCCCGCTTCATGGTCGATGGCCTGACCCGCCGCCGCCTCGACAAGCCCTGGCTGCGTCGTGACGGCAAGCTGGTCGCGGCGAGCTGGGCCGAGGCCCTTGCCGCTGTCGGTTCGATCAATCCGGGCGCTTCGGTGGCCGTGGTCGCGGGCGATCTCGTCGATTGCGAAACGATGTTCGCGGCCAAGGCTCTGGCCGGCGCACTCGGCTCGACCCTGCTCGAAGGTCGCCAGACCGGCATGGCCTATGCCACGTCGAACCTCGCTGCCGTCGCATTCAACTCGACGCTGGCCGGGATCGAGAACGCTGACGCGATCCTGATCGTGGGCAGCCAGATCCGCGACGAAGCCCCGCTCCTCAACGTTCGCCTGCGCAAGGCGGCCAAGCGTGGGGCCAAGGTCTTCATCATCGGTCCGGCCTGGGAAACGACGTTCCCCGCCACGTTCATCGGTGAAGACGCCGAAACGCTGTTCAACCTGCCTGCCGATCTCGTCGATGCCTTCGGCGCGGCGGCGAAGCCCGCCATCATCATCGGTGGCGCAGGTCTGGCCAAGGGCGCGCTCGAAGCGGGCCTCGGCTTTGCCGAACGCTTCAACCTCGTGCGCGAGGGCTGGAACGGCTTCAACGTCGTCCACATGGCCGCTTCGCGCATGGGCGGGCTCATGCTCGGCTATGCCCAGCCCGGCGGTCTTGCCGATCTGGTTGCGGCCAAGCCCAAGATGGTGATCTCGCTCGGCGCAGACGAAGTCGACTGGACCAAGTTTGCCGGCAGCATGATCGTTCATATCGGCCATCACGGTGACAAGGCGGCCCATGCTGCCGACGTGATCCTTCCCGCCGCTGCTTTCAGCGAAAAGGATGGCACTTACGTCAACACCGAAGGTCGCGTGCAGTTTGCCGAAAAGGCCGTCTTTGCTCCGGGCGAAGCCCGCGAGGACTGGACGATCCTGCGCGCGCTGGCCGATGCCCTGGGCGTTCGCGTCGGCTTTGACGACTTCGACGGGCTGCGCGCGGCGATGATCGCGCAAGTGCCGGCGCTCGGTGTCGAAGGTCTGGCCGATTATGGCGCGCTGCCCGCAGCGCCCGCCACGGCCGATTGCCGCGGCACCATCGCCTATCCGATTGCGGACCGTTACCTGACCAACGCCATCGGCCGGGCCAGCCCGACCCTGCAGCGCTGTTCGGCCGAGCTGGTCCACGGTGAACTTCACGCGGAGGCCGCGGAATGACTGCGTTCTTTCAGGGTCTCGGGCTGCCTTTCGGGGTGGCCTGGACCGTCTCGACGATCTGCGGAATCCTGCTGATCGCGCTGCCGGTGATGATTTCGGTGGCGATGGTGATCTACGTCGACCGCAAGGTCTGGGCCTCGATGGCCCTGCGCCGTGGTCCCAACGTCGTGGGCCCGTTCGGCCTGCTTCAGTCGTTTGCCGACGGCCTCAAGGTCTTCCTTCAGGAAACCATCATTCCGACGGCTGCGAACAAGGGCCTGTTCCTGATCGCGCCGATCATCACCTTTACCGTCGCGCTGATGGCCTGGGCGGTGATCCCGTTCAACTCGGGTGCGATCCTGGCCAACATCAACGTCGGCCTCCTCTATATCCTCGCGATTTCCTCGCTGGGCATCTACGGCATCGTGATCGCGGGCTGGTCTTCGAACTCGAAGTACCCGTTCTTCTCGGCGATGCGCGCCTCGGCGCAGATGATCAGCTATGAAGTCTCGATCGGCTTCATTCTGGTCTGCGTGGTGCTCTGGGCGAATTCGTTCAACCTCAACACCATCGTCCAGACCCAGAAGGGCTTCGGTCTCGGTTTCATCAACGGTTTCTGGTGCAGCCCGCTGCTGTTCCCGATCTGGGTGATGTTCCTGATTTCGAGCATGGCCGAAACCCAGCGCGCGCCCTTCGACCTTACCGAAGCGGAAAGCGAACTCGTTGCCGGTTACCAGACGGAATATTCGTCGATGGCCTTCGCCCTGTTCTGGCTGGGTGAATATGGCAACGTGCTCCTGATGTGCGCGCTCAACGCCACGCTGTTCTGGGGCGGTTATCTGCCGCCGTTCGAACTGGCTGTTCTCTACCTGATCCCTGGTTGGATCTGGCTGATCCTCAAGATCGCCTTTGGCTTCTTTGTCTTCAGCTGGGTCAAGGCAACGGTTCCCCGTTACCGCTATGACCAGCTGATGCGCCTGGGCTGGAAGGTTTTCCTGCCTGTCTCGCTGCTGTTCGTGTTCCTCGTCAGCGGCTACCTCATGGCTACCGGACACTTCGCATGACTGTCGGACAGCTCGTCAAGAGCTTTACCCTCTGGGAGTTCGTCAAAGCGCACTGGCTGACCCTGAAGTACTTCTTCAGGCCCAAGGCGACCGTGAACTACCCGTTCGAGAAGAACCCGATCTCGCCGCGCTTCCGTGGTGAACACGCCCTGCGCCGTTATCCCAACGGCGAGGAACGCTGCATCGCGTGCAAGTTGTGCGAAGCGGTCTGTCCGGCGCAGGCGATCACCATCGAAGCCCAGCCGCGTGAGGACGGTTCGCGCCGTACCACGCGCTACGACATCGACATGACCAAGTGCATCTTCTGCGGCTTTTGCCAGGAAGCCTGCCCGGTCGATGCCATCGTTGAAGGGCCCAACTTCGAATATGCGACCGAAACGCACGAAGAACTGCTCTACGACAAGGCCAAGCTTCTGGCGAACGGCGACAAGTGGGAGCGTGCAATTGCCGCTAACCTTGAAGCCGATGCACCGTACCGGTAAGGGGCGCGCGTCATGATCCAGGCATTTGCCTTCTATCTCTTTGCCACGCTTACGATTCTTTCGGGCGCGGTAACCATCTTGTCCCGCAACCCGGTCCATTCGGTGCTCTGGCTGATCCTGGCGTTCTTCAACGCTGCCGGCCTGATGATCCTGATCGGGGCCGAATTCATCGCCATGCTGCTGGTGATCGTCTACGTCGGTGCCGTCGCGGTGCTGTTCCTCTTCGTGGTCATGATGCTCAACATCGACTTCGCGGAACTGCGCAGCGGGTTCATCAAGAACTTCCCGCTCGGCATCGCGCTGGCGCTGGTGTTCCTTGCTGAACTGGTGATGGGCGTTGGCGCTTTCAAGGCGGGCGGTCTCGTGCTCGGCACGCCTGATCCGGCCACCGCGCCGATCGCGGGCCTGTCCAACACGGCGGCCATCGGGGCGCTGCTCTACTCGCGCTATCTCTTCCTGTTCGAAGCAGCCGGTATCGTGCTGCTGGTGGCCATGATCGGTGCCATCGTGCTGACCCATCGCCAGCGTGGCGACGTGCGCAGCCAGAACATCTCGCGCCAGGTCGCGCGTCGTCCGGAAGAGGCAACCGTCAACCTCAAGCCGGAAGTCGGGAAGGGGGTAACTCTCTGATGATCGGCATCCAACACTATGTCATCGTCAGCGCGATTCTGTTCACGCTGGGCGTCCTGGGGATTTTCCTCAATCGCAAGAACGTCATCATCCTGTTGATGTCGATCGAATTGATCCTGCTGTCGGTAAACCTCAACCTGGTCGCCTTCAGTGTCTTCCTTCACGATCTGGTCGGCCAGATCTTCGCGATGTTCGTGCTCACAGTGGCAGCGGGCGAAGCGGCGATCGGGCTTGCCATCCTTGTCATCTACTTCCGTGGCCGCGGCACGATTGCCGTCGACGACGTCAACCGGATGAAGGGCTGAACCCATGTCGTCCATCAACGTCATCGTCTTCCTGCCGCTTCTGGCAGCAATCGTTGCCGGGCTCGGCAACAAGAAACTCGGTGCCCTTCCGGCACGGGTGATCACCACGACCTCGCTGCTCGTCTCGTGCGGGCTGTCCTGGCCGATCTTCCTCTCTTTCCTGGGCGGCCATGTGCAAGCGACGGTCGTGCCGGTGCTCCACTGGATCCACTCGGGCGATCTCGATTTCTCGTGGGCCCTGCGTGTTGATACGCTGACCGCGATCATGCTCGTCGTGATCACCAGCGTTTCCACGCTCGTGCACCTCTATTCGTGGGGGTACATGAGCGAGGAGCCCGATCAGCCGCGCTTCTTCGCCTATCTCTCGCTGTTCACCTTCGCCATGCTCATGCTGGTGACGGCGGACAACCTGGTGCAGATGTTCTTCGGCTGGGAAGGCGTGGGTCTGGCTTCGTACCTGCTCATCGGCTTCTGGTTCCGCAAGCCGAGCGCCACGGCCGCCGCGATGAAGGCCTTCGTGGTCAACCGCGTGGGCGACCTTGGCTTCATGATGGGCATGTTCGGGATCTATCTAGTGTTCCACACCGTCTCGATCCCGCAGATCCTCCACGATGCGCCTGCGGTGCTGAACGGCTCGACCATCGGTTTCCTGGGCTATCGCCTCGATACCGCGACCGTGCTGTGCCTGCTGCTGTTCGTCGGCGCCATGGGCAAGTCGGCGCAGCTGGGCCTTCACACCTGGCTGCCTGACGCGATGGAAGGTCCGACCCCGGTGTCGGCGCTGATCCACGCGGCCACGATGGTCACCGCCGGTGTCTTCATGGTCTGCCGCCTTTCGCCGCTGTTCGAACTGAGTCCGACGGCCACCGGTTTCGTGACCTTCATCGGCGCGATGACCTGCTTCTTTGCCGCCACGATCGGCACGACGCAGACCGACATCAAGCGCGTGATCGCCTATTCGACCTGCTCGCAGCTGGGCTACATGTTCTTTGCGGCTGGCGTTGGCGCTTATGGCGCGGCCATGTTCCACCTCTTCACGCACGCCTTCTTCAAGGCCCTGCTGTTCCTCGGCGCCGGCTCGGTCATCCATGCCATGCACCACGAACAGGACATGCGCTATTACGGTGGCCTGCGGAAGAAGATCCCGCTGACCTACTGGGCGATGATGGCGGGTACGCTGGCCATCACCGGCGTTGGTCTGGTCGATGTCTTCGGCTTCGCCGGCTTCTACTCGAAGGACGCGATCCTCGAAAGCGCCTGGGCCAAGGGCACTGACCTCGGGCACTTCGCCTTCTACATGGGCGTCTTTGCCGCGCTGCTCACGAGCTTCTACTCGTGGCGCCTGGTCTACCTGACCTTCTTCGGCAAGCCGCGCTGGGAACTCTCCGAGCACATCCAGCATGCGGTCCACGACGCACACGGTCACGGGGACCATGGCCACGGTCATGCTCACCATGGTCACGACCATCATGGTCATGACGCGCACAGCGACGGCACGGCGGGGTATCACCCGCACGAAAGCCCGCTGGTCATGCTCCTGCCGCTCATTCTTCTCTCGTTCGGTGCGGTCTTTGCAGGCTTCCTGTTCACCCATGCCTTCGTTTCGGAAGGGACCGGTGAATTCTGGAAGGGCGCGCTGGTCTACAGCGAGGAACTGATCCACGCCGCGCACCATGTGCCGACTTGGGTGAAGTGGGCTCCGTTTGGGGTCATGGTCACCGGCTTCCTGATCGCGACGTATGCTTATGTGGTGAATCCGGCATTCCCGGCGGCCTTCGTCGAGCAGTTCGGCTTCCTGCATCGCTTCCTGCTCAACAAGTGGTACTTCGACGAACTCTATGACTTCATCTTCGTGCGCCCCGCGCTCTGGCTCGGTCGCGTGTTCTGGAAGGTGGGTGACATCGGGATCATCGACCGCTTTGGCCCGAACGGCGCTGCCTGGCTGGTGGCGCAGGGCAGCCGCGGGGCTGTGAAGCTCCAGTCCGGATACCTCTACAGCTATGCGCTGGTCATGCTCGTCGGTCTCGTCGGCGCGATCAGCTGGGTGATTGCACAATGACCGGATTTCCGATCCTTTCGCTCATGATGCTGGTGCCGCTTGTCGGCGCCGGCCTGGCTCTCAAGGCCAGTCGGGAGGCCGCGCGCCTGATCGCACTGGTGACAACCCTCGTCGATCTGGCACTGGGCCTCGTGCTCTGGGTCAATTTCGACACCGGCGGGGCGCAGTGGCAGTTCCAGGAACATGCCGCTCTCTTCGCGGGCTTCTCCTGGAAGCTGGGCATCGACGGCATCGCCCTGCTGCTGATCGCGCTGACCGTGTTCCTCATGCCGATCTGTATCGGTGCGAGCTGGAACTCGATCGAGAAGCGCGCGGGTGAATACTACGCCGCCTTCCTCGCGATGGAGACGCTGATGATCGGCGTCTTCACCGCCCAGGACATCTTCCTCTTCTACATCATGTTCGAAGCCGGCCTGATCCCGATGTACCTGATCATCGGTATCTGGGGTGGCGCGGATCGTATCTACGCCAGCTACAAGTTCTTCCTCTACACGCTGCTCGGCTCGGTTCTGATGCTGATCGCGATGTTCTGGATGGTGAACGCCGCTGGCACCAGCGACATCCCGACCCTGATGGTCACCAGCTTCCCGGTTCAGGCGCAGACTTGGCTGTGGCTGGCCTTCTTCGCCAGCTTCGCGGTCAAGATGCCGATGTGGCCGGTCCACACCTGGCTGCCCGATGCCCACGTTCAGGCTCCCACCGGCGGTTCGGTGATCCTGGCGGGCGTCATGCTCAAGATGGGTGGCTACGGCTTCATCCGCTTCTCGCTGCCGATGTTCCCCGAAGCTTCGGCACAGTTCGCGCCGATGATCTGGGGCCTGTCGATGGCCGCCGTCGTGATCACCTCGCTGATCGCGCTGGTCCAGAGCGACATGAAGAAGCTGATCGCCTATTCGTCGGTCGCCCACATGGCGATCGTCACGATCGGCCTGTTCTCGTTCAACCGTCAGGGCCTCGAAGGCTCGATGCTGGTCATGCTCAGCCATGGTCTGGTCTCGGGCGCGCTGTTCCTGGGCGTGGGCGTCATCTACGACCGCCTGCACACCCGCGAAATCAGCCGCTATGGTGGCCTGGCCATCAACATGCCCTACTACGCGCTGTTCATGATGCTCTTCACGATGGCCGCGATCGGCCTTCCGGGCACCAGCGGCTTCGTGGGTGAATTCCTCTCGCTGATGGGCGTTTACGCCGAAAGCAGCTGGGTGGCGCTGGTCTGCGGCACCGGGATCATCCTGGGCGCAGCCTACATGCTCTATCTCTACCGCCGCGTGATCTTCGGCGACCAGAAGAATGCCGATGCGGCCGCCATGGCCGACCTTGATTGCCGCGAATGGGCAATGATGGTTCCGATCGCGGCTCTGGTCCTGTGGATGGGTGTCTATCCCGAGACGTTCGTTGCGCCCATGCGCAAGGACATCGCCACGCTCGAAACGCGCCTGGCTTCGGCCAAGCCCAAGGGCGACGCGCAACTGCAACTGGGAACGGCCAAGCCTGTTGAAGGCGAAGCTGCTGCCCAAGCCGCGCACGGGGAGGCGCACTGATGGAACTCCTTCGTTCTTTGCAGATCACCATGGCCGAGGAAGTGCTGAGCATTTCCGGTCTGGTCCTGCTGCTCGTGGCCGCCTGGGGTGGTGACAAGGCCTCGCGCCTGATCTCGATCCTGTCAGTGGCCGTGCTGGCCGCCTGCGCGCTGATCGCCGCGCCCGCCCTGTGCGGGTCGGCCAGCGGTGCGGATGTCTCCGCTTTCGGTGGCCTCTATCGCGCCGACGCCTTTGCCGCCTTTGCCAAGCTTCTGATCTATGTCGGCGCGGGTGTGACGCTGATCGTTGCACCGGCCTATTTCGAGCGCGTGCGCTCGATGCGGGCCGAATTCCCGATCCTGGTGCTGTTCGCGGCGCTGGGCATGGGGATCATGGTCTCGGCGACCGACCTGCTCACGCTCTACATCGGTCTCGAACTCAACAGCCTTGCTTCCTATGTGCTGGCCTCGATCCTGCGCAACGATGACCGCTCGGCGGAATCGGGCCTCAAGTACTTCGTGCTCGGCTCGCTCGCTTCGGGCATCCTGCTCTATGGTGTGAGCCTCACCTACGGCTTTACCGGCACGACCAACTTCGACGGCATCCGCCTTGCTCTGGCCCATCATGGTCTGGGCACGGGTGCCACGTTCGGCCTCGTCTTCGTGCTGGCCGGGCTTGCCTTCAAGATCAGCGCCGCGCCGTTCCACATGTGGACGCCCGACGTTTATGAAGGCGCGCCCACGCCCGTCACCGCGTTCTTCGCGACGGCCCCCAAGGCTGCCGCGCTGACGCTGATGATGCGCGTGAGCCTCGAAGCCTATGGGGCCCAGCCGGGTGCCTGGCAGCAGATCATCATCTTCGCCGCGCTGCTCTCGATCGTGATCGGGGCACTGGGCGCCATCGGCCAGACCAACATCAAGCGCCTGATGGCCTATTCGTCGATCAACAACGTCGGCTTCATGCTCGTTGGTCTGGCTTGCGCCAACCAGCCGGGCGCTGCGGCCGTGCTCGTCTACCTCGCCATCTACGTGGCGATGTCGGTGGCCGGTTTCGTGGCGATCCTGATGCTGCGCGATGCCAATGGCGAGCAGGTCGAGGCGATCAGCGATCTGGCGGGCCTGTCGAAGACCCGTCCGGGTCTGGCACTGGCTCTGGCCTGCGTGATGCTCAGCCTGGCGGGCCTTCCGCCGCTGCTGGGCTTCTGGGGCAAGTTCGTGGTGTTCCAGGCTGCGGTTCAGGCGCACCTCGTGGCGCTGGGCTCGATCGCTATCGCTGCGTCGGTGATCGGTGCCTTCTACTACCTCAAGGTGGTCAAGGTGCTCTACTTCGACGAGGCTGCCGACAAGGTGAAGGGTTCGAGCGACATCGCGCACTCGGTGCTGCTGGTTCTCGCCACGCTGTTCATCTCGCCGCTGGGCTATCTGCTCACCAAGTGGCTGGGCGGTCTGGCGGGCAATGCGGCTGCCGCGTTGTTCCACTTCGCCTGATCACGACAAGCACTTCGTCTTGTTCGAAGTCGTCAACGAAATCCCCTCCACCAACGCTGCGCTTCTCGCGCGCGCGGGTGGGGGGGATTGCCCTTTTGAGGGGTATTGGCTGATTGCCGATCGCCAGAGCGCCGGGCGGGGCCGTTCGGGCCGTGTCTGGAGCGATGGCGCCGGCAATTTCATGGGATCGACCCTTGCGCTGCTGGCGCCGGGAGAAACTGCACCCCAGACGCTTGCGCTGGTGGCGGGGCTTGCCGTTCATGAAGCGGTGGCGACACTGTGCCCCGGCCTTGCGCACCTCTATCTCAAGTGGCCCAACGACCTGCTGGTGGGATCGGCCAAGCTGGCGGGCGTGCTGCTCGAACGCAGCGGCGCGGCCATCGTGGTGGGGATCGGGGTCAATCTGGCCCAGGCCCCACAGGTGGAGGGGCGCGCGACGACGAGCCTTGCCGAACTGGGCCATCCCGTTTCGCGCGATGTCTTTGCGCAGGTTCTGGCCGAACGCTGGGCCTTGCATCTGGCCGCCTGGCATACCGGGCAATGGCCGGTCTTGCGCGCACGGTGGGAAGCCTGCGCGGTGCCGCGGGGCACGCTTGTTTCTGTCAACGACAAGGCCCATGGGGCCATCATGGGTGGTTTTGCCGGGATCGATGCCGATGGCGTGGCGCAACTGCGCCTTGCCGATGGTCGCATGCTTGCCGTTCACGCGGGCGATGTCGATCTGGTGGGCGATCCTTGCGGGAATGGCCTGCCCTGAGCACATGAATCGTCTGGGAGAGAACTGATGCTGCTGGCTGTCGATGTCGGCAATACCAATGTGGTCTTCGCCCTGTTCGAGGACGGGACCATCCGCGCGCGCTGGCGCGTGGCCACCGATCCGCGCCGCACGGCCGACGAATATGCCGTCTGGCTGCTCCAGCTCATGGAAATCCAGGGGTTTGATCGCAGCGCTGTGCGGCGGATCATCATCTCGACGGTGGTGCCGCGTGCGCTGCACAACCTTCAGGTTCTGGCCGACAAGTATTTTGGCCTTGAGGCCATGGTGGCCGGGCAGGGCGACGCGGCATGGGGCTTCCTTGCCGATGTCGACGAGCCGCGCTCGCTGGGCGCTGACCGCGCGCTCAACGTGATCGCCGGCCATGCCGGACTTCCCGGCGAGCACCTGATCATCATCGATTTCGGCACGGCCACGACGTTCGACTGGGTCGACCCGCAAGGCACCTACAAGGGCGGGATTATCGCGCCGGGAATCAACCTTTCGCTCGATGCGCTGGTCAATGCGGCGGCCAAATTGCCCCGCATTGCCATTTCGGTTCCGCGTGTGGGCGAAAGCGTGATAGGGCGTAACACGGAAGACCAGATGCACATCGGCGTGTTCTGGGGTTATGTGGCCATGATGGAAGGCCTCATTGCCCGGATGCGCGCCGAAATCGGGGAGCCGGCCAAAGTCATCGCCACGGGGGGGCTCGCTGTCCTGTTCGATCGGCACACACAGATTTTTGACCATGTCGACGCGGATCTGACGCTCGACGGCATGGCCCTACTTGCAGAGCGCGCCGGGATGGCGGGCCAGAACAGGACATTAGAGTGAAGCCCGGAAAGGAATTACTGTTTCTCGCCCTTGGTGGTTCGGGCGAGATCGGAATGAACGTCAACCTCTACGGGTGCGACGGAAAGTGGTTGATGGTCGACCTGGGCATGACCTTTGCCGATCCGTGGTATCCGGGCGTCGAACTCGTCTTTGCCGATCTCGAATTCATCGAGGCGCGCAAGAAGGATCTGCTGGGCGTGGTGCTGACCCATGCCCACGAAGATCACATCGGCGCGGTGCCTTATTTCGCGCAGGAACTGGGCGTGCCGCTCTATGCGACGCCCTTTACCGCGCGGCTCGTCAACGAGAAGCTGGTTGAGGCCGGGATCGAACGGCAGGTCGAACTCAACGTGATCGAGAACGAGGGATCGTTCGATCTCGGGCCGTTCGGCATCCGCTACGTGCCGCTGGCGCACTCGATTGCAGAAGGCAATGCCCTGCTGATCGACACGCCTTATGGCCGGATTTTCCACACCGGGGACTGGAAGCTCGACGACGAACCGCGCGTGGGCACGCCCGCGACCGAGGAAGAGCTGACCGCGATGGGCGACGAGGGCATTCTCGCGCTCGTTTGCGATTCGACCAACGTGTTCAATGCCAAGGCTTCGGGCTCGGAAGGCGCCGTGCGCGCCGGGCTTTTGGAAACGATTGCAGACCTCAAGGGGCGGCGCGTGGTGGTGACGACGTTCGCCTCCAACGTCGCCCGGCTCCAGACTTTGGCCGAAGTGGCCGAGGCGACCAATCGTCAGGTCTGTGTGGCCGGACGTTCACTCGACCGCATTCTCAAGGTGGCGCAGGCCTCGGGCTATCTGCTCGATTTCCCCGACACCATCAGCATGGACGCGGCGATGGACCTGCCGCGCGGCGAAGTGCTGATCCTGGCGACGGGCGGGCAGGGCGAGGCGCGCGCCGCGCTTTCGCGCATCGCCACCGACCAGCATCCGATCAAGCTGGAAGCGGGCGATGCGGTGGTTTTCTCCACCCGCCAGATTCCGGGCAACGAACTGGCCATCGGCCGCGTGCAGAACGCGCTGGTCCAGAAGGGCGTGCGCCTGATCACCGACAAGCAGTCGATGATCCACGTTTCGGGCCATCCCGGGCGCCCCGAACTCGTCGCGCTCTATGAATGGCTGCGGCCCGAGATACTCGTGCCCGTCCATGGCGAGATCCGCCACATGGCCGAGCAGGCCCGTCTGGGCAAGGCCGAGGGTATCCCCAAGACGATCGTGCAGAAGAATGGCGATCTGGTGCGACTGGCGCCCAATGGGCCGGTCAAGCTGAGCGAGGAGCGCAACGGGCGCCTCGTGCTCGATGGCGACATCATCGCGCCCGCCGATGGCGAGGCGATGGCCGTGCGCCGCAAGCTGGGCAACAATGGCCTGATCAGCGTGGCGCTGGCGGTCACGCTGGAGGGCAAGCAGGCCTCGGCGGTCGATTTCGGGTGCGTCGGTGTGCCTCTGGAAGAGGACATGGAGCCGTTCCTTGAGGAAGCGCGCGAGGATGTGTCCAAGGCGCTCAAGAGCCTCAAGGGCGACCGTAAGCGGGACCGCGTGGCGGTTGCCGAATGCGTGCGCCTGACGGTAAGACGGGCAGCGCAGCGCTGGTGCGGCAAGAAGCCGGTCGTGCAGGTTCTGCTGCGGGAAAAATGAGGACGGGCGCGCTGCGCGTCCGCTCCTGAAACGGGAGGGACGCGCCGATGCGCTGGACGTCGATGCTCGCGATTTATGCGCTGTTCTGGGTGCTCAGCGGGTTTCTGGTGCTGCCCTTCGGGTTGCGCACGCCCGAGGAGGCGGGGCAGGACATCGGGCGCGGCCATGTCGCCAGCGCGCCGGTGAATTTCCGGCCCGGACGGGTGGCCTTGCGGGCCACCGTCCTGTCTTTGGCGCTCTTTGCGCTGTTCTATGCCAATTTCAGGGAAGGCTGGGTTTCGGCGGCCGATCTCGACTGGACCCGCTGGCTGGGCGCCAGCGACTGAAACCGGCCGCCTGAACCTTTCTTACCAGAGCACCCCGTCGACCGGCTGCACCACCGGGGCGGGGGGGAGGCCGATGCTCTCGTTGAGGTCGGATTCGATGGTGGCGCACATCGCGTTGAGCGGGGCGTCGTGGATCGTGTCGGCAAACGGGTTGACCAGATCGTCGCCGATCTGAAGCGCGGCGAGGAACATGAAACCCGCGAGCGCCGAGCCCATCGGGGTGGCCGGGCCGAGCGATTCGACGAGGCCGATGGGCAGTAGCACGCAGAACAGGCGCGTGAAGAACGTGGGGAAGCTGCGGTACTGCGCCGGAAGCGGGGTGTTGCGCAGGCGTTCCATGGCGCCCTGGGCATTGCTGATCTCGACCATGATGGCCTCGATCCGCGAATGCTGGATCGTGTCGATCATCCCCTCGCGCTGGGCCCTGGCGAGGCGCAGGCCATTGCCTTCGAGCAGGCCATTGGCCGGGTTGCGCAAGGCCAGTTCGGGAATGTCGGTGGTTTCGAGCACGCGCTCGGCAGATTCGCGCGGGGGTTGCCCGCGCAACTGGTGGCGCAGGACATGGACATAGGCGACATGGCGGCGCACGAGTTCATGGCGCAACGCGCGGCCCTGTTCTGTGTCGGGCAGGAAGCTGCCCACCGCGCGGGCAAAGCTGCGCGAATTGTTGGTCATCGCGCCCCAGACGATGCGGCCTTCCCACCAGCGCTGATAGGCCGAGTTGACGCGGAAGCCGAGCAGCAGCGCCAGCCCCGTTCCGAAGATGGTGAGCGGCAGGGCCGGGCCGGGGAACGGCGCGAAATAATAGAAAACGGTGACGGCCACGTCCCAGACGAGCAGCGCCAGCAAGGTGTGCCAGGCTGCCACGAACGTCATGCGGATACGCGGGGTCTTGCCAACAATCATGGAGGGTACTGCTTTCCTTCGGCTTTCTCAGGCCGCTTTGGGGATGAGGAACGCGGAGCGCCAGCCGCTGCCGGATCGCTCAGGACGGGTGATCGGCGCGATACATGACCATCCAGGCACGGGCGAGCGCCGCGCAGGCCCCCATGCCGATGACCAGCGGGGCCACGCCCATCGGGCCGGTCCCTTCGAGCAGGTCGAGGTCGAGATTCAGCGCCCAGGCGAGCACGCCCAGAACCCCGAGCGCGACAAGGCCGACGAGTGCCGAGTGAACCGGGAGCGATTCCACATCGTTCCAGCGCAACTGCGCATCAGTGCGGGGCCGGGATGTGGACGGACGGGAAAAGAGCGTGTGCGGCATTGTGGTGGACCCCGGAAAGGGAGATCGTGGCGCGAGGCCCGATCTGACCTTGGTTCATTTGCGGCATCGCAGCGCAATTGGCGGGAACCGTCCAGTTCGACCAATGGCTACGATACCGAGAATGGGGTGGGGACCGCTTCTTTTCCAGTACTTCGACGCGCCAGCAACTTTTTCAAACAGAAATGAAACTTTTGGGTGCGGTGCAATGAAACAATGCGTGACACGCTGAATGTGGGGTCAGACGCCTTCGAGGGCATAGCCCGCCGAGCGCACGGTGCGCACCGGGTCGGCGGCGCCGGGAAGGGCAATGGCCTGGCGCAGGCGGCGGATGTGCACGTCGACCGTGCGCAACTCGATGTCGCTGCCGCTGCCCCAGACCGCATCGAGCAGTTGCCCGCGCGAAAAGACCCGGCCCGGATGCTCCATGAAATGCTTGAGCAGGCGGAATTCGGTCGGTCCGATCTTGATCTGCTGGCCGCGCCGGATGACGCGGTGCGCGGTCGGGTCGAGCGAGAGGTCGCCCACGGTGATCGTCTCGCCCGCCAGCGCCGGGCGTACGCGGCGCAGGACCGCGCCCACGCGGGCGATCAGCTCGCGCGGGGAAAAGGGCTTGGTCACATAGTCGTCGGCGCCGGTTTCGAGGCCGCGAATGCGGTCGTCCTCGTCGCTGCGGGCGGTGAGCATGATGATCGGTACATGGGCGGTCGCCTTCTGGCGGCGCAGGCGGCGGCAGACCTCGATCCCGCTGGTGCCCCCGATCATCCAGTCGAGCAGGACGAGATCGGGGGTGTCTTCTGCGGCCAGAAGCAGGGCCTCGTCGCCATCGTCGGTCGAGCGGACCTCGTAGCCTTCGCCGCGAAAGCGGTATTCGACCAGTTCGGCCAGGGCCGTGTCGTCCTCGACGAGAAGCAGCTTGGGAGCAGACACGCGTTATCTCCGATCAACTTTGACAGCAAGCTTGCGAAAACACGACAATTGTTACGCAGCCATGACGAAAGCGCCCGGAATGTTTCGCCCCCCGCACCGATCACACGCCGATCACGCCGGAGGCAGTACGTCCTCGCGCTCGGGCAGGTAGGCGCCGGTGGCGGCATAGTGGACGATTTCGGCGATATTGGTCGCCTGATCGCCGATCCGCTCGATGTTGCGCGCCACGAACATCAACTGGGCCACGCTGCTGATCGTGGCGGGGTTTTCCACCATGAACGAGACATAGTTGCGGAACACGCTGTCGTAGAAGGCATCGACCTTGGCATCGCGGGCGACGATCTCGGCAGCAGCGTCGGCATCGCGCGCGGCATAGGCGGTCAGCACGTCGTGGACCATGTCGCTGGCCATCTCGTTCATGACCGGCAGCAGGGTGAGCGGCTCGAACCGCTTGCGCCCGGCGATGTGGCCCACGCGCTTGGCGATGTTCTTGGCATAGTCGCCGATGCGCTCGATCACCCCGGCGATCTTGAGCGCGGCGATCACCTCGCGCAAGTCGTCGGCCATCGGCGCGCGCAGGGCGAGCACGCGGATGGCGAGGCGGTCGACCTCGCCTTCGAGCTGGTCGATGCGCTTGTCGCGGGCGATCACGCCTGCGGCCAGTTCCTCGTTGCCGCCGACCAGGGCCTCCATCGCCTCGGTGATGGAAAGTTCGGCCAGGCCGCCCATTTCGGCCACCAGCCCGCGCAGGCGGGTGATGTCGTCGTCGAATGCCTTGACGGTATGTTCAGCCACGTTCTGTTTTCCTTAACCGTAACGGCCGGTGATGTAGTCCTTGGTGCGCTCTTCCCGCGGATTGGTGAAGATATCCGAGGTCGTGCCATATTCCACGATCTTGCCCATATGGAAGAATGCGGTGCGCTGCGAGACACGGGCGGCCTGTTGCATCGAGTGGGTGACGATCACGATGGCATAGCGCCCGTGCAGTTCGTCGATCAGTTCCTCGATGCGCGCGGTCGCGATGGGGTCGAGCGCCGAGCAGGGCTCGTCCATCAGGATCACTTCGGGATCGACCGCGATGGCCCGCGCGATGCACAGGCGCTGCTGCTGCCCGCCCGAGAGCGCGGTGCCGCTGTCACCCAGACGATCCTTGACTTCGTCCCACAGGCCAGCGCGCTGGAGCGAGCTTTCGATGATGCCGTCCAGTTCGCTCTTGCTCGTCGTCAGCCCGTGGATGCGCGGGCCATAGGCGATGTTCTCGTAGATCGACTTGGGGAACGGGTTGGGCTTCTGGAAGACCATGCCCACGCGCGCGCGCAGTTGCACCACGTCCATCCCCGAGCGGTAGATGTCCTGCCCGTCGAGCAGGATTTCCCCTTCCACACGGGCATGGGGGATCGTGTCGTTCATGCGGTTCAAGGAGCGCAGGAACGTCGACTTGCCGCAGCCCGAGGGCCCGATGAACGCGGTCACATAGTCCTTGGGCACGTCGATCGACACGTCGTCGATCGCGCGCTTGGCGCCATAGAAGACCGAGACATTGCGCGCGCTGATCTTGGCGGGGCCATCGTCAGGCAGGGAATGGGCAATTGCGGTGGGAGCCATGGGTGTCTCGGAAAGGGGGGGATTCATGTTACCACCGTTTTTCGAAGCGGTTGCGCAGGAAGATGGCAAGGCCGTTCATGAGGAGCAGGAAGACCAGCAGGACGACGATCGCCGCGCTCGTGCGCTCGATGAAGCCGCGGTCGATTTCATCGGACCACAGGAAGATCTGCACCGGCAGCACGCTGGAGGGCGAGGTGATCCCGCTGGGCGGGCTCGCGACAAAGGCGCGCATGCCGATCATCAGCAGCGGCGCGGTCTCGCCCAGGGCGCGGGCCATGCCGATGATCGTGCCGGTCAGGATGCCGGGCAGGGCGAGCGGAAGGACATGGTGGAACACCACCTGCACCCGGCTTGCCCCCATGGCCAGCGCCGCGTCGCGGATCGAGGGCGGCACCGCCTTGATCGCGTTGCGGCCCGAGATCACGATGACCGGCATCGTCATGAGCGCGAGGGTCATGCCCCCGATCAGCGGCGCCGAGCGATAGTTGGGGAAGAGGCCAAGGAACACCGCCAGCCCGAGCAGGCCGAAGATGATCGAGGGGACCGCCGCCAGATTGTTGATCGAGATCTCGATGAGGTCGGTCCAGCGGTTGCGGGCCGCATATTCCTCAAGATAGAGCGCGGCCAGCACGCCGACCGGGAAGGCCAGCACGAGGGTGATCAGCATGGTCATGATCGAGCCCTTGAGCGCCCCCCAGATACCTACGGCCTGCGGGCTGGTGGCGTCCGAGCGGGTCAGGAAGCCCCAGTCGAACGCGCGCACGAGCTTGCCTTGCGCCGCGAGCCGGCGCGCGGTGGGCACAAGCGCGTCCTTGCCGTCGCCGCGCTGGGCGGTGGCCAGATCGTCGCTGGCGGGCAGCGAGACGGCCACGCTGGCATTGTCGAGCAGGGTGGGATCAGCCGCGATGCGCGCGGCCAGATTGCGCCAGGCGCCATCGCCGAGCAGCGCCGCGCCGCCCGGACCCAGGTTCTTTTCGGCCGCCGCATCGACCAGCGCGGGGAGCCCGGCCAGTTCGAGGGCGCTGGCCGGATCGGGCTGGGCGAGGCGGTCGCGCTCGACCGTGAGTTGCCCCTGCAAGGGCACGTCGAAGCGCAGTTCGCTGCGCTTGAAGCCGGAAATCCCGTTCGAGGTCATCGAGACCAGCAGGAAGGCCAGCACCAGCGCCGAGAAGGCCACCGCGCCAAGCCCGGCCCAGTGGAACACCCGGTCGGCCCGGTGGCGGCGGGCCAGGCGCGCGGCCATGCGGGCGTGGCGTTCGGCCCGGACGGCCTCGGAAGAAGAGACGATGTCCATCGGATGGCTCACTCGTAGGCTTCGCGGTAACGCTTCACCACGCGCAGGGCGATGAAGTTGAGCGCAAGGGTGACAAGGAAGAGCACCATGCCCAGCGCGAAGGCCGAAAGGGTGGCAGGGTGGTCGAAGCTGCCTTCGCCCGTCAGCATGGCCACGATCTGGAACGTCACCGTGGTCATCGACTGGAACGGGTTGGCGGTGAGGTTGGCCGAGGCGCCCGCAGCCATGACCACGATCATCGTCTCGCCGATGGCGCGGCTGATCGCCAGCATGATGCCGGCCACGATGCCCGGCAGGGCGGCGGGCACCAGCACCTTGCGGATCGTTTCGGCGCGGGTGGCGCCCATCGCCAGGCTGCCGTCGCGCAGCGACTGGGGAACGGCGGCAATGGAATCGTCGGCCATCGAGGACACGAAGGGAATGATCATCACCCCCATGACCAGCCCGGCGGCCACCGCGCTTTCGGTCGAGGCGCTCGAGATGCCGATCCCTTGCGCAAAATCGCGCACGGCCGGGGCCACGGTCAGCGCGGCGAAGTAGCCATAGACGACCGTGGGCACGCCCGCGAGGATTTCGAGCAGCGGCTTCATCACCGTGCGCACGGTGTACGATGCATATTGCGTCAGGTAGATCGCGCTCATCAGCCCGAGCGGGATCGCCACCAGCATGGCGATGATCGCGCCGATGTAGATCGTGCCCCAGAACAGGGGGATCGCGCCAAACTGCTTGCCATCGGGGATGCCGGTGCTCATCGGGTCGGGCGCCCAGTGGGTGCCGAACAGGAAGTCGATGGGCGAGACCATGCCGAAGAAGCGCACGGTTTCGAACACGAGGCTCACGAAGATGCCCGCCGTGGTCAGGATTGCGACCAGCGAGGCGATCAGCAGCAGCGCCATGACCGCGCGCTCGACACGGGTTCGCGCGTTGAAATCGGGCTTGAGGCGCAGGAAGGCAAAGATCCCGCCAGCCAGAGCGACCAGGATGGTGACGATCAGCCCGATTGATTCATAGCGGGCCAGCGCCACGCGATAGGGCGCGACGAGCCCTTCGGCTTCGGGCGCGAAGACGCCGAAGGCATGCCCCTGCGCCACTGCGCGGGCCTGCGCGAGCATCGACTGCCGCTCGAACCCGAAAGTGGGAAGGGCCGCTGCCGCCGGATCGGCCAGCACATGGGCGGTGACCAGCGCGGGGCTGACCGCATTCCACACCAGCGCGAAAAGGAGCGCGGGCACCATGACCCAGAGCGCGACATACCAGGCATGGAAGCTGGGCAGCGAATTGAGCCGCCCGCCCGGTGCCCGGGCCCGAAAGGCCCAGGCGCGCGAGCGGGCCGCCAGCCAGCCGACAAGACCCAGCCCGAGGGCGAGGAGGAGGAGAATGGCCGGCGACATGGCTGAACCGCGTGTCCTTTCGTAGACTTACTTGAGCTGCGAGCCGTCGAGCGAGGGCATCGTGCTGACCGCCTGGGTGCTTTGCGCCAGCACGGCATCGGGTGCAACCACCATGCCCAGCTTGGCCAGAACACCATCCTTGCCCCACAGCTTTGACCACTGCGTGACATAGGCCTGAAGACCCGGAATGGCCTTGAGGTGCGCCTTCTTGACATAGATGTAGAGCGGGCGCGCGCCGGGGTAGGAGAAGTCGGAGATGGTCTGGTAGGTCGGCGTGACGCCGCTCATGGTCAGGCCCCTGATGCGGTCGGCGTTCTCTTCGACATAGGAGAAGCCGAAGATGCCGATGGCCTTGGGGTTGGCCTCGATCTTCTGGACGATCAGGTTGTCGTTCTCGCCCGCGTCGACATAGGCGCCGTCTTCACGCACCTGGGTGCAGATGTCGTCGTGCTTCTTCTTGTCGCTGTCCTTGAGCGCCTTCATCGCGGCGTTTTCGTCGCAGCCCTTGGCCAGGATCAGTTCCTTGAGCGCGTCGCGCGTGCCCGAGGTCGAGGGCGGGCCATAGACGAGGATCGGGTCGGCGGGCAGGGCCGGGTTCACGTCGTGCCAGGTCTTTGCCGTGTTGGGCTGGCCATAGGGGGCCTTGGCGAGCGCCTTGTAGACGTCCTGCGGGGTGAGCGCGAGGGACGCGCCGCCCTTGGATTCGGCAAAGGCCACGCCGTCGAGGCCGACCTGGATTTCGGCGATGTCCTTGACGCCATTGGCCACGCATTCGTCGAATTCCGACTTCTTCATGCGGCGCGAGGCGTCCGCGATGTCGGGGTGCTGCGGACCGACGCCGGCGCAGAACAGCTTCATGCCCGCACCCGTGCCGGTCGATTCGATGATCGGCGACTTGAGGCTGGCGTCGCTCTTGGCGAGTTGCTCGGCGACGGCCTTGGCGAACGGATAGACCGTCGAGGAGCCGACCGCGCGCACCTGGTCGCGGCTGGCGTCTTCGGCGCCGCCGCAACCGGCGAGGCTCAGCGCGCCCAGCGCGGCAGTGGTGATGGCGAGAGTGCGAAACGTGACCATGGCAAAACCTTCCATTCCCCGCGGCCCTGAATGTGTCCCTTGGGTGCCGCGCCAATGCGACAGGCTCGTGACATGTTTATGACAATCGGCGCAGCAATTGTGACAAAAATCGGAAACGCGGGAAACCGGTGGTTCAGGGCGCTGGCGCGGTGACCAGCGGCAGGCGTACGGTGACCGTGCTGCCATGGCCCAATGTGCTTGAAATATCGAGCTTGCCGCGATGGCGCTCGACGATGTGCTTGACGATTGCCAGCCCCAGCCCGGTGCCCCCGGCCGCGCGGCTGCGGCCCGGATCGGAGCGGTAGAACCGGCGGGTCAGGTAGGGCAGGTGATCGGGGTGGATGCCTTCGCCCCGGTCGATCACTTCGAGCACTGCATCGCGGCCTTCGGTGTGGAGCCGCACGGTCACCGGGGCGACCGGATCGCCATACTTGAGGGCATTGTCGATCAGGTTGCGGATCAACTGGTCGAGCTGCTGGCGGTCTCCCTGCACGAGGGTGGGCTGCACGAGGGCGGGTTCCGTCTCGACCAGGATGCGCTCCTCGCCCACGGTGAAGCCCACTTCGCCCCCGATGGTCTGGGCCATCTGCCCCAGATCGATCTTCTCGCGCGGGAACTCGTGCTTTTCGGCCTCGATGCGCGAGAGCGACATCAGGTCCTCGACCAGCGTCTGGAGGCGCCGCGCCTCGCGCAGGACGGTCGTGTGGAACTTGGCGGCCATCGCCGGGGGAACCTTTGCCTCCGGATCGGCGAGGGTTTCGACATAACCGATGATCGAGGACAGCGGCGTGCGCAACTCGTGGCTGGCATTGGCGACGAAATCGGTGTGCGCGCGGCTGATATCGGCTTCGGCGGTGCGGTTGACCAGTTCGATCAGCGAGAACCGCTCGTCGATGGGCACGCGGCTGACCTGCCAGATGCTGCGCGCGCCGGTCAGCCCGCGCACCAGCGCGGTTCCCTCCGGCTTGTCGAGCAGGGTGATCGCCTGGGGGTGGCGCAGCGCCACGCGGGCGTCCTGCCCGACGATGTGGGGCCCCAGCGCCTCGCGCGCGGCGGCATTGGCCGAGGCAATGCGCTGGTTGTCGAGCATCAGCACGGGCACGCTGAAGGGCTCGACCAGCGCGACCATGGCCTGACGCGAGACGCTCCCTTCCTCGGGACGGGTCTGGGCGATCTCGGGTTCGGGGCGAGCCAGCCAGAGCGAGGCCAGCCAGGCCACCAGCACGGCAAACGAGAGCCACAGGCTGGCCCCGGCAAAGGGCATGGCGATGGCAGCGGCAAGCGCGACGGCCGCGCTCGACCAGGGCAGGGCGAGACCTTTCATGGGGTGTCCGTCAACTCCGGGCATGGGAAGCGATGCGCAACGAAATGGCCCGAGGGCCATTTCGGTTCATGAAAGGAGCAGGTCATGGACGGGCACCTTTCATGAACGGAGGCGGGCGGCATCGTGGCGGGCCTGTTAGGCGAGGCGGGAACCATCGGGCAAGGGCTGGGCCCCACTGTCACATTTCGTCCGGGGAGAGCGGGGTACGATCGCGGGACAGGGTCGCTTCATGGGGGTGTCACAGGGAGGGATCATCGCAATTGCTTCCGTTTCGGTGGCACCTGGGCGAGGCCGTGAATGATAGCGCGTCGCAAACAAGAGCCCGAATACCGGGCTTGTCTGGATGACCGGGCCTTCCGGCAGAAGGGTAGGGCTTTGTCCGGGCAGACGATACCGCCAAAATTGTAGGGAATCGCGTGGTGCTGTCCAGACATGCCCTTTAAACAGTCAGTCAAGCCGGACATTTCGCTTCATGATTCCAGATGACATGGTGGTTTGCCGCTGGTGGCACGCTGTCCTGTCCTAACCCATGAGGTTGGCGATCCGGCAGGTCGCACAAGGTGCATCAGGGCCGTTTGCCTGTCAGGGCAAGGTGGCTTTTGTCGGACAAGGTCGCCGCTGGTCGGGGGCCCGTCCGGGGCACCATCTGGTCGAGGCTACCCCTGTTCAGGGAGGCCCGCCCTGTTTTTGAGCCCGCTCTGGGGCTCGGCTCGCGGATCCGGCTCTTGCCGGCACGGGGCCGACCGCAAGGTCTGCTCACTATCGCCGGCATGCATGCCGCGGGAGGACGTATACGTGAAACCCTTGGATCGCCTCGGGACCGAGATTGGCCCGGATATGGGCCCTGATATCGGGCGGGACCGCAATCCGGCGTCTGACAATCCAGTGTCGGACAATCCCGCGTCTAACAGGCCGGTGTCCAGCAGCCCGGTGTCCAACAGGGCCGCGCTGGCCGATGTGGTCGGCATGCTCGAAGGATCGCTGGCGGTTCTCGACCGGCAGGGGGCCTCGCTGGCCGCAGCGCATCTCTCGATGGTGCTCGACCTCATGCGCAAGGAAATCGATGGCCCGGTCCCGCCCGAAGGCATTGCGGGCATCCCTGCCACCATACAGTCCACGCAACTGCACTGAGAGTTTCGCCAACGGGTCTGGCGGGCGGGGAAGGCGTCTTGCGGCTCCGCCGCATCCCTTTCCGGCAACAGAAAAAGGGGCCCGCAGGCAGATACCTGCGGGCCCCTTTTTTTGGTCCGAAATCAGGCCGCAGCCTGATCAGAACGGGCCTGATCAGAACGGGGCGTCGATATCGACCACGTCGATCAGCTTGTGGTTCACGAATTCCTTGATGCCAAGGCCCAGCAGTTCGCGGCCATAGCCCGAGCGGCGCACGCCGCCGAAGGGCAGGTCGGCCTTGACCATCGTCGGGTGGTTGACGAAGACCATACCGGTCGAGATCCGGCGGGCAACCTTGGCGCCATTGGCGGTGTCGGAGGTGAAGACCGAGCCGCCCAGACCGAAGGGCGAGTCATTGGCGATGCGCACGGCGTCGTCCTCGTCCTTGGCGCGGAACAGCATCGAGACCGGGCCGAAGAACTCCCAGTAACGCGCGGGGTTGTCCTCGCCGATGTCGGTCAGGATGGTGGGCTGGACGAAGGCACCCTGATTGGGGATTTCCGGGCCGACCGGGGTGGCCTTGGCGCCATGGGCGACGGCCTTCTCGATCATCGCGCGCACGTCGTCGGCGGCTTTCTGCGAGGAGAGCGGCGCCAGCGTGGTGGCCGGGTCCATCGGATCGCCCATGCGCAGGGCGGCCACGCCCTTGGTGTAGCTTTCGAGGAAGTCGTCGTAGATTTCGTCGGCCACGATCATGCGCTTGGACGAGACGCAGACCTGCCCTGCGTTCCAGTGGCGCCCGAACACCGCCCAGTTGACGGTCTTTTCAAGGTCGGCATCGGCCAGCACGACGAAGGCATCGGCGCCGCCCAGTTCCATCGTCGACTTCTTGAGCGCCTTGCCGGCCAGCGCGGCCACTTGCGCACCCGCCGCTTCCGAGCCGGTCAGCGCCACGCCATGGACGCGCGGATCGTCGAGGATCATCTCAACCTGATCGTGCGCGGCATAGAGGTTGATGAAGGCGCCTTCGGGCAGGCCGGCTTCATGCATCAGCTTTTCGAAGATCGCCGCGCACTGGGGCACGTTGGAGGCGTGCTTGAGCAGGATGGTGTTGCCCGCCGAAAGCTGGGGCGCGATGATCCGGGCGATCTGGTAATAGGGGAAGTTCCACGGCTCGACCGCGAGCAGCACGCCCAGCGGATCGCAGACCAGTACGGCTTCCCCTTCGGCCGGATCGGCCACGGGCAGCTTCTCGGGCGCCAGCTGGGCTTCGGCGTTCTTCGCGTAATATTCGAAGATCGCAGCCGACAGCTCGACTTCGGCGCGGGCTTCGCCCAGCAGCTTGCCCATTTCGAGGGTCAGCAGGGGGGCATAAGTCTCGATGTCGCGGCGCAGGATGTCGGCGGCGGCCTGCATCACGGCAGAACGCTGGGCGAAGGGGGTTTCCTTCCAGCCCAGAAAAGCCTCGTGGGCCTGGCCGATGGCCTGCCGGATCTCGTCGTCGGTGGCGGTAGGGAAGGTCTTGAGAACTTCGCCGGTGTAGGGGTTGGTGGTTGCGAAGGGCATTGGAAATTCCTTCCTTTTGAAAATTCGCCTCGGAACGGCAACCGCGCGGGATTGCACCTGACGCGACATTTTCACAGCCACGCAACGAAGCGAAGGACGCTCTGCTGTTTCAGGATAGGGACGATCATTCCATCCTATTAGGTCGTCAACGTGGCATAGGCTTATGAGTTTCGATCATGCCGAAAATTGATCGAAATCATGGACGGAATGTCTGAACGTGCAGGCCGCCTTCCGGCACGTCGGCTTTCGGGCCGGACCTATCGATTCATGTCATAAGTCCATGCCGAACCGCCGCGCTAATCGAGCGCAGGGTCGCTGCATATATTCAGTGCCTTGCAGTAGGATGAGCGATGCGATGGGTCTGCCGGAGGTGTGCGGCGGATGGCGCGCGCTCGGGCCGGAGGGCCGCTTCCTGCTGCGGACATTCGCATTTTCCGGAAGAATTGGACCAACATCATGATCAAGACCGTGGGATATGCCGCGCAGACGCCTACCTCGCCGCTGGCCCCGTTTCATTTCGAGCGCCGCGACTTGCGCACGAACGACATCGCGATGGAAATCCTCTATTGCGGCGTCTGCCACTCCGACCTCCACTGGTCGCGCAACGACTGGGGCTGGACGATCTTCCCGGCGGTTCCGGGCCACGAGATCGTGGGCCGGGTGACGCAAGTGGGCTCCGATGTTACCCGCTACAAGGTCGGCGATCATGTGGCCGTGGGCTGCATGGTCGACAGCTGCAAGCATTGCGACCAGTGCGACAAGGGCGAGGAACAGCTGTGCCGCGAGGGCAACACCGGCACGTATGGCGGCTTCGACCGCTTCACCAACGACTACACGCTGGGCGGCTATGCCAAGCACCTCGTGGTGCGCGAGGATTTTGCCCTGCGCATGCCCGAGGGGCTCGATCTGGCCCAGGCGGCGCCGCTGCTCTGCGCCGGGATCACGACATATTCGCCGCTGCGCACGTGGAATGTCGGCCCCGGCAGCCGGGTGGGCGTGATCGGGCTTGGCGGCCTTGGCCACATGGCGGTCAAGCTCGCCGCCGCGATGGGCGCGAAGGTCACCGTGCTGAGCCGCACCGCCGACAAGGCCGATGACGCGCGGGCGCTGGGCGCCGATGGCCTGCTGGTGTCGAGCGACGAGCAGGCCATGGCTGGGGCGGCCAACAGCTTCGACCTGATCATCGACACGGTGCCGGTCAAGCACGACCTCAATCCCTACATGCCGCTGCTCGATGTCGACGGTACGCTGGTCATTGTCGGCCAGATCGGGCCGGTGGCCGAACCCTCGACCGTGCCGCTCGTCCTCGGGCGCCGCCGGATTGCCGGTTCGCCGATCGGCGGCATTCGCGAAACGCAGGAAATGCTCGATTTCTGCGCGGAAAAGAATGTCCTGCCCGATGTCGAGATGATCCGCATGGACGAGATCAACCATGCGTTCGAGCGCATGGAAAAGTCGGACGTGCGCTATCGCTTCGTGATCGACATGGCTTCGCTCGATATGGCTTCGGCCTGATCCCGTTCAGCTTTTTTTCCTTTCCCGGCACCTCAGGGGTGTCGGGAAAGCCATCGCGCTTGTCGTGGGCGCAACTCGGCCTTGCCGGAAAATTCCCGGCTGGATCATGATGGTTGGGGAAGGGAAAGGCGCGCCCGGTGGTGACCCCTACGGGAATCGAACCCGTGTTTCAGCCGTGAGAGGGCCGCGTCCTGACCGCTAGACGAAGGGGCCTGATCCCGAAGCGCGAAAGGCGCCGGATAGTGATGGTGACCCCTACGGGAATCGAACCCGTGTTTCAGCCGTGAAAGGGCCGCGTCCTGACCGCTAGACGAAGGGGCCTTGTCATCAAGGCACTATACTGTTTTTTTCGGATCTTCGCGAGGAAGATGCCGATGGTGACCCCTACGGGAATCGAACCCGTGTTTCAGCCGTGAAAGGGCCGCGTCCTGACCGCTAGACGAAGGGGCCGTCCGACCGGTGCAATAATGGTGACCCCTACGGGAATCGAACCCGTGTTTCAGCCGTGAAAGGGCCGCGTCCTGACCGCTAGACGAAGGGGCCGTCCGACCGGTGCAATAATGGTGACCCCTACGGGAATCGAACCCGTGTTTCAGCCGTGAAAGGGCCGCGTCCTGACCGCTAGACGAAGGGGCCGCCGGGCTTGCGCCGCTGGGCAGGTCCGCGCCTCTATTAGCCCATCGGGATTCCGTCAACCCGCGTGGCCAAAAAAGTTATCCCTGCCCGAAGTTATCCTCACCCTGATCTTTTGACCGTGCAAGCTCAATCGGCGAAAGCGGCATCCTCGATGTGCAGTTCAGCCGCCGGGCGGCTGCCCCAGTCGTCGAGGCGGGCGCGACCGGCCAGCCAGAACTGGCGGCCCTTGCCACCGTGGAGCAGGGTCTGTCCCAGTTCGGTCTGCGCTGCACGAAAGGCCATGGCCTTGAACGAGCGCCCGTCGGGCCCCGAGACGATGGCGCGGACATGGTCGTTGCCCACCAGATCGCACTTGACCAGCCGCACCGGCCCCACGGCCACGCGCGGGCCGGGCCAGCCCACGCCATAGGGCCCGGCGCCTTCCAGCGCCTCGACCAGCGCCGGGGTGAGGCCACCGGGGCTGAGCGAAAGATCAAGTGCAAGGCTTTGCGCCGCACGCGCCCTGGCGACATCGCGGGCGAGCCGTTCGTCGAGCCAGTCGGCCAGCGGCTCGACCTTGTCGGGCGCGATGGTCAGCCCACAGGCCATGGCATGGCCGCCGCCCTTGGTCAGGAACCCGGCCTCGCGCGCGGCAATGATCGCCGCGCCCAGATCGACGCCGGGGATCGAGCGGCCCGAGCCCTTTCCCATTCCGGCATCCATTCCGGCGTCTGGCCCTTCTTCGCCGCCTTGCCCGCCATCGTCGAGCGCGATGACGAGGGTGGGCTTGCCGGTCTTCTCCTTGATCCGCCCGGCCACGATGCCGATCACGCCCGGATGCCAGCCGAGCCCGGCCACGACGATCACCGCGCGGTTGTGCTGGGCCTCGACCTGGGCCTCGGCGGCTTCCTGCACGGCCTGTTCGATGGCGCGGCGCTCGTCGTTGAGGGCCGAGAGGCGGGTGGCGATGTCGCTTGCTTCGTCGGGGTTCTCGGTGGTCAGCAGGCGCACGCCGAGCGAGCTGTCGCCGATGCGCCCGGCGGCATTGATGCGCGGGCCGAGCGCGAAGCCCAGATCGCTGGCCGTGGGCGCGCGGGCGATGCGGCTGGCGTCGATCAGCGCCGAGATGCCGACATTGGCGCGCTTGGCCATGACCTTCAGCCCTTGCGCCACGAATGCGCGGTTGAGGCCCTTGAGCTGCGCCACGTCGGCCACCGTCCCCAAGGCGACGAGATCGAGCAGGGCCATGAGATCGGGCACCGGGCGCTGGTCGAACCAGCCTCGTGCGCGCAGCACGCGCACGGTTGCCACTGCCAGCAGGAAGGCGACGCCCACGGCGGCCAGATGGCCATGGGCCGCGGCTTCATCGGCTTCGTCGAGGCGGTTCGGGTTGACCAGTGCGACCGCCGGGGGAAGTTCGGGCGAGCACTTGTGGTGATCGACCACGATCACGTCGATCCCCGCATCGCGCGCCTGGCCCAGCGCCTCGTGCGCCATGGCCCCGCAATCGACGGTGACGATGAGCTGGCTGCCCTCGCGCCCGAGCCGGACGAGCGCCTCGCCCGAGGGGCCATAGCCTTCGAGCAGGCGGTCGGGAATATAGGCTTGCCCTTCGACGCCGAGCGCGCGCAACAGGCGCAGCAGCAGCGCCGCGCTGGTCGCACCATCGACGTCGTAGTCGCCATAGACGGTGATCGCCTCGCCGCGCACGACTGCATCGGCCAGCCGCCGCGCGGCCACGTCCATGTCGCGGAACAGCGAAGGATCGGGCAGGAAATCGCGCAAGGTCGGGCGGCGATGGCGCTCAAGATCGTCGTGGGGCACCCCGCGCGAGAGCAGGAGCTGGTCGACCAGATCGTCCGAGAGGCCGCCCATGGCGCCAAAGCGCCCGGACATGTCCATGTTGCCGCCGCGCCAGCGCCAGGCCAGACCGGAAATCGAATGGGTAATGGAAGTGACGGGAGTCATGGCGCAGGCGGTAGACGCTTTCGCGCCAACCCGCAAACAGGGGGAGGGCGACCGCCATGGGCGCCCTGCAAGAGAAAGGAACGGACACCATGTTGCTGATCGTCTGGCATTCCCGCACCGGGACGGCGCGGGCCATGGCGCAGGCGGCCTTTGACGCGGCGCGCGAGGAAGGCGAGCCGGGAAGCCTGAACGTGCGCCTGATGGAGGCGGGGCTTGCCCAGCCTGCCGATTGTCTGGCCGCGCAAGGTTTCCTGTTCGTCTGCCCGGAGAACCTCGGGGGCCTGAGCGGGGTGATGAAGGAGTTTTTCGACCGCTGCTACTATCCGCTGCTCGGGCGGATCGAGGGGCGGGCCTATGCCACGGCCATCGCGGCGGGAACGGCGGGGCAGGGGGCACAAGGCCAGATCGACCGGATCGTGACCGGCTGGCGCCTGCGCCGCGTGGCGCCACCCTGTTTGCTGGTGACGGGCGCGGATCGGCCCGAGACGATACTGGCGGACAAGACTGTCAGCGAGGCGGCGCTCGCCCCCTGCCGCGATCTGGGGCGATTGATGGCGGCAGGGTTGGGGATGGGGGCTTTTTAGGCCTCGCCTGGCGCCGTTTCCCCGTTTCGGCGGCGATAGCGGACCGACCAGCCGAGCGAGGCGGCGATCAGCGCGGCGCCGATCAGGCCGGTCACCGTCTCGGGAATTTCCACGCGGGCCGAGGCCAGCATGATCCCGCCCAGCGCCACGATGGCCCAGAACGCGCCATGTTCGAGATAGCGATAGTCGGCCAGCGTGCCGCTGCGAACCAGCATGATCGTCAGCGAGCGCACGAACATCGCCCCGATCGACAGGCCCAGCGCGATGATCACCATGTTGTTCGACAGGGCAAAGGCGCCAATCACTCCGTCGAAGCTGAACGAGGCGTCGAGCACGTTGAGATAGAGAAAACCGCCAAGGCCCGATTTCACCACCGCCCCGGCAGCCTTCTGCGCTTCCTCGCGCAGTTCGAGGATCGTGCCGATGGCCTCGACCACCACGAAGGCAACAATGCCCAGCGCGCCCGAGAGCAGGAACGTGAAGCCCTCGTGGCCGGGCAGTTGCGCGGCGATCACCGCCAGCACGACCAGCAGCAGCGCGATCTCGGCGGCCTTGACCACCGAGAAGCGCGCCAGTTTCTCCTCGATCCAGCCGATCCAGTGGGTCTCCTTCTCGCCGTCGAAGAAGAAGCCGAGGCCGACCATCGCGAGGAAGGCCCCGCCGAACCCGGCGATGCCGACATGGGCCCCGCTCACGATCTGCTCGTACCGGGCCGGATCTTCAAGCGAGAGGCGCAGGGCCTCGACCGGGCCGATCCCTGCGGCAATCGCCACGATGGCCAGCGGAAACACGATCCGCATCCCGAACACGGCGATCACCATGCCCCAGGTCAGGAAGCGTTTCTGCCAGACCGCGTCCATTTCGCCCAGCACGGCGGCATTGACCACCGCGTTGTCGAACGAGAGCGAGATTTCCAGCACGGAAAGCACCAGCACGATCCACACCAGCCCGGCCGTGGTCGCGACGGAGTGGGTCTGGAACCAGCCATAGGCGGCGGCCAGAATCAGGCACAGGCCTGCAAACAGCAGGGATCCCTTGAAATTCCTGAGCAAGCGGTCCTCTTGTCAGTTGGAGGAGGGGGAAATTACTTCGGTTGATAGGTCTGTTCGATACCCGGAAACCGTCGTGCGCGCACGTCCTGTGCGTATGTTGCCACGGCTTCTTCGATGGCCTCGCCCAGTTCGGCATAGCGCTTGACGAAACGGGGCACGCGCTCGAACAGGCCGAGCATATCCTCGCTCACCAGAACCTGCCCGTCGCACCGGGCCGAGCCGCCGATGCCGATCACCGGACAGGCGACCGCCTCGGTCACCGCCACCGCAATCGGTTCGACGACCCCTTCCACGACGATGGCAAAGGCCCCGGCATCGGCGAGCGCGCGCGCATCGGCGACGATCTTGTCGGCTTCGGCCTGGCTGCGCCCGCGCGCATTGTAGCCGCCCAACTGGTTCACCGCCTGGGGGGTGAGGCCGACATGCCCCATAACGGGAATGCCGCGCGCGGTCAGGAAGGCGACCGTTTCGGCCATGGCGGCCCCGCCTTCAAGCTTCACGCCCGCGCAGCCGGTCTCCTTGAGCAGGCGCGCGGCGGCCTCGAAGGCCTGGACCGGCGAGGCTTCATAGGCGCCGAACGGCATGTCGACGATCACCACCGCGTGATACGACCCGCGCACCACCGCCGCGCCATGGGCGGCCATCATGTCGAGCGTGACCGGAACGCTGGAAGGCAGGCCATAGATGACCTGCCCCAGGGAATCCCCCACGAGCAGCAAATCGCAATGGGCATCAAGCAGTTGCGCCTGACGGGCGGTATAGGCCGTGAGCATCACGATGGGCTGCGCGGTCTGCCCGTCGACCTTGCGCTGGCGGATGGCGGGGACGGTCAGCCGCTTCATCGGCGCGGGCGTGGGGTGCGCGCGGCTGGTGGCGGTGTCGAGCTGGAAGGTGGTGGACATCGTTTTCCTTGCCCTCTGAAATACAAGAAGCCGCGCGGGCAGGTGTGGCCGGAGAGGTGGGGCCGCAGGTTTGGGGCCGGACGGTTCATGCACGGCGGGCGCGCGCTTGTATAGCATGGGCGAAAACCCGCAAGATGGGCGCTCGTGCGCAAGCGATCAGGCGTGGATGGATGAAAAAAGCCCCTTTGCGCGCCGGGGCCTTGCCGCTAGCGTTACCCCCCATGACCTGGTTTCCGGTGCAACATCATGGCGTGACAGTTTCCGCCGCACCGGTCCAAGGCGGGAGGCTTTCATGTTTGGACGCGTCAAACCACTCGACGCTATTTTGGCCACGGCCGAAAAGAAATCGCTGCATCGCTCGCTGGGGGCTTTCCAGCTGACGATGCTGGGTGTGGGGGCCGTTATCGGCACCGGTATCTTCGTTCTCACTGCCGAAGCCGCCCAAAAGGCCGGCCCCGGCATGATGGTCAGTTTTGTCATCGCCGGCTTCGTCTGTGCCGTGGCAGCTTTGTGTTACGCTGAAATGGCATCGATGGTGCCGGTTTCGGGTTCGGCCTATACTTACAGCTATGCCGTCATGGGCGAACTGGTCGCCTGGATGGTGGGCTGGGCCCTGATCCTCGAATATGCGATTGCCGCAGGGGCGGTATCGGTCGGCTGGTCGGGCTATATGGTCGGCTTCGTGCAGAACAGCCTGCACATTACTGTCCCCCTCGAACTCGTGCGCGGGCCTTTCGATGGCGGGCTGGTCAACCTTCCGGCCATGGCCATCGCCGTCGTCATCACCGGGCTGCTGATCCTTGGCACCAAGGAGAGTGCCACGGTCAATGCCATCCTCGTGGCGATCAAGATCGTCGCGCTTTCGCTGTTCGTCGCGTTGACCGTGCCGATGCTCAAGACGGGCAATTTCCAGCCTTTCGCGCCGCAGGGCTTCGTCGGCATCTCGGGCGCTGCGGCCTCGATCTTCTTTGCCTATGTCGGTTTCGACGCGGTCTCGACCGCGGCCGAGGAAACCAAGAACCCCCAGCGCAACATGCCGATCGGCCTGATCGGCAGCCTTGCCATCTGCACCGTGTTCTACATGCTGGTGGCCGCTGGCGTGATCGGCACGGTCGGCGCGCAGCCGGTCTATGGTCCCGGGCATGAAGTGCTCTCGCCCGGTTCGCCCGCGCTGTCGCAGGCCTGCAACGCCATTGGCGACAACGCCGTGGTCTGCTCGAAGGAAGCCCTGGCCTGGACGCTGCGTTCGGTCGGCTATCCGTTCATCGGCTGGCTGGTTGGCCTGGCCGCGATCCTTGCGCTGCCCTCGGTCATTCTGATGATGATGTTCGGCCAGACCCGCATCTTCTTCGTGATGAGCCGCGATGGCCTGCTGCCCGAGTTCTTCTCCAAGGTGCATCCGCGCTTCCACACCCCCCATGTCATCACGCTGATGACCGGGGTGTTCGTGGCCCTGTTCGCGGCGTTCTTCCCGGTGGGCCTGCTGGCCGACGTGTCGAACTCGGGAACGCTGTTCGCCTTTGCGGCGGTGTCGGTCGCCGTGCTGGTGCTGCGCCGGACGGACCCTGCGCGCGTGCGCCCGTTCCGCACCCCGCTGGTCACCGTGATCGCGCCGATCTCGATCCTGGGCTGTCTCTATCTGTTCGGCAGCCTTTCGGCCGAGACGATGGAGCTGTTCGTGGGCTGGGCCGTGCTGGGGCTGTTCGTCTATTACGGCTATAGCCGCAGCCGCAGCCATGTCGGCCGTGGTCTGGTCGAAGTGCACGAGATCGATGCCGACGTGCCGCCCGGATCGGTTCCACCGATCAGCTGATTGCGGAAAGTCTGCATGAAAAAACCGCCGTTTCCCATTGGGAAGCGGCGGTTTTTTTGTGGGGTGGGTTGAGGGAGCTTCGCAGCCCTTGCCATCTTACGTCCGCAGGCGTTCGATCCCCTGCGCGAGCGCGACGTAGAGCTTGCCCATGTCGGAAGAGAGCAGCGTCACCCCCAGCGCATTGCCGTCGCGCGTCGAGAGGAGCTGGCGCAGCATGCCCTCGAAATCGTGGATGTAGCGGTTCACATGGCCGCGAAATTCCGCATCGGCGTTGTAGTGCTGCTGGACGGCCTTGGCGTCGGCATTGTCGAGCAGGCTGACCGCGCGGCGGGTGAAGATGCCCCGGTCCCCGCGCAAGTACGAAGCCCAGGCCGTTTCCGAGACATCGGCCGAGAGCGCCTGGGCAATGTCGATCGAGGCCGAATTGAGCGCCTCGGTGATCAGCGCGGTGCGGCGGGCGAAATCGTTGTCGACCTGCTCTTGCGCGCGTTCGTGCGCGCGGGCGACGCGGCTTTCGAGATTGCCGGTCAGTTCGTCGACCTTGGCGAGCTGGTCGCGCATCTGCTCGGCGGTGTCGCGGCTGGCGGCAGCGGCGCTGTCGAGCGCTTCTTCGAGGCGGGCAATCAGCTCGGCCCCGCGCCCCTGAAGCACGCGGGCAATCGCCGCGTTGCTTTCCTCGCCCAGACGGGCGGCGAGCGCCTCGATCTCGGCGCGCACGGTGCCGCTCATGGCCGCCCCTGCGGCTTGCGCTGCGGCGTGAAGACGGTCGATCGCGCTGGCGAGCGTTCCGGTGAGGTCGCCCGAAAGCGCCTCGGCCTCGCCGCGCGTGGTTTCGAGGGTCGCGCGCAATTCGTCGAGGCGCAGCTTGTGTTCGTCGGCCTGTCCGGCAAAGGCCTGATGCAGGCGGGCGAACCCGGCCAGTGTTTCGGCCACTTCGCCGCTCGTCGCGCGCATGGCGTCGGCCACGCCCTGGCTGCGCAGGCCTGCTTCGGCGAGCGCCTCGTGCAGGGTGCCGATGCGCTGGTCGATCCGGTCGAGCCCGGCCTCGCTCGCGCGCAGGACATCGGGCAGTTCGCTGCGGCTGTGGTGCCCGGCGCTCTGGACGAGTTCGAGCAGCCGTTCGGCGCCTTGCGTGCTGCGGGTGATGTGGTCTTCCTGCGCGGTCAGTTCGATGCCGGTTTCCGACAGGCGCGTGCGCAGCAGGGTGAGCGCGTGGTCGACCGCCTGCGCAGTTGCCTCGCCCATCGCGGCCGAGGCCTGCATGGCTTCGGCCAAGCTGGCGGCATGGGCGGCGGCCACGTCGCACTGGGCGGTCAGGCGGCGGGCCTCGTCCTGCTGGCGCGTGCGCTGGGTGTCGAGCGCGCGGTCGAGGTCGGCCAGGCGGGTGGCGAGCGCCTCGGTTGCCTCGTTGGCGGCGCTGTTCACGGCGGCGCGGCGTTCGGCAATCGCGCGGTCGATCTCGACCATGCGGCGTGCGAGCGTCTCGCGCTGGTCGTCGGCCCCGGCGACCAGCGCGGCGCGGCGTTCGGCCAGTTGCGCGTCGAAGGCGGCGCCATCGCTGGCGAGCGTTTGCGCCAACTGGTGGCTGGCGGCGGCAAAGGCGGCCAGCCGCGCCTCGGCATCGGCCTGGGCATGGTCCTGCGCGGCGGTCAGCGTGTCGAGCGCGGTGCGCAGCGCGCGCACTTGCGCCTCGCTGCGGGCCTGCCAGCTGGCCAGCGCGGCGTTTTCCTGATCGGCGATTGCACTGCCGAGCGCGGTGCTGGCGCTCCTGAGCGTGGCGAGGCGCTGTTCGAGCGTGGCCAGCCCCTCGCGTTCGGCGGCGCCCAGCGTGCGGCGCTGTTCGTCGAGCGCGTCGGCCAGCGCCTGTGCGCGGGCGCGGATGGCGGCCAGCGCGGCGTGTTCCTCGCCATCGAGCGCGGCGCGGTGGGTCTCGACTTCCTCGCGCAAGGTGGCAAAGCGGGCCTCGGTCTGGCGGGCAAGGTCGGCGCCGGTGGCGGTGAGGGCGGCCATCGCGCTCTGCACGGCCTCGCGCACGGTGCCGACCTGACGCTCGCTGGCGAGGCCGAATTCGTTGAGCCGCTGGAACCCGGCGACCAGGTCTTCCAGCTGGCCATGGGCATTGCGCCCGGCATTGGCGACCGCGTTGGTCACGTCCTTGGCGCTGTTGGCGATGACCGGCAACTGGCCGCGCAGCTTGTCCATGTTGTCGAGCGCGTTGGTCGAGACATGGGCGATTCTGTCGACCTGCTCGCCGTTTTCGAGGATCAGCGCGCGCAAGCTGTCGGCATGGGTGGAAAGGCGGTCGGCGGCGATGCGGCCGAGCGCGTCGAGATCGCGCGACTGGGCGGCGAGGAAATCGCGCGCGAGGGCCAGTTCGGTGTTCATCGCGCGCAGGCGGCCCGAAAGCTGGTCGCTCTCGCGCGAGAGCGACCCGGCGATCCCGGCAAAGCGGCGCGCCTCACGCCCGCTCGAACGCTGGACGAGCGCAACGAGGACCAGCACCACCAGAGCCGGGCCGGCCCACTGGCCGATGGCCGTGGCCAGATCGCCCGGAGAGCCGCTCGCCACGAGCCGTCCCGCGTTGGCCCAGCCGAAGAACAGGGTCCATGCCGCGACCAGCACACCGGCCACAACCAGTGGCCAGCGGGCGGGCCGGGACGCTTCGCCCTCAAGCCAGAGGTCGGCAGAATCGCCAGCCTCGTCCTCGATTGGCACATTTGGCGATGGCGCGCGCCCGGACTCACCGGAATCCGGCCTGCCCGCCTGGGGCTGGCTGGCTTCGATCGGAACGATGCGTGGCGGATTGATGCGTGGGCCCCCGGTCATGCGCCCATGCTTATCATGGAAATGCGGCGCGGTTAAACCCGCCTTAAGCCCTCAGGGGCCACCATCCACAACATGGCTTATCTTGGCGATCCGATAGATGCGCAACTGGCGGTGGCGGCTGGCGATGATCAGGCGCTTTTTGCCGAACTGCGCGCGGCTTTCCTCGAAAGCGCGCGGCGCCAGCTCGACCTGATGCGCCGCTCGCGCTGCGACGGGAACTGGTCGATGGCGGGCATGCGGCTCAAGGGACTGGCCGCCTCGTTCCATGCGCGCGGGCTGATGGACCTTGTCGAACAGGCGCTGGACGGGGCGCCGGGTGATCCTGCGGTCTTGCGCCGGATCGGCCTGTGGCTCGATGATTTCGCGCAAGGCCCTGATCAGGCCTGACATTCAAGGGCATTCCCCGGTCTCGGGCCAGCCCGAGCTTGGCAGGCTGCCACGCTGTCCCTACGATGCCCTCATCAGGAGGCAGCCACTTGCGGGTCGCACTTATTGCATTGATGGACAATACTGCCGGGGATGGCAGCGATGAAGCCGGCTTCGATGGGGGCGGGCAGGTTGTCGGCCATTCCGGTTTTTCGGCTCCCGGTTTTATGGCCCCCGGTTTTCTTGATGTCGCCGGGCACAGCATCGCGCGCCATCAGGTCGCGCTGGCACTGGCGCTGGGTTGCACGCGAATCGTCGTCCATGCCGAAACGCTCGATCCCGAGATCGTCGAGATCCAGCACGCGGCCGAGCAGCGCGGCGCGCGCTTTCATGTGATCGCCGCCGCCCGCGCGCTGGTGCCGCTGGTTTCGCCCGAGGACGAACTGTTCGTCTTTGCCGAAGGCCTGCTGGCCATGCCCGATGAGGCGCGCCGCCTGCTCGACGAGGCGCCCGGCGTGCTGGTCCTGCCGGTCGAGATCGGCACCCCCGCCGGGTTCGAGCGGATCGACATCAACCATGCCTGGGCCGGGGCCATGCGCCTGTCCGGGCGGGTCGTGGCGATGCTGGGCGATCTTCCGTCTGACTGGAACCCGGTGGCCGCGCTGTTGCGGTTGGCGACACAGGCGCGCCTGCCCTTGCGCGCGGTGCCCGGCGTGCTGGTCGATCAGGGGCGCTGGCGCCTCGTGCGGACCGAGCAAGAGGCCGATCTGGCCGAAAATGACTGGCTGGTGCTGCATACCGCGACAGACCACGTCCGCTCGCCGGGCGAATGGCTGGCGGTCAAGGCCGTGCGCCGGCTCGGCCCGGCGCTGCTCCATGCCCATACCCGGCCCTGGCTGGTGGGCATGGCGGCGGTTCTGCTCGCGCTGCTGGGCCTTGGGGCGGGCTGGTGGGGCTGGACGGCGCTGGGCCTCGCGCTCGTGGGGCTGGGCTGGGTGGTGCTTCAGGTGGCGCGCCTGCTGGGGCGGGTGGAGCGTGATTGCCTGCTCGTTACCGGCGGCCCGGTGCGGGGAGGGGGCATGTTGCCCTTCGTCATCGACGCGGCGCTGGTCGGGGTCTGCGCGTGGCATGGTTTGGGGCATGGTTTGGAGCACGGCCCGGGGGGCAGCACCGGTGGCGATCCGGCACAGGCGGGGGGCTGGTTCGCCCCGCTGGTGCTGATCCTGCTGCTCTGGCTTCTCCCTGCGATCCTGCGCGGCTTTCGCTGGACGGCCTGGCTGTGCGATCGCCTCGTGCTGGCCGGAGGGCTGGCGCTGGTGGCCATGGTGTTGCCGCTCGACGGGGCCTTGCGCATTGTGGATGTGCTGCTGCTTGCCACGGCGCTGGGACAGGCGCATGGTCTCATTCCTAACCGCTTGCTAACCAGTGGTACGTAAGATCGGATCATGGTGATGACCGCCGATCCCCGTGGCGTGGAGCCGTTCGGGCTTGTGCCCAATGGAAACGCGCCGCGCGGGGCTGACCCTTGCGCCGTGGACGCCAATGGCGCCGCGTTGAGCGTGCCTGATGCCCATGGGGCCTCGGGGGCCTTGTTGCGTCCGTTGGCTCTGGGGCAGGCGGATGGCAGCCTGGGGGATGGGGTGGTCGCCCATGTGCGCGGCCTGCTCGAAGATGTCGCCCGCCAACTGGTCGAGGCGCTGGCCGGGGCGGCCCATGCAGGCGGCACCTGCATGGAGGGCGGCGCGCAAGCCGCGTTCGTGGCCCTGCTGGCGTCCAACGGCACGTTTCTGGGCGGTCTTCACGCCCTTGCGCTCGAATGGCGGCTTACGGCCCGGCTTGAGGAACGGCAGGGCATCGACAGTGTGTTGACGCCGCTCCTGCTCGCCGCGCTCGCGGTGGAGGGCGAGGGCTCCGAAGACGACACGCCCCTTGCCCTCGCACGGGGGCTGGCCGGGGCGCAGTTCCGCTTCTGTCTCGACAGCCGCCGGATGCGGTTGCCGCTCGGCGAATTGCCGCCCGATCTGTTCCGCATTGCGCTTGCCGCGCTCCACCTTCATGCCAGCGGCCTTCCTGCGACAGACCGGGACGACGCGCACAGCCGGGCGATCATTGCCGAACGCTCGCTGCGCCTGCGTTTCGATGCCGAGCGGGGGCGTCTCGCGCTGCTGCGCCGCTTTGCCGGCGAAGGGGCTGGCGCGGCGCATCAGCACCCGGATCAACTGGATCTGACACAGGGCGGGGCCGCCCTGTTCCTGACCGCGCTGGCCCGGACGACAGGCCTCGCGCGCGCGCAGGCCCTCTCGCTGCTCGCGCCAGCCCGGATCGGCGAACTGGTGCTGGTGCTGCGGGCGGCCGGGCTTCCTGCCGCGCAGGCGGGGGGCTGCGTTCAGGCGCTGCATCCCGATGCCCTCGTGCCCGGCGCGCTGCTGGCCATCACGCCGCAGGATGCGGCGCAGATGCTCGGCCAACAGGCCGCGCATGTGGCCGGGGAACAGGCATGACGCCGGGCGATCAGGTCCGCGCGCCCATCCGCGGCCTTTGCGATGGCGCAGACCGGCTGGTCACCGCCGACGAAGCCCTTGCGCGCCTGCATGGCGGCGCCGGAGGGAGCGTGGCGGGCACGCTGGCCCTGCCAGCCTTGCTGGCGCTGGTGCGTCAGGCCCGCCTTTCGGGCCTTGCCCAGACGCGCGAGGTCACCGTGCTCGATGGCGATCAGCCGATCGTCTTTCAGGCGCGCGCGGTTCCGCAAGGGGAGGGCGTGGCCCTGGCCCTGCACGACGGGCGCCGGGGGGCTGCCCCCGATCACGATCTTCCCCCTGCCGATCCGGCGGGGCTCTGGCATCATCTTGCCCAGGGGCATGTCCTGCTCGATCCGGGCCAGCGGGTGATCGCGGTCGATTGCCGCGCTTCCGATCTGGCCGATGTCGAGGCCGGGCTCGCCTCGGCGCTGGGCCATCACTGGGCGCTGGCGCTCGGTTTGCCCGAAGGCGCGCGGCTGGCGGGCCTGCACTGGCGCCTGCTCGACGACATAGTGGTCGATCTGGCCGGATCGCCGCGCCGCTGGCGGTTGCGCCTGCTGCCGCGCGTGGGGGGCGGGTTCGATCTCCTGCTCCTGCCCGAGGCGATCCTTGGGCTGGCCCGTTTCGGAGCCCATGATGGTGGGCAAACCGGCGCCGAAGCCGCAGACCTCCCGGCCAGCGTGCCGGAACCGGAACCAGAGCCCGCCCCGGACCTTCCGCCCTGGGCCGGTTTTCTCGGTCGCGATCTGGCCCCCGCCTTGCGCCAGCCGATCAGCCGGATCATCGCCAACGCCGAAACCATCCGCAGCCGTCTGGCCGGCCCTCTGGCCGAGGCCTATGGCGCCTACGCTGCCGATATTGCCGAGGCCGGGCGCCATCTGCTCGGGCTGGTCGACGATCTGGCCGATCTCGACGCGGTGGAGGCCCCCGGCTTTGCCCCGGCGCCCGACCATATCGATCTGGCCGACTGCGCCCGCCGTGCGGCAGGCATCCTCTCGATGCGCGCCCGCGAACGCGGGATCGAACTGATCCTGCCCGAGGCGGACTGTCAGGTGCCCGCCATTGGCGAGTTTCGCCGCGTCTTGCAGGTCCTGCTCAACCTGCTGAGCAATGCCATCCGCTACACGCCGGAAAAGACCATCGTGCGCCTCGATTGCGGGCTCGACGGAGGGGCGGCGTGGATCGCGGTGGAAGACAGCGGGCAGGGGCTCACCGGACCTGAAGCAGCCCGCGTCTTCGAAAAGTTCGAGCGACTGGGCCGCAAGGGCGACGGCGGCAGCGGCCTTGGCCTCTATATCTCGCGCCGTCTGGCCCGCGCCATGGCCGGAGACCTCACCGTGACGAGCACGCCGGGCGAAGGCGCCCGCTTCTGCCTGCGCCTGCCCGCCGACATTCCTGCCGCCGGGATCGTCAACGCGCGCTAGTTTGCGCCCGATTTCTGTCCAGATTCGCTGTGAACGGGATGTTTCCCGGTTGCCGCCTTTTGGATTCAGTCTCTTGATTTCATTGCCTGTTTAGCGTCCATTTCGGCTTTGATCCGGTTTGCGGGCCAGTGTCTGGGCAATTGGCACGGCAATGGATTTTGATCGGATGTTGTTCCGGTTCTGTTTCTAAGTCACACTACGTATCAATCCCCCGACCGTTGAAAGAACGGGCTTTTTGGAGCGGGGGTCTCACATGAAGATGACAGGTTCGGCACTTCTTCTTTTTGCATCGAATATCGCGGTCGCGAACGCGCAGCAGGTGCCGGTCCAACCGGCCCCGGTTCAGCAGGCTGGGGTTCAGCAGGCTGGGGTTCAGCAGGTTGGGGTCCAGCAGGTTGGCGCATTTCGCACCATCACCCTTCCGCCCAATGCCGAGGTGCTGGTTACCCCGAACGACGACCTCTCGTCGAAATCGGCCCGTGTCGGCGACAAGTTCAGGATCGCCACGGTTCTCGACGTGGTGCAGGACGGTTTCGTCGTGGTCCCGCGCGGCACCGTGGGGGAGGCGACGGTGATCTACCGGACGGGCAAGGGCGCATTCGGCAAATCCGCGAAGATGGAAGTCGAGTTCAACTGGCTGCAACTGGGCGACCGCCAGATTCCCATCTCGGGCAAGTTTCGTCAGGAGGGTGAGGGCAATACCGGGGCCGCTGTCGGGGCGGTCGTGGCGGTCGGCGTGCTCGGCGCCTTCGTGACCGGCCATTCCGCGACGATCACCAATGGCCAGCAACTGCGTGCCCATACCGTCGAGGCGCTGGCGTTCGAGGTGCCCGCCGCGATGATGCCGATCCCCACGGCCAAGGTGGCCCAGGCCGCAGCGGTGGCTGCGCCTGCCGGGGTGCAGGTGGCTTCGGCCCCACCGCGCTGAGGGGCCCCGCGCTGAGGGGCTCAGCGTTGAGAGGTGGCGCGCCAAAGGGGCGGCTGGTGCGGGCCTGCCTGCGCCGGGGAGGGGGCCGCCCATGAAAAAGGCGGCCCGGTTGCCGATCCCTGCAAGGACCGGCAACCGTGGCCGCCTTTTCATGCCCTGACCATCAGGTGCCTGCGTTGCAGGCGATGGTCAGGCCGTGGCGATCATGCCCGTTGGCAGCTCAGCGCTGGCTGACGGGGATGTAGTCGCGCGCGGCAGGGCCGGTGTAGAGCTGACGCGGACGGCCGATCTTCTGGCCAGGATCGGAGATCATTTCGTTCCACTGGGCAACCCAGCCCACGGTGCGGGCCAGAGCGAACAGCACGGTGAACATGGTGGTCGGGAAGCCGATCGCCGAGAGGATGATGCCCGAGTAGAAGTCCACGTTCGGGAACAGCTTCTTCTCGATGAAGTAGGGATCGTTGAGGGCGATCTCTTCGAGGCGAAGCGCGGTTTCGAACAGCGGATCGTTGACCTTGAGCGCGTCGAACACTTCGCGCACGGTCTTCTGCATCACGGTCGCGCGCGGGTCGTAGTTCTTGTACACGCGGTGACCGAAGCCCATCAGACGGAACGGATCGTTCTTGTCCTTGGCACGCTCGATGTAGTGCGGGATCTTGTCGGGGGTGCCGATTTCCTTGAGCATGTTGAGCGCGGCTTCGTTCGCGCCGCCATGCGCGGGGCCCCACAGGCAGGCGATGCCGGCCGCGATGCACGCAAACGGGTTGGCGCCCGACGAACCGGCAAGGCGCACGGTCGAGGTCGAGGCGTTCTGTTCGTGGTCGGCATGGAGGATGAAGATGCGGTCCATCGCCTTTTCGACGGCGGGGATCACTTCATATTCTTCCGCCGGCACGCCGAAGGTCATGCGCAGGAAGTTGCCGGTGTAGGACAGCTTGTTGTCCGGATAGACGAACGGCTGGCCGACCGAATACTTGTACGCCATGGCCGCGATCGTGGGGATCTTGGCGATCAGGCGGTGCGAGCTGATCGTGCGGTTCTGCGGATCGGCGATGTCGGTCGAGTCGTGGTAGAACGCCGAGAGGGCGCCGACCACGCCGCACATCACCGCCATCGGGTGCGCGTCGCGACGGAAGCCGCTGTAGAACTTCGTCAGCTGTTCATGCACCATGGTGTGGCGCGTGATCGTGCGGGTGAAGTCGTCCAGTTCGCTCTGGCTGGGCAGTTCGCCGTTGAGCAGCAGGTAGCTCACTTCCATGAAGCTGGAGTGCTCAGCCAGCTGTCCGATCGGATAGCCGCGATGCAGCAGGACGCCTTCATCACCATCGATGTAGGTGATGGCGCTGTCGCAGCTGGCGGTGGAGGTGAAGCCCGGGTCATAGGTGAACTTGCCCGACTGGCCGTAAAGCTTACGGATGTCGATCACGTCCGGCCCGATGGTACCGCTCCTGACCGGAAGATCGATGGACTTGCCTTCGACGGTCAAAGTAGCCTGATTATCGCTCACGCTAGGCTCTCCTGTATTGATACAGACAGTTTTACCCTGCCACCCTCCTCAGGCGGCGTGGTCGTTGAGACGGGCCAGGGCTTCCTCTTTTCCGAGAAGAACCAGCACGTCGAAAATTCCGGGAGACGTTGCCTGCCCGGTCAGGCTTGCGCGAAGCGGCTGGGCGATCTTGCCCAGGCCCACGCCCAGTTCCGCAGCCATGGCCTTGAGGCTGGCTTCGAGAACCGGTGCTGTCCAGTCGCTTTCCCCCGAGAGGCGACCGATTACATTGCCCAGAATGCCCCGCGCATCGGCGGTCAGCAAGCTCTGGGCCTTTTCGTCCAGCGCCAGCGGGCGCTGCGCGAAGAGGAACACGGCCCCCTTCGCCAGTTCATTGAGGTCGGCCGCGCGCACCTTGAGCACGGGCATGGCCGAAACCAGCAGGGCGCGATCACGCGCCGCGTCGAAACCGGGCACCAGCGCGGCAAGGCGCGGGGCGACCAGATCGGCCAGGCGCGCATCGTCGGCTTCGCGCAGATAGTGCCCGTTGAGGTTGAGCAACTTCTTGAGGTCGAAGCGCGAGGCGCCCTTGTTGACATCGGCGATGTCGAACCATTCGACCGCCTGTTCGCGGCTGATGATTTCCTCGTCGCCATGGCCCCAGCCCAGACGCAGCAGGTAGTTGAACACTGCTTCGGGCAGGAGGCCCATCTCGTCGCGATAGGCATCCACGCCCAGCGCGCCGTGGCGCTTGGACAGCTTGGCCCCGTCCGCGCCGTGGATCAGCGGGATATGGCCATAGGCCGGGTCAGCCCAGCCGCCCTCGATGGCGTCCATCGCGCGGATGATCACCAGCTGGCGGAAGGCGTTGTTGATGTGGTCGTCGCCACGGATCACGTGGGTTACGCCCATGTCGTGGTCGTCGACCACCACCGCGAGCATGTAGGTCGGCGTGCCGTCGCCGCGCAGGATCACGTAGTCGTCGATCTCGGCGTTCTGGACGGTGATGGAGCCCTGAACGAGATCGTCGATGACCGTTTCGCCATCGCGCGGCGCCTTGACGCGCACGACATAGGGCTGGCCTTCGGGCCAGGTGGCCGGATCGGCATCGCGCCATTCGCTCTGGAGGCGGAACGGGCGGCGTTCTTCCTGCGCCTTGGCGCGGCGCTCGGCCAGTTCTTCCTGCGTCAGGTAGCAGCGATAGGCATGTCCGGCGTCGAGCATGGCCTGGGCGACTTGCGCATGGCGGTCGGACCGGGCGAACTGGAACACCGGGTCGGCGTCGCCACCCAGACCCAGCCAGTTGAGGCCGTCGAAGATCGCGTCGATCGCGGCATCCGTCGAGCGGGCGCGGTCGGTGTCCTCGATACGCAGAAGATAGGTGCCGCCATGGTGACGGGCATAGAGCCAGTTGAACAGGGCTGTGCGCGCGCCGCCGATATGCAGGAAACCGGTGGGCGAAGGGGCAAACCGGGTAACGACACGGCCCGCTGGCTGGGGGGCAGCATGGCCCACGCCCGATCCTGCAGAAACGGTGTCAGTGTCGCTTGCCATCGAGGGCGCATTCCTTCCAATTTCGGCGCATGGCCGGTCACGTAGCAGCAGCCACAGGCATCACGCCGGACATTGATGAAAGCGGCGTCGGGAGCCTGGGTTCCCACCCTTCCGGGACCGGTCTTGACCGCGCTCCGGATGGGCTGGGGCGCCCTTGGGCCAATCGCTGGCGTTTGTCCAGCATGCTCACGCATGCGAATGCATGGCTCGAACAGCGCGGTATTGAGCGTGGTCCGTGGTTAAGTGTTTGCTTTGGAATTGGAATATCGGTCTGGATGGCGCTTCCTGGGGTTTTCTACTGGGGAGCTTTCCTGGCCGGAATGGGTGGATTTTTATTGCTTGCGCTGCCTCAGGGGCGAGAACAGCGACTCGTGTATCTGCATTTGACATGCATTTGCACTATTCTGATGGTTGCAGCCGGCTTTGTCACGATCTGGATCAAATCGAGTCTCATGGGGACGCCGCCGATTCCCCGTCCCGTGGTGGTGCAACTGGCCGGAGTCGTCGTCAGTCGCGAGACGCGCGGGGCCGAGGGGATCGTGCGGCTGATTCTGGCCACCCGCCTCGCGCTTCCCGCCTCTGGCAGGGCTGTGGATGGCGCGCAGGCCGGGGATGGCTTGCGCACGGGGCGGGTGCGGATCGCGCTGCCCGTCGCGCAGGACAGTCCGGGCCTTGCACCCGGCGCGCACGTGGCCTTGCGGGCGCGGTTGCTGCCCCCTCCGCCGCCGATGGTGCCCGGCGCGGTCAACTTCGCGCGCACGGCCTGGTTTGCCGGCCTGATGGCGACAGGGCGGGCGCTTGGCCCGGTAACGGTGATTGCCCCTGCGCCGCCCGGCACGCGGCTCGACGCGATCCGCCAGGGTCTGGCCGATCATATCCGTCATCAACTGGGCGGATCGCCCGGAACGATTGCGGCCGCTTTCGCCAGCGGCGATCGCGGCAGCATCGCGCGCAGCGACGAAGACGCGATGCGCGACGCCGGGCTTACCCATCTGCTGTCGATCAGCGGCCTGCATGTCAGCGCGGTGGTCGGGGCGGTCTATCTGATCGTGGCGCGGGGGCTGGCGCTGATCCCGTTCGTGGCCCTGCGGATCAGGGTTCCGCTGGCGGCTGCGACGGGCGGGGCGCTGGCGGGGATCGGCTATACCCTGCTGACCGGCGCCGAAGTGCCCACGATCCGCTCCTGTCTGGGGGCGCTGCTGGTGCTGGCGGCGCTGGCGCTGGGGCGCGATCCGCTTTCGTTGCGGATGCTGGCGGTGGCGGCGTTCATTGTCATGCTGTTCTGGCCCGAGGCGGTGGTCGGGCCCAGCTTCCAGATGAGCTTCGGCTCGGTCATCGCGATCATCGCTTTCGACAGTTCGGCGCCGGTCCGCCATTTCCTCAGGCCTCGCGGGGAGGGCTGGCTGGGGCGTCTCTGGCGCCATCTGGCCCTCGTGCTGGCGACCGGGCTGGTGATCGAGCTGGCGCTCATGCCAATGAGCCTGTTTCATTTCCACCGGGCCGGGATCTATGGCGCGCTCGCCAATGTCGTGGCGATCCCGCTCACCACGTTCGTTTCGATGCCGTTTCTGGCACTGGCGCTGCTGCTCGATCCGGTGGGGCTGGGGGCTCCGGCCTGGTGGGTGACCGGGCGCTCGCTCGACCTGCTGCTGGGCATTGCCCATCTGACCGCGCACCAGCCCGGCGCGGTGACGATGTTGCCGGGCATGCCGGGCTGGGTCTTTGCGATGATGGTGCTGGGGCTGTTGTGGCTCGCCTTGTGGACGGGACGGGTGCGCTTGTGGGGGCTGGTGCCGGTCGGCCTCGGGGCGGTGCTTGCATTCATGACGCCATCGCCCGACCTGCTGATCACTGGCGACGGGCACCATGTCGGCATCGTCGGGGAAGGGCCTGAAGGCGGAGGCGGGGAGAGGGCCTTGCTGATGCTGCGGACCACGCGCGGCGACTATACCCGTTCGACCCTGATGGAGAGCGCCGGGCTCGACGGGGAGGCGCGCCCGCTCGACACGTGGCCCGGCGCGCAATGCAATGCCGATTTCTGCCGCGTGGTCCTGCGCCGGTCAGGCCGGGCCTATGCCATCCTGATGAGCCGGGGCCGCGATCATGTCGATCTGGCGATGCTGGCACGGGCCTGCGCCGAGGCGGACATCGTGATCGCCGACCGGAGCCTGCCGCGCGGCTGCCGCCCCCGCTGGCTCAAGGCGGACCGGCGGTTGCTGCGGCAGACCGGGGGCATGGCGATCCGGCTGGCCGGGCATCATGTGCGGACAGTCGCCGATACGGAGCGGGGGCATGGCTGGTTTGCCCAGCTTTCGGTCCCATTGCCGCGATGACATTGCCGCGATGACAGGGCGGCGGGCGATCAGGCCTGATCGAGCAGGAGCAGTTCGAGTTCGATTTCGAGCATGCGGTCGGGCACGAGCACTTCGTCGGTCCGTTTCAGACTCACATCGACGACAAGTGCGCCCGTAACGGAGAAATCGTGGAGGGGCAGGGCCGCGATCAGGGCCTCGCCTTCGTCGCAGGCCTCCCAGCCGGTAAAGCGCAGGGCCAGCGTGTGACGGGTGCCCGAGAAGGTGACGCTGGCCCAGGGCTGCTCGCGATGATCGACGAGCTGGGCCTGCTTGCCAGCCAGGGCCAGAACGGCGCGAACAACGCGGGTGGCCATGCCGCCAACGCTGCCCGGACGGATTGGCCGGGGGGAAGGCGGATTGTTTTCGGAATGGCGCAGCATGATGCAATCCTCATGACAGGGGAAGCCGCGGCGTTCATGAATGGCTCGTAAGGGCGCTTCATGATGGGGCCGCTCTGGCTGCATGCGTGAGAGATCGGGCGGTGTGTTTGAATCGGTGCCGTCCTGTTGCTCCGTTTCCGGTGCAGTCAGATGGACATTGTATGGTAAAAATCCTACAACCATGATTTATACCTTGAAATCTAGGAAAAATCCTTTGATTTGGGACGCAGCATGGCGAAATCACTGGAATCTCCTGCAAGCCCCGCAATGGCTGCCCCATCGGCTGTGGCGACGGTTGCCGCAGCGCCCGAACCGCTCGATCCGGCTCGCGCGCGCCTCATGGTGCTGGCGGCTGCGCGCGGGGTCTCTCTGGCGGCGCTTTCCGGCCTGATCGGGCGCAATGCCAGCTACTTGCAGCAATTCGTGCGCAAGGGGTCTCCGCGCAAGCTTGAGGAAAACGACCGGCGCACGCTGGCGCGGTTCTTCGGGGTCGATGAAGTCGAACTGGGCGGGCCTGACGAGCGTATCGAGGGCGGCGGCGGGGCTGGCCGGGAGAGTGTGCGCGACGGGGGCATGTCGCTGGCGGCAGGCGCAGCGAGCGCGCCGCCCATGCCGCGTGCCCCTTCCGAATGGGCGGATATTCCGCGCCTGCCGTTGGGGGCTTCAGCGGGGCCTGGCACCATGCCCGAGGGCGAAGTGCCGGTCGGGCGGCTGCGGTTCTCGATCCGCTGGCTCAAGGCGCAGGGACTCGATCCCGCGATGCTCAGCGTGATCGAGGTGGAAGGCGATTCGATGGAGCCGACCTTGCGCGACGGCGACGAGATCCTCGTCGACCGGACCTTGCGACCGATGCGCGCGGGCATTCATGTCATTCGCGTCGACGGTGTCTTGCTGGTCAAGCGGCTGGAGATGGGGGGCGCTGGCGCCGTGCGCGTGATCAGCGACAATCCGGCCTACCCGCGCGAGGAGCGCAGCCTTGAAGATGTCCATCTGGTGGGGCGCGTCGTGTGGAAGGGCGGCAGGATCTGAAAACGGGGCTGATTTTTCCCTGCATCGCGCGCTGTGGGGGCTTGCGCGGTTGAACTGTTGATCCTGCCGGGCCATTTTCACGGGCATGACCCAAAACGCATCCCCCCAGCCGCCGATGAAGGTGGCGATCCTGCCCGTCACCCCGCTCCAGCAGAACTCCACCTTGCTGTGGTGCACCGCCACGATGAAGGCGGCGGTGATCGATCCGGGCGGCGATCTCGACCGGATCAAGGCGCTGGTCGCCAAGGCCGGGGTGACCGTTGAGAAGCTGCTGATCACCCATGGCCATATCGACCACTGCGGCGGCGCGGCGCAACTGGCCCGCGAACTGGGCGTGCCGATCGAGGGGCCGCACAAGGAAGACCTGTTCTGGATCAACCGTCTTGCCGAAAGCAGCGGACGCTGGGGCATCCCGGCGGAAATCTTCACGCCCGATCGCTGGCTGGTCCAGGGGGACAAGGTGCGCGTGGGCGACCTCGAAATCGACGTGCTGCATTGCCCCGGCCACACGCCGGGCCATGTGGTGTTCTTCCACGAGCCATCGCGCCTTGCCGTGGTGGGCGACGTGCTGTTCCAGGGCGGTATCGGCCGCTGGGACTTCCCGCTGGGCAATTATGATGATCTGGTGGCCTCGATCACCGGGCGGCTCTGGCCGCTGGGCGACGACGTGACCTTCATTCCCGGCCATGGCCCACACAGCACGTTCGGGCAGGAGCGCGCGACGAATCCCTATGTGGGCGACGCCGCGCTGGCCTGAGTCGCGCTGAAGGCCTCGGGAAAAAGACGGCGCCCGCGTGTTCTGCGCGGGCGCCGAATCATTTCCGGGCATTATTCACGCATCAAGGATCAGGCATCTGCGGCAATCGAGATGCCCCAGATCGCCAGGCCGATCAGAACGACCATGGTCGTGAGCGCGCCGACCATGCGCAAGGGCAGCGCCCGCCCCCCGTCCATGCCCAGCCCGTGGGCGATGCGCCCCAGCAGATAAATGGCCGCCGTTCCTAGCAGCCAAGGGCTGCCGGGCCGGGCCAGTTCGATCGCGCCGACCAGAATCAGCGTGATAGGCGTATATTCGATGAAGTTGGCCTGGGCCCGCATGCGGGCGACCAGCGCCGTGTCGCCGCCATCGCCCATCCAGATATGACGCGCGCGGCGGACCATGCCGATACGCACGGCGAGCCAGATATTGAGGATGGCAGCCGCTCCTGCGGCGCTCAGCGTGATGGGCAGGATGACAGGCATGGCAGGTGATCCCTCTCTTGTGCAGGCCTTCCCGGCCCGCATTGGTGTTTCTTGCTAGCCAGCACGAGCTTGCAAAGCACGAGAAAATCCGTATAGGCGCGCCTTCGCCCGTGATTGGCGATGCCGCTCCACCCGCTCTTTTGACGGAACGGAAGCCGCATATATCCTTCGTCGTGAGATGCGGGGTTGTGCGGTGGGTCGGTTTTCCCTATCGCGCCCGCAACAGACGCAATTTTCAGGAACAGGTGCCGCAATGGCCGTCCCCAAAAGAAAGACCAGCCCCTCCCGCCGGGGCATGCGCCGCAGCCATGACGCGCTCAAGGCAGAAGCGTTTCATGAGTGCTCGAACTGCGGTGAACTCAAGCGCCCGCACATGCTGTGCAACGCTTGCGGTCACTACAACGGTCGCGAAATCATCGCCGTCGGCGCCTGAGCCGATCTGACGGAGGGATGATCGGATCATGAGCCTGCCCACAATCGCCGTCGATGCGATGGGCGGTGACGAGGGCGTGCGCGTAATGGTTGAAGGCGCGGCTCTGGCTCGCCGTCGCCATGCAAGCTTCAGGTTCCTGCTTGTCGGGGATGAGAAGCGGCTCGCCAGCGCGCTTGACGATCATCCCGACCTTCGCGGTGCAGCGGATATTCTCCATGCACCCGAAGCCGTTGCGGGCGATGAAAAGCCCACCCAGGCCTTGCGCCGCGCCAAAGTCACGTCGATGGGATTGGCCATCGACGCGGTCAAGCGCGGCGAGGCTGGCGCTGCTGTCAGTGCCGGCAACACTGGCGCGCTCATGGCCATGGCCAAGCTCGCCTTGCGCACGCTGCCCGGCATCGACCGGCCCGCGCTCGCCGCTCTGGTGCCCACGATGGGCGCGCATGACCTCGTCATGCTCGACCTTGGCGCCAATACCGAGTGCGATGCACGCAATCTCTACCAGTTCGCCATCATGGGTGCGGCCTATGCCCGCATCGTCAATGGTCTGGAAAGCCCGTGCGTGCGCCTTCTCAACATTGGCACCGAAGAGACCAAGGGAACCGGACATCTGCGTGATGCTGCGGCCCTGCTCAAGGAGGCCTCGGGCAATCTCGCGCTCACGTTTGACGGTTTCACCGAAGCCGACAAACTCTCGCGCGGCGATTTCGACGTGGCCGTGACCGACGGATTTTCGGGCAATGTTGCCCTCAAGGCGATGGAAGGCGCGGCCCGCTTCGTGGGCGACCTCCTGCGCCGCAGCTTTTCCAGTTCGTTGCGCTCGAAGCTCGGCTTCCTGATCTCGCGTCCGGCGACCGATCTGCTGCGCCACCATCTCGATCCCAACCAGCACAACGGGGCCGTTTTTCTCGGTCTCAACGGTGTCGTGGTCAAGAGCCATGGCGGCGCTTCGGCGGTCGGCATGGCCAATGCCATTGCCGTTGCCACCCGGCTGGTCGAGGAAAACCTGATCGAACGCATCTCGGCAGACGTCGCTGCGGTCGATCCTGATACGATTCGCCAGCCGGCCCGGCGCCGCGCGGCAAACACGGAAGGTGAAACGGCGCTGTGATTGTTCGTAGCGTGATTACCGGCAGCGGCTCGGCCCTGCCGCAACGCGCCGTCTCGAATGCCGAAATGGCGCAGATGGTCGACACCTCCGACGAGTGGATCGTCGAGCGCACCGGCATTCGCAGCCGGCATGTCGCGGGCGAAGGCGAAACGACCGCCACGCTTGCCACGCTGGCCGCCCGGCGCGCGCTTGAGGCGGCTGGCCTCGAAGGCAAGGCGATTGACCTGATCGTGCTGGCCACGGCTACCCCCGACCAGACTTTTCCGGCCACGGCCACGATCGTCCAGGACGCCATCGGCGCCAATGGCGGTATCGCGTTCGACGTGGCGGCGGTGTGCTCGGGCTTTCTCTATGCGATGGCAACCGCCGATTCGATGCTGCGCACGGGCATGGCCCGTCGCGCGCTGGTGATCGGGGCTGAAACCTTCAGCCGCATCCTTGACTGGGAAGACCGCGCGACGTGCGTGCTGTTTGGCGATGGCGCGGGCGCCATCGTGCTCGAAGCGCGCGAAGTCGACGAGACCGACCCGGCTTCGCCCGGCATTCTGGCCTGCCGTCTTCATGCCGATGGCACGCACAACCAGCTTCTCTATGTCGATGGCGGGCCTTCGACGACGGGCACGGTGGGCAAGCTGCGCATGAAGGGCCGCGAGGTCTTCCGCCATGCGGTGACCAACCTGGCCAATGTTCTCGAAGAAGTCCTGGCCGACAGCGGCCATGTGCCTGCCGACCTCGACTGGGTCGTGCCGCATCAGGCCAACCAGCGCATCCTCGATGCGACGGCCCGCAAGCTGGGCCTGCCCGCCGAAAAGGTGGTGGTGACGGTCGACCGCCATGCCAATACCAGCGCCGCTTCGGTGCCGCTGGCCTTCGACGCGGCTGTGCGCGACGGGCGGATCCAGCCCGGCCATCTGGTCGTGTTCGAGGCGATGGGCGGTGGTTTCACCTGGGGCGCCTGCATTGCCCGGATGGGCTGACTGGGCCCGGATGGGCTGATCGGGGCCATATCTGCAAAAACCCGTTGCAGGCCGGGTGATTCGGCCTGTGGCGGAGCGTTTCCCGTGTCAAACTGTCCGAAAATGCTACCGGATTGCCTTCCAGCCGCCGAATTTTCGGGGATGGATGGTTTACGGCCCCCCACGGGATCCTACGATGGCATTGCCTGTCCGCAAAATCGCGCTATAGTATGGGACGGGAAGGGATTTTTTTACCGGGGGGTAAAATAACATGCGTTCTGTAGGCACGCTTACGAGGGCCGATCTGGCCGAGAGCATCAATCGTCGTGTTGGCCTTTCGCGGGCTGACTCGCTCGGGATGGTCGAGTCCATTTTGCAACATATGAGCGGCGCGCTCGCCGAAGGCGAGAACGTCAAGATTTCAGGGTTCGGTACGTTCCTGCTCAGGGACAAGTCCGAACGCATCGGTCGCAACCCCAAGACCGGGGTGGAAGTGCCGATCACGCCGCGTCGCGTGCTCACCTTCCGTGCCAGCCAGATGCTCAAGGATCGTATCTGCGACGAGACATGACGGTTGCGTGCCATCTCGAGTTTCCTGACGGCAAGGCGCCAGATGCCTTGCGGACAATCGGCGAGGTGGCCCGTGCTCTCGGGGTCAAGGCGCATGTCCTGCGCTATTGGGAGGAGCAATTTCCCATGCTTCGTCCTCTGACCCGCGCCGGAAACCGGCGCTATTACCGCGCAGCTGACGTGGCGCTCGTCGCCACGATCGACCGTCTCGTCAACCGGGATGGCTATACCATTCGCGGCGCGCGTCAGGCTCTTGAAGGGGGCCTGACGCCCGACGCCGTGACTTTGGCCCCGTCCGACGAAGACAGCCCTGAGGAACAGCTTATGGCCGAATCCCCGATGCTGGAGGTGGAACTGGTGGCCGCCATCGCGCGCTTGCGCGTCCATCTCGAAGATATTCGCAGCAATCTGGCTGACGCGCTGGAAGAAGCCTGAGCTGCCTTGTCCAAAGTTAATGGGGTGAAGGGGGCCCTGCCCCCTTCGTACTCTCTTTTTCTTTAAAATCCCCGTCGCGAAGCGACAGTTCAACCGAGCGCCACACCATCGGCCCGGCTGATCCGGAAACCGCCGCGTGCCGCCCCTTCGGGCGGATTCCACACCACACCGGGTGTCTGCGGGCTTTCCCAGCGCGCGGCGTCCATCGGGGCTCCGTCGAGGGCCAGCCACGCGCCGTCCTGCGGAAAGCGGGTCATGTCGTTCTGTGCGCGGCGGGCTGAAAGACGCGCGACATGGGCTTCGAGCGCGGTGTCGCGGGTGTGCCAGTCGATCCAGCCGAGCGGGTTATCCTGCGCATAGGCATTGTTGTTGCCCAGTTGGGTGCGACCGAATTCGTCGCCGGCGGTCAGCATGATCGTGCCGGTCGAGGCGAACAGCGTGCCCAGCAGTGCGCGCTGGGCGGCATGGCGGCGCGCGAGGACGTGGGGATCGCCGCTTGGTCCTTCGACGCCGCAGTTCCACGAATGGTTCTCGCCATGGCCGTCGCGGTTGTCCTCGCCATTGGCGTGGTTGTGGCGGTGGGTATAGCTGACGCAATCGGCCAGCGTGAAGCCGTCGTGGGCGGCGAGGAAATTGACGCTGCGGCACGGATGGGTATCTGCCACGCCGAACAGGTCGGCAGAGCCAGCCAGACGCGTGGCCAGTGCGCCCAGCGCGCCATCGCCGCGCCAGTAGCGGCGCACGTCGTCGCGGAAGTGGTCGTTCCATTCGAGCCAGTGGGGCGGGAAACGGCCCAGTTGATAGCCGTCCGGGCCGATGTCCCATGGTTCGGCGATCATCACGCGGTCGGCCAGCCACGGGTCGGCGGCAAGGTCTGCAAAGATCGGCGCATCGGCGTCGAAACCGGGGCCACGGGCCAGGACCGGGGCGAGGTCGAAGCGGAAGCCATCGACCCCGGCGTGGCGCACGAAATGGCGCAGTGCGTCGCAGGTCAGGCGGCGGACATGGGGATTGGCGAAATCGAGTGTGTTGCCACAGCCCGTGTCGTTGATCAGGCTGCCATCAGGGGCATGGGCATAGGCGGCGTTGTCGAGGCCGCGCAGCGACAGCACAGGGCCTTGCACATCGCTTTCGCCGCTGTGGTTGAACACGAGGTCGAGGATCGTGCCGATGCCGTGGGCGCGCAAGGTGGCGACCGTCTCGCGCAGTTCGGCGATGCCGCCCGGACACAGGCCCGGATCGAGCGCCATGAAGGCCACCGGATTGTAGCCCCAGGCGTTGGACAGGCCGAGCGGGGGCAGGTGGCGTTCGTCGATCCAGGCGACCACGGGCATCAGCTCGACCGCCGTCACGCCCAGTTTGGTGAGGTGGGCGAGGATCGCGGGATGGGCCAGCGCGGCGACCGTGCCGCGCAGGGCGGGAGGCACATGGGGGTGCAGCATGGTGAACCCGCGCACGTTGACTTCGTAGATCAGCCCGCCCGGCGCGAAGACCGGGGGCTGGCGCGGAACCTCGGGCAGGGGGCCGGGCACGATGGCACGCGGGACCAGCGCGGCGGTGTCGGCACCAAAGGTCGCCAATGCGGGATCGTAGACAAAGCGGCGGTCGAGTTCGAGCGCGCAAGGGTCGACCAGCAGCTTGGAGGAATCGAACCACAGGCCTTCGTCGGGCGCCCAGCGGCCTTGCGCGCGGTAGCCATAGCGCGCGCCCGCGTGCGATCCGGGGAGGCTGAAAACCCAGTCTTCGCCCTCGCGCGCCATGGCATGGCGGGTTTCGGCGCCGCTATCGTCGAACAGGCAGACCCAGAGGCCTTGCGCCTCTGGCGCGCGCACGCGCCAGAGGGTGCTTTCGTCGACGAGCCGGGCGCCGTGGTCCATCAGGTCACGACATCGGGCGCGGTGCGGCCGGTGTGGCGGGTGATCCCGGCCAGTTCATCGGCCGCGGCGATCAGGTCGGCCAGCATTTCGGGCGTCTCGCGGTCGAGGTCGCCGCCGACCGGCTCGTAGCGTTCGAGGTAGACGCGCAAGGTTGCCCCTTGCGTCCCCGTGCCCGAGAGGCGGAACACGATGCGCGAGCCACCCTCGAACAGCACGCGCAGGCCCTGGTTGGCGCTGGTCGAGCCATCGACGGGATCGAGATAGGAAAAGCTGTCGGCGGTTTCGACGCGCAGCGGGCCGACCTTGCGGCCCGGCAGCGCGCCGAGCGAGGCCTTGAGCGCGGCCATCAGCGCATCGGCCTGCTCGGTGGGCAGGGCTTCATAGTCGTGGCGCGCATAGTAGTTGCGGCCGAATTTGGCCCAGTGCTTGCGGGCGAGCGCGTCGACGCTGATCTTGCGCACGGCCAGAATGTTGAGCCAGAGCAGCACGGCCCAGAGGCCATCCTTTTCGCGCACGTGGTCCGAGCCGGTCCCGGCGCTTTCCTCGCCACAGATCGTCGCCATCCCGGCGTCGAGCAGGTTGCCGAAGAACTTCCAGCCGGTCGGCGTTTCGAAGGCGGGAATGCCGAGCGAGGCGGCCACGCGGTCGGCGGCGGCACTCGTGGGCATCGAGCGGGCGATCCCGGCCAGCCCCTTGGCATAGCCGGGGGCAAGGTGGGCATTGGCGGCCAGCATCGCGAGGCTGTCCGACGGGGTGACGAAGCGGTGCTTGCCCACGATCAGGTTGCGGTCGCCATCGCCGTCCGAGGCTGCGCCAAAATCGGGCGCGGCCTCGGAGAACATGAGGTCGAACAGCTCTTTGGCATGGACCATGTTGGGATCGGGATGGTGCCCGCCGAAGTCTTCGAGGGGCACGCCGTTGCGCACGGTGCCGGGCGCAAAGCCGAGGCGCTTTTCGAGGATTTCGGTCGCGTAGGGGCCGGTGACCGCGTGCATGGCATCAAACGCCATCGTCAGCCCGCCCGCAACGGCGGCGCGGATCGTGGCGAAATCGAACAGGCGCTCCATCAGGTCGGCATAGTCGGCCACGGGATCGAGCACGGTGACGCGGCAGGCGCCGACTTCGACCGTGCCGAGGGTGTCGAGGTCGATGTCGGGCGTGTCGAGCGCCAGATAGCGGTCGATGGTCTGCGTGCGGGCATAGATCGCGTCGGTCACGCTTTCGGGGGCGGGGCCGCCGTTGGCGATGTTGTACTTGATCCCGAAGTCTTCGTCCGGGCCGCCGGGGTTGTGGCTGGCCGAGAGGATCAGCCCGCCGCTCGCCTTGTACTGGCGGATGACATTGCTGGCCGCCGGCGTCGAGAGGATGCCGCCCTGGCCGACCAGAACCTGGCCATAGCCATTGGCCGCGGCCATGCGGATCGCCTGCTGGATCACGGTGCGGTTGTGATAGCGCCCGTCGCCGCCGATCACGAGAACAGCACCGGGCGCCGGTTCGACGACATCGAACACCGCCTGGATGAAGTTCTCGGCATAGCCGGGCTGCTGGAACACGCGCACTTTCTTGCGCAAGCCCGAGGTGCCCGGCTTCTGGCCTTCGTAGGGCGTGGTCTTGTAGGTCGTCATTCGGTCCCCGCTATGTGGCGATAGAGCGCGGCATAGGCCTGTCCGCTGCGACGCCAGGAAAAATCTGTCTTCATGCCCGCGCGCTGGATTTGCGCCCAGACATCGTGTTGTGCGTAAAGGTTAATCGTTCGCGTAATGGCGTCGGAAAAGCTCGGGTAGTCAACCCCGTGGAACACGATGCCGGTGGCTGCCCCCGCATGGATCGCGGCCAGATTGGCATCAACCACGGTATCGGCCAGCCCCCCCGTATGCGCGACGACCGGCACGCAGCCATAGGCCAGCCCATAGAGCTGGGTGAGGCCGCAAGGCTCGAACCGGCTGGGCACGAGGATCGCGTCGCCCCCGCCCTGCATGCGGTGGGAGAGGGCTTCGTCATAGCCGATGTGCAGGCCCACGCGGCCCGGATGACGGGCGGCGGCCTCGTGCAGCGCGCGTTCGAGCGCGGCATCGCCCGCGCCGAGCAGGGCCAGACGCCCGCCCAGACCGACCAGATGGTCGATCACTTCGAGCAGGACATCGATGCCCTTCTGCCAGGTCAGGCGCGTGATACACACGAAGAGCGGGCCCTCATCCTGATCAAGGCCGAATTCGGCTTCGAGCGCGCGCTTGTTGGCGCGGCGCCGGGCGAGCGAGCGGGCCGAGAACGACTGGACCAGCGCGGGATCGGTTTCCGGGTTCCACAGCGCGGTGTCGATCCCGTTGACGATGCCCGAAACCCGCGCCTGGCGGGCGATGACCAGCCCTTCGAGGCCCATGCCGAAGGCGGGTTGGCGGATCTCGCGGGCATATGTCGGGCTGACCGTGGTGATCGCGTCGGCGCTTTCCATGCCGGCTTTCAGGAAGCCGACACCGCCATGATATTCGACCCCGTCGATGGCCCAGGCCTGTGTCGGCAGGCCCAGCGAGGGGAAGATTTCCGGGCCATAGCGGCCCTGGAACGCCATGTTGTGGATGGTCATGACCGAGGGGATGCGCGGGCCTGCCGGGGCGAAGCGGATATAGGCCGGGGCCATCGCGGCCTGCCAGTCGTGGGCATGGACGAGGTCGAAGGCAAGGCCGGGCACCACGCCGCCAGCCAGATCGGCCCCGGCGCGCCCGAAGGCGGCAAAGCGGCGCCAGTTGTCGTCCCAGTCGCGCCCCGCAGCATCGCCATAGGGCCCGCCATCGCGCACGAACAGCGCGGGGCAATCGAGCACGAGCAGGCGGTGCCCGTCGATGGTTCCTTCGAGCAGGCGCGCCGGTTCGCCCAGCAGGCTGTCCCAATGGTGGAGGGCGACGGGTTCGGGCGGCGTGGGAGCGGCCTTGGCTTTGGCCTTCCCGGCGGCCTTTGGGGGGGCAGGGAGGGGCGGGGCAGGGGGAGACGGGGCAGGGGCCGCAAGGGCGCGCAGCACCTTGGGATAGCCGGGCAGGAGGGTGGTCATCTCCACCCCGTGCGGGGCAAGCGCGGCGGGCAGGGCGCCCGCCACATCGGCAAGGCCCCCGGTCTTGATCAGGGGGACCGCCTCCGAGGCGATGGAAAGCACGCGCAAAGTCATCGCAAAGAGCCTTATGTCAGCCGGTCGAGCATCGGTTTTGTGATCAGGCAGACGCCGTTTTCCGTGCGGCGGAAGCGCTGGGCGTCGAACTCGGGATCTTCGCCCACGACCAGCCCTTCGGGGATGCGGACACCCGAGTCGAGGATCACCCGCTTGAGCCGCGCGCCCCGTCCGATGTTGCAATAGGGCAGGATCACCGCTTCCTCGGCGCTGGAAAAGGAGCCCATCTTGACCCCGGTGAACAGCAGGCTGCGCCGCGCCAGTGCGCCCGAAACGATGCAGCCCTGGCTGATCAGCGAGGAAATCGCCATGCCGCGCCGTCCTTCCTCGTCGTGGACGAACTTGGCCGGGGCGGCGATGATCTGGTCGGTCCAGATCGGCCAGTCGCGGTCGTACATGTTCAGTTTGGGCACGGTGTCGGTCAGGTCGATATTGGCGTCGAAATAGGCATCGAGCGTGCCCACGTCGCGCCAGTATTCGCCGGTCTGTTCCGAGGCGCGCACGCAGCTGTCGGTAAAGCGGTGGGCGACCGCCTTGCCGTGCTTGACGATGTAGGGGATGATGTCGCCGCCAAAATCGCGGGTCGATCCGGGCGTGGCGGCATCGCGCCGCAACTGGTCGAACAGGAATTCCGTCTCGAAGACATAGATCCCCATCGAGGCCAGCGCATGGTCCGGGTCGCCCGGAATGGTCGGTGGATCGGCAGGCTTCTCGACGAAGCTGGTGATCACGCTGTCCTCGTCTACCCCCATCACGCCAAAGCCGCTGGCATCGGCCTTGGGCACGACGAGGCACCCCACCGTCACGTCGGCGCCCGAATTGACGTGCTGTTGCAGCATCAATTCGTAGTCCATCTTGTAGATGTGGTCGCCCGCCAGGATCACCATGTGCTTGGGGGCATGGGCCTGGATGATGTCGATGTTCTGGAACACCGCATCGGCGGTGCCTTCGTACCACAGCAGCTCGGAGATGCGCTGCGAGGCGGGCAGGATGTCGAAGCTTTCGTTGCGCTCGGGCCGCATGAAGTTCCACGCACGGTTCATGTGGCGGATGAGCGAATGGGCCTTGTACTGGGTGGCCACCCCGATGCGGCGAATGCCCGAGTTGATCGCGTTCGACAGGGCAAAGTCGATGATCCGGCTGACCCCGCCGAAATAGACGGCGGGCTTGGCGCGGTTGTCCGTCAATTCCTTCAGGCGACTGCCGCGCCCGCCCGCCAGGACATAGGCCATGGCATCGCGGGCCAGCGGTTGGCCATAAGATATGCGCATCATTCCTCCTGACAGGCTCCGGGTGATTACCCCTGATATTCAAATAGGATGGTGGCAAGGCCGGGCAGGACGACGAAGGCCGCCCCGTCCCGTGCCTCGATGGTTCCCGTATTGCCCCGTCCGCTGCCGCCATAGACGTCAGAGTCGGAATTGATCACTTCGCGCCAGATGCCCGCATGGGGCACCGGCAGGCGGTAATGGTCGTGGCAGGTGGGGGTCATGTTGGCGACGACGAGCACCGGATTGGCGCCGGGCGCGCGGCGTACCCAGGCAAAGACCGAGGCCAGCGCATCGTTGACGACCAGCCATTCGAAGCCTTCGGGCTCGCAATCGCGGGCATGGAGCGCGGGCAGCTCGCGATAGGCGCGGTTGCAGTCGCGCACGAACGCGCGGACCCCGGCATGGGCGGGTGCATCGAGCAGGTCCCAGTCGAGCGCGCGGGCCTCGCTCCATTCGCGGCGCTGGGCGAATTCCTGGCCCATGAACAGCAGCTTCTTGCCCGGATAGCCCCACATCAGGCCGTAATAGGCGCGCAGGCTGGCAAATTTCTGCCAGTCGTCGCCGCTCATCTTGGTGATCAGGCTGCCCTTGCCGTGGACGACCTCGTCATGGCTCAGGGGCAGGACGAAATTCTCGGAAAAGGCGTACATCAGCCCGAAGGTGATTTCGTCGTGGTGATAGCGCCGATGAACCGGGTCGCGCGCCATGTAGCGCAGCGTGTCGTTCATGAAGCCCATGTTCCACTTGAACCCGAAGCCGAGCGAACTGGGGCGTTCGCCAGTGGGGGAAGGGCCTTCAACCGGGAGGGTCACGCCCGGCCACGAGGTCGATTCCTCGGCCACGGTGATCACGCCAGGGCAGGTGCCATAGAGCGCCTTGTTCATCGCGCGCAGGAAATCGACCGCCTCCCAGTTCTCGCGCCCGCCTTGCGCATTGGGGATCCATTCGCCACCCTCGCGCGAATAGTCGCGATAGAGCATCGAGGCCACCGCATCGACGCGCAACCCGTCGACATGATAGCGCTCGGCCCAGAACAGCGCGTTGTTGACCAGAAAATCGCGCACTTCGCGGCGCCCGAAATTGTAGATCGCGGTGTTCCAGTCGGGGTGGAAGCCAAGCCGGGGGTCTTCGTGTTCGTAGAGCGCAGTGCCGTCGAAGCGCGCAAGGCCATGGGCGTCGGTCGGGAAATGGGCGGGCACCCAGTCGATGAGCACGCACAGGCCTGCCCGGTGCGCGCCATCGACGAAGCGGGCAAACCCCGCCACATCGCCAAAGCGCGCCGAAGGGGCATAGAGCCCGGTCGTCTGGTAGCCCCAGCTCGGGTCGTAGGGATGCTCGGAAACCGGCAGGAACTCGATATGGGTGAAGCCCATGTCGACGACATAGGGGATCAGCCGGTCGGCCAGTTCGTCCCAGTTGTAGAACTCCCGGCCCCCTCCGGGCTTCTGCCACGAGCCGGGATGGACCTCGTAGATCGAAATCGGCATCCGGCGCGGATCGGCGGCGGCCCAGAACGCGCGGTGGGCTTCGTCGCCCCAGACGTGGGGTGGTATGTCGAGCGTGAGCGAGGCGGTGTGCGGGCGCAACTCGGTCGCGAAGGCGAAAGGATCGGCCTTGTAGGGCTGGACCGTGCCGTCCGGGCCGACGATCCGGTACTTGTAGGCGCGGCCCCCCGCGATGCCGGGCAGGAAGATTTCCCAGATGCCGGTATCGGTGCGGCGGCGCATGGTGTGGCGCGTGCCGTCCCAGTCGTTGAAATCGCCCACCACGCTCACCAGCCGGGCATTGGGCGCCCAGACCGCGAAATGGACCCCGCGCGCGCCTTCATGGTCGATCACATGGGCGCCCAGCTTGTCGAACAGGCGGTGATGGGTGCCCTCGACGATCAGGAAATCATCGATCGGGCCCAGCACCGGCCCGAACGAATAAGGGTCGGTCACCTCCCATGTGTGCGGCCCGGCGCAGCAGGCATAGCGCACCGGCTGGCGGGCGCCTGCAACCGGTCCCTCAAAAAGCCCGCGCGGATCGACGCGGGTCAGTTCGCCCAGCAGCGTCCCGTCGAGCGCGAAGGCCTGCGCCCGTTCCGCGCCGGGCAGGATCGCGCGGGCAAAGGCCCCCTGTGGCCCCGGATGAATGCCCAGCAGCGAGAACGGATCGGCATGGGTTCCCGCCAGCAGCGCGGCGATGGCTTGCGCGGGCGGCTGGAGCGAGGGCGTTTCAGGGGAGGGCGGGGGCGCAGGCGGCAGCGGATCAGACTCCCCAGATGTCGCGGGCATATTCGCCGATGGTGCGGTCCGACGAGAACCAGCCGACATTGGCGATGTTGCGGATGGCGCTCGCCCGCCATGCCTGCTGGTCTTCCCAGCGCCGGTCCACCGCGCGCTGGGCGGCGTGATAGGCGTCGAAATCGGCGGCGAGCATGAACCAGTCGCTGTCGTAGAGGCCGCCCATCAGGCCCGCATAGCGATGGGGATCGTCGGGCGAGAAGACCCCGCTGGCGATGGCCGAGATGGCCTGCTGCAACTCGCGGCTGCCCTCGATGATCGCGCGCGGGTTGTAGCCATTGGCGCGCTGCTCGGCCACTTCGTCGGCGGTCAGGCCGAAGATCACGATGTTCTCGTCGCCGACATGTTCCTTGATCTCGACATTGGCGCCATCGAGCGTGCCGATGGTGAGCGCGCCGTTGAGCGCGAACTTCATGTTGCCGGTGCCCGAGGCTTCCATGCCCGCGGTCGAGATCTGTTCGGACAGGTCGGCGGCCGGAATGATCCGCTCGGCCAGCGTCACGTTGTAGTTGGGCACGAAGACCACCTTGAGCAGTCCGCCGACCGAAGGGTCGGAATTGACGCGCCGGGCGATGTCGTTGGCCAGTTTGATGATCAGCTTGGCATTGTGATAGCTGGGCGCGGCCTTGCCGCCGAAGATTTTTACGCGCGGCGTCCAGTCGCGTTCGGGGTGGCTGCGGATCTGGTCATAGAGCGCGACCGTCTCGACCAGGTTGAGCAACTGGCGCTTGTATTCGTGGATGCGCTTGATCTGGACATCGAACAGCGCATCGGGATCGAGGCGGATGCCGGTCAATTGCTTGAGGTGCCCGGCCAGCGCGACCTTGTTGGCGCGCTTGACCTCGGCGATGCGCTCGCCAAACTGGGCGTCGTCGGCAAAGGCGTTGAGCTCGGCCAGCTTCTGCGCGTCGTCGAGGAAGTCGGGGCCGATGGCATCCTTGATCGCGGCCACCAGTTTCGGGTTGCACTGCTGGAGCCAGCGGCGCGGGGTGACGCCGTTGGTCTTGTTGTTGATGCGCGTGGGATAGAGCGCGTGAAGATCGGCAAAGACCGTGGTCTTCATCAGTTCGGTGTGGAGTGCGGCGACCCCGTTGATCGAATGGGCGCCCACGAAGGCGAGGTTGGCCATGCGCACGCGGCGCTCGCCACCCTCGTCGATCAGGCTGATCGCGGCAATCGCGCGGTCGTCCATGCCCGCCTTGCGCGCCTCGCGCAGGACACGGCTGTTGATCGCATAGATGATCTGCATGTGGCGCGGGAGCAGCCGCTCGAACAGCGGGAGCGGCCAGGATTCGAGCGCCTCGGGCAGCAGGGTGTGGTTGGTATAGCCCACCGTGCGCTTGGTCACGTCCCAGGCCTCGTTGAATTCGAGGCCGTGGACATCGACGAGCAGCCGCATCAGTTCGGCCACGGCCACCGACGGGTGGGTGTCGTTGAGCTGGATCGCGGCCTTGTCGGGCAGGGTGCGCACGTCGCCATGGTGCTGGGCGTGGCGGCGCACGATGTCCTGGATCGAGGCCGAGGTGAAGAAATACTCCTGCCGCAGGCGCAGTTCCTGTCCGGCGGGCGTGCTGTCGGCCGGATAGAGCACCCGCACGAGCGCATCGGCGCGCACCTGCTCGGCCAGCGCCCCGGCATGGTCGCCCGCGTTGAACGCGTCGAGGCGGATCGGGTCGAGCGGGTTGGCGGTCCACAGGCGCAGGGTGTTCACCCGCTTGCCCTTGTAGCCCACGACCGGCGTGTCGACGGCATTGGCCTCGACCTTTTCATGCGGGTGCCATTCGACCCCGCCCGCGCCGGTATCGACGACTTCGCCGCCAAAGCCGATCAGGTAGGCGCTTTCGCGGCGGTCGAATTCCCACGGGTTGCCGTGCGACAGCCATGTTTCGGGCAGTTCGACCTGCCAGCCATCGTCGATGCGCTGGCGGAACATGCCGTTCACATAGCGGATGCCATAGCCATAGGCGGCGATGTCGAGGCTGGCGAGGCTCTCCATGAAGCAGGCCGCAAGGCGCCCGAGGCCGCCATTGCCCAGCGCGGCGTCGGGTTCGAGTTCTTCCAGCGCGGCCAGGTCGAAGCCATGGCTGGCCAGCGCCTTTTCCATCTCGCGGGTCAGCCCCAGATTGGAGAGCGCATCGCGCAGCAGGCGGCCAATCAGGAATTCGAGGCTGAGATAATAGACCCGCTTGCCGCCCTCGTCATAGGTCTTGCGGGTGGATTCCATCCAGCGGTCGATCACCACGTCGCGCAAGGTCAGGCAGGTGGCGGTGTACCAGTCGTGCGGCTTGGCCGCGCGTTCGTCCTTGCCCACGCGGTGGCGCAGCACGTCGATGATGTGGGCGTCGATTTCGGCAACCTTGGACGTGATTTCGAGGCTCATGGCACCTGGCTCCACCTGCATGCGGGCCCGTCTCATGCTGCACCTTTTGGCATGCAGCATGGATCGGGCCGGTTATCCCGTCCTTCCCGTGCCCCCATCGCCACAGCCGCATGCCATGCCACCCGCATGGGGCTGGCCAGCACCTCGTTCCGCAGCAAAACCGTGCCCTGAATGCCCATGACGCGGCCTCCCTTTGCAAGGCGTAAGCAGACGATCGCCCGCCGACAAGCCCAGACTTGGTGCGAGCGCCAGATTGGTCGCAACAAAGCTTCGGCCCAAGGGAATGCGGAAGGGGCGAGCAGGAACCGCGAGCCTCCCGGATCGGGTTTGTTTTCAGGAAACCGCAGCCGGGATTTCGGGGCGTGCCGTGCAATTCAGCGCAAGCCGATTCGCAGGCCCGCCCACAAGGTGCGCGGCGTGCCGATGTCGATCGAGCCACCCGAATTGCGGGTCACGATCGTCTCGTCGAACAGGTTCTCCCCGCGCAGGGTGAGGCTGGCCCATGTGGTCAGCGGAATTTGCGCGAAGGCGTCGAGCGTGGTGGCCGGGGCCAGCGGCGCGCTTTGCAGGTCGTCTTCATAGGCAAGGCCGGTGTGGCGCACCGTGAGCGCGCCGGTCCAGCGCGGGGCGGGGCTCCACGAGAGCGTGGCGCTGCCCGCGATGCGCGGGGTCTGCGAGGGGCGCATGCCGTCCATATTGGTGCCCGGCGCCTCGACCTTGGCGTCGGTATAGGCAAAGCTGCCCGAGAGCGCGACCTGGCCCCTCTCGATCCGGGTTGCCACCTCGACCCCGCGCGCGTGGACCGCGCCGACATTGCGGCGCTCGCGGGTCGTCGTGGTCGAGGCGCCCGATGTCACCGTCGAGAGCGTGACATTGGCGATGGCATCGCGCACCTTGTTGTCGAAGCCGGTGACCGAGAGCGTCACGCCGCGCGCAGGCGTCAGGTCGATGCCGCCTTCAAAGCCGAGCAGGCGCTCGTTGGCGAGGGCGGGGTTGCGGTTGGTGATCGTCGTCGAATTGGGGGCCGTCACGCGGAACGAGCGATAGAGTTCGTTGAGCGTGGGCATGCGCAGGCCGGTATAGCCCGAGCCGCGCAGCGCAAGCCACGACGCGGCATGGACCACCGCGCCCGCGCGCCAACTGCCATACCAGCCACTGCGCGGCGCCACTGCCGGATCGCCGACCGAGGTCGCGGTGACGACCGTGCCTGCCGGGTTGAGTTCCTGATAGTGGCCCTGCGTGATCGCCCAGCGGTCGAGACGGCCCCCGGCGGTCAGCACCACGGGCCCGAGCGTCCAGTCGTCCTCGGCAAAGAAGCCCACGTCGTCGGTGCGCCCGCCGGCCCGGCGCCGCGCGGTGACGAGGCCGGTCACGGTGGAGATCGCGTTTTCCTTCGATTCCCCCTCGGCCCGGCGCCAGTCGGTGCCCAGCTTCAGGACATGGCCGCCGCCGACGGGCGGGCGCAGTTCGAACTTGGCGCCAAGGCCGGTCGAAGGCGTGCCATACTGGTCGAGCGTGGGGCGATGCTGCGAGGCCGGGGTCGATCCGGCGGTCACCGCGTTGAAATCGCGCGCCTGGACATAGGCCAGTGCATCGAACTGCCAACGTCCGCGCCCGACGAGGCGCAGGCTGGCATCCTGCCCCGAAATGCCGGTGGTGGCCCCGGCAAAGCGCAAGGTGCGCTTGTCGGAAAAGGCGGCGATGCGGCCCTGAAGCTCGATGTCGGGGCTGACCGGCACGACCGTGCGCAAGCCGGTCGACCAGCTTTCATAGCGGGCGCGCACGCTGGCGAAATCGCGCTGGCTTTCCGGTGTCGTCCAGAAGCCCTGGCCCCGGTCCCAGCGTCCGGTCAGCACGGCAAAGCCCTGTCCCAGGCGCGGGGCGAGCGCCCCCGAGAGCGAGGTTTCGCCCCGGTCGTCGGCCATGACCTCGCCATTGAACAGGCCCATTTGTGCAGGCCCCGCGCTCGTCATGTCGATGGTTCCGGCCACGGCCCCCGCGCCGAACGCGCCCGAGCCGCCGCCGCGCTGGACACGCACGGAGGCGAGGCGTTCGGGGCTGATCGCGCTGAACGGAATATAGCCGAAGAACGGATCGGCCATCGGCACCCCGTCGAGCAGGACGAGCGTGCGGCTGGTGGCATTGCCGCCCAGCGCGCGCAAGGTGATGCCCTGCGACGAGGGGTTGGAGGCGCGGCTGTCGGACCGGCGGAACTGCTGGAGCCCGGCGATATTGAGCAGGGCATCGTCGATCCGGCCCGAGGCGGTTGCCAGCAGGCGCTCGCGGTCGATGGTCTGGGTCGAATAGGCCGGGGCTGCCGGCGTGGCGTCGAGGCCCTGTCCGGTGACGACGATCACCGGCCCTGAAATCGGGGTGGATGCGGCAGGCGCGGGTGCCTCGCCGGTATCGGCGCCAATATTGGCGGCAGTATCGGCAGCAGTATCGGCCAGAGCAGCCACGCCCGAAAGCGCGGCGACGAGCGCCAGCGCGGAAACCGTCAACCGGGAGAGCGAATTCACACCTGCATGCACGTCGACTGGTTCCTTGTCCTGTTGCCCGGTCCTGTTGCCGTATCCGGGTTTCGGCGCCGGATCGGGGCCCGGACGCTCCTAGGCCGGGCGAAGATGGACGTCATTCGCGATTGTTTGCAATACGACGAAAGGATTGGCCGATGCGTTTCGCATGCAACAGGGGCAGACCCTGACTTGCCGCCCGATGTGGCCCGCTGCGGAGGGGGAAGGGCGCAAAACGCAAAAAAAGGGGCCGCACCAGAACGGGCGGCCCTTTGGAAGTTTGGGAGAGGATGCCTGAAAGGCCCGTTCTTTTTGCTGTTTGGGCGGCCTTTGTGCAAGTGCGAAAACTTCCAAATTCATTGCGGAATATGCAACTGTAAACGGGCGGGAAAGCCCGTTTTATAACGGTTGTTTGCATAGAGATTTTTCAATCAATTGATAAAAATCATTTTTATTTTCGTGCTTGGCGGCATCTGCGCTTTTGCGGGGTGCGCTTTGTGCAAGTCTCTGAGGGGCGGCCCTGAGGGGGCTTTCGCAGGTTTTTCCGGTATTTCTGTTCATTTCCGGCCCTGTGGCGCGTGGTCCCGGTTGCATGCTTGAACAGTGATTGCTATCAATCATAACATAATTGGGAGATTCGAGATGCAATTTGAACGGCACAACCCGCTTACGGGCGCGGTTGCCTCGTCGGCGCAGGCGATGCAGGCGGCTGAAATTCCCGCCATTGCCGCCCGCGCGGGCGCGGCCTTTCCGGCTTGGGCGGAAATGGGCCCCAATGCGCGCCGTGCCGTTCTGATGAAGGCGGCCAGCGCGCTCGAAGCCCGCGCCGAGGCCTTTGTCGAGGCGATGATGGGCGAGATCGGCGCCACGCGCGGCTGGGCGATGTTCAACCTCACGCTTGCCGCCTCGATGGTGCGCGAGGCGGCCGCGCTGACCACGCAGATCGCGGGGGAGGTGATCCCTTCGGACAAGCCGGGGTGCCTGGCCATGGCCCTGCGCGAACCGGTCGGCGTGATCCTGGGCATTGCGCCGTGGAATGCGCCGATCATTCTGGGGGTGCGGGCCATCGCCACGCCGCTGGCCTGCGGCAATGCGGTGATCCTCAAGGCCTCCGAACAGTGCCCGCGCACCCATGCCCTGATCATCGAGGCCTTTGCCGACGCCGGGTTCCCCGAGGGCGTGGTGCAGGTCGTCACCAATGCCCCGGCGGATGCGGGCGCGGTGGTGGGCGCGCTGATCGACGCGCCTGAAGTGCGCCGCATCAACTTCACCGGCTCGACCACGGTGGGCCGGATCATCGCCCGGCGCGCGGCGGACCATCTGAAACCCTGCCTGCTCGAACTGGGCGGCAAGGCCCCGCTGGTGGTGCTGGAGGATGCCGACCTCGATGAAGCGGTCAAGGCGGCGGCCTTCGGGGCCTTCATGAACCAGGGCCAGATCTGCATGAGCACCGAGCGGATCATCGTCGTCGATGCCATTGCCGACGAATTCGCCCGCCGCTTCAAGGCCAAGGTCGAGACGCTCACCGTCGGCGACCCGCGCGAGGGAACCACCCCGCTGGGCGCGGTGGTCGACGCGAAAACGGTCGTCCATTGCCGGTCGCTGGTCGACGATGCGCTGGCCCATGGCGCAAGCCTGCTGGTGGGCGGGGAAACCACGCACAATGTCCTGATGCCCGCCCATGTCGTCGATGGTGTCACGCGCGAGATGAAGCTGTTCCGCGACGAAAGCTTCGGCCCGGTCGTCGGCGTGATCCACGCGCGCGACGAGGCCCACGCCATCGAACTGGCCAACGACAGCGACTATGGCCTGTCCGCCGCCGTCTTCACCCGCGACACCGCGCGGGGGCTGCGCGTCGCCCGCCAGATCCGCTCGGGCATCTGCCACATCAACGGCCCGACCGTGCATGACGAGGCCCAGATGCCCTTCGGCGGGGTCGGCGCCTCGGGCTATGGCCGCTTTGGCGGCAAGGCGGGCATCGACAGCTTCACCGAACTGCGCTGGATTACGATGGAGACCCGGCCCGGACACTTTCCGATCTGACCACTTTCCAATCCGACCCTTTCCCGATCCGCCCATATTTTCAAAAAATAACCTGAAAGGACAAGACCATGGCTGACGCACCTTTCGTCCGCGCCGAAGAAGATACCGTCGCTGTCACGATCGAGGATGGCATCGCCTGGGTGCGCTTCAACCGCCCGGAGAAGCGCAACTGCATGAGCCCCAAGCTCAACCGCCAGATGCTCAAGGTGATCGAGGAACTCGAATTCCGCGAGGACGTGGGCGTGCTGGTGCTCTCGGGCGAGGGCGAGGCCTGGTCGGCGGGCATGGACCTTCAGGAATACTTCCGCGAGACCGAGGCGCAGGGCCTCTGGGCGATCCGCAAGTCGCAGCGCGAGGCCTATCGCTGGTGGAACCGCCTGCGCTGGTATGAAAAGCCGACCATCGCGATGGTCAATGGCTGGTGCTTTGGCGGCGGCTATGGCCCGCTCTATGCGTGCGACATCGCCGTGGCGTCGGAAAATGCCCAGTTCGGCCTTTCGGAAATCAACTGGGGCATCCTGCCGGGCGGCGGCGCCTCGAAAGTTGCCGCTGACCTCATGAGCCTGCGCAAGGCGCTCTACCACGCGATGATGGGCGAGAACCTGACCGGCAGGCAGGCCGCCGAACAGGGGCTGGTGACCGAAGCGGTCCCCCACGAGGACCTGAAGGCCCGCGTCACCCAGATCGCGCAGACCCTGCTCAAGAAGGACGCCAACGCCCTGCGCGCGACCAAGTGGGCCGTGCGCCGCATGATCGACATGACCTACGAGCACGCCGAAGACTACCTCGTGCGCGCGCAGGAAGCCCTGCACAGCTATGGCGGCGTGGCCGCGCGCAAGGAAGCCACCCGCCAGTTCCTCGACGAAAAGAGCTACAAGCCGGGGCTGGGCACGTTCGATACCTCGAAGATCGCGGGCTGATCGTCCTTCAGGGGCATGGCTCCAAAGCCGTGGAGGGCTCCCGATCATGTCCGGGGCCCTTCGCCACCCTTGCGGGAAAGCTCATCTTGCACTGCAAAAAAAGGTTGTATCCGAAACCGTTCGGGATCAGCTTCCGCGCCCGGAAGGAGTACCCCCGATGAAGTTACCCGTGTCGCTTGTTTCTGCTCTGGCGCTGTCTGCCGCCACGGCCCTGACGGCTTCTCCGGCGCTGGCCGCCGGCCATGCCGAGGCCGAAGCGCAGACCCTGGAGCTGTCCAAGCAGTCGATCGCGCTGCGTTCGGTCCAGGGCCCCGGCAACGAGACCCCCAAGGTCGCCGCGCTCTATCGCGACACGCTGGTCAAGGCCGGCTGGGCGCCTGCCGACATCGAGATCGTCCCCGTCGACGACACCGCCTACATGATCGCCACCTGGAAGGGCTCCGATCCCAGGCTCAAGCCGCTGGTGCTCTCGGGCCACATGGACGTGGTCGAGGCCAAGCGCGAGGACTGGGTCCGCGATCCCTTCGTGCCGGTGGTCGAGAACGGCTATCTCTATGGCCGCGGTGCGCTCGACATGAAGTTCAACGCCGCGCTTGCCGTCTCGACCCTGATCGAGATGCGCCATCAGGGCTTCAAGCCCAGGCGCACGATCCTCATCGCCTTCTCCGGCGACGAGGAAACCAACATGAAGACCGGCGAGATCATCGCCAAGCGCCTCAAGAACGCGGGCCTGGTGATCAATGTCGATGGCGGCGGCGGCATGCTCGACGAGACCACCGGCAAGCCGCTGGCGTGGACGTGGGAAGGCGCGGAAAAGAACTATGCCGACTTCCAGCTCGAAGTGACCAATCCGGGCGGCCACAGCTCGGCCCCGCGCAAGGACAACGCGATCGTCCAGCTCTCGCAGGCGCTGGTCAACATCGGCGCCTATCACTTCACGCCCGAGCAGAGCCCGCTGACCAAGGCCTTCTTCGAAAGCGCGGCGAAGATCACGCCCGAGCCGAAGCTGGCCGCCGCCATGCGCGCCTTTGCCGCCAACCCGGCCGATCCGGCGGCCATCGCCACCTTGCGCGCGCTGCCCGAATATATCGGCCGTATCGAGACGACGTGCGTTCCCACCATGGTCAACGGCGGCCACGCGCTCAACGCGCTGCCCCAGCGCGCCACGGCCAACGTGAACTGCCGCATCTTTCCGGGCCACAAGCGCGAGGACATCATGGCCGAGCTGGCCAGGGTGGCCAACGATCCGGCGGTCAAGGTCAGCGACGTGACGCAAGGTTCCACGCCTTCGCCCGCCAGCCCGATGCGCGCCGACTTCCTCAAGGCGACCGACAAGGCGATCCATCAGGCCTATCCGGGCATCGCGGTGATCCCGGCACAGTCCTCGGGCGCGTCGGATTCGATGTGGTACCGGGTCAACGGCGTTGATTCCTATGGCGCCGCGCCGGTCCTGATCAAGGGCAGCGAAGAGTTCGCGCACGGGTTGAACGAGCGCGTCCCGCTCTCCAACATCGCGCCGGGCGTGGTCTACTTCACCAGCCTGTTCACCGATCTGGCCAAGTAAGCCTGCCAAGGCATGACAGGGCTCCGGGGCTGCCCCGGAGCCCTGTCATGACCGCCCTGTCATGACCGCCCTGTCATGACCGCCCTGTCATGACCGCCCTGTCATGACCGCCCTGTCATGGCGGCCCAGTGATGGCGGCCCTGTGATGGCGAAAAGACACACGGCGCTTGATCGAAACGCCGCGCCATGATTGGTGTGGCCCCACGATGACCACCGTGACCCTGCCCCCGCGCCCCGTCTACGATCCCCGCCTGCTGGCCGCCGCCAGCGCGATGAACGCCAACCGCCTGCCCGAGGCCGAGCCACTGCTGCGCGCGCTGCTGCGGGAAGACCCGTTCGACGTGCGCGCGATCCGCCTGTTTGCCGAACTGGCCGGGCGCATCGGCCGCTATGGCGACGCGGAAAACCTGCTGCGCCGCGCCATCGAGCTTGACCCCGCGTTTACGCCCGCCCGCGCCAACTTGGCGCTCGTCCTCTATCGCACCAACCGCGCGGCCGAGGCGCTCGACCAGCTTGCGCAAGTGACCCGCGAAGATCCCGACAATCCCAGCCACGCCAATCTGGCTGCCGCCGCCAATGGCCGCATCGGCGCATTCGACGCGGCACTGGCGCTCTATGAAAAGGTGCTGGCCGATGCCCCAGCCCAGCCGCGCGTGTGGATGAGCTATGGCCACATGCTCAAGACCGTGGGGCGTCAGGCCGATGGCGTTGCCGCCTATCGCCGCGCGCTGGCCCTGATGCCGGGGCTGGGGGAGGCGTGGTGGAGCCTTGCCAACCTCAAGACCGTGCGCTTTTCGGATGAAGACATCGCCGCCATGGAGCAGGCCCTGTCTGATCCCGGATTGGGCGCGGAAGACCGCTGGCATCTCGATTTCGCGCTGGGCAAGGCCTTCGAGGACCGGCGCGAGGCGCAGACCGCCTTTGCCCATTATGCCGCCGCCAATGCCCTGCGCCGCAAGCGCATTCCCTACAAGGCCGACGAGACCACCGCGACCATCGACGCGATGATCGCCGTGGCGACGCCCGCCCTGTTCGAGGCGGGTGAGGGGGCGGGCTGCCCGGCGCCCGATCCGATCTTCGTGGTCGGCATGCCGCGCGCGGGCTCCACGCTGGTCGAGCAGATCCTGGCCAGCCACAGCCAGGTCGAGGGCACCAGCGAACTGCCCGACATCGCCCAACTGGCGCGCAAGGTGCCCGATTATCCGGCGGGTCTGGCGAAACTCACGCGCGAGGATTTGCGCGCGATGGGCGAGAGCTATCTGCATACCACGCGCATCCAGCGCCACACCGCGCGACCCCTGTTCATCGACAAGATGCCCAACAACTGGGTTCATGTTCCGCTGATCCGGCTGATCCTGCCGCGCGCGCGGATCATCGATGCGCGGCGTCACCCGCTCGGCTGCTGCTTTTCCAACTTCAAGCAGCATTTCGCGCGCGGGCAGGGGTTCTCCTACGATCTGGAGGACATGGGGCGCTATTATGCCGATTATGTGCGGCTCATGGCCCATGTCGATGCGGTGCAGCCCGGCGCGGTCCACCGGGTGATCTACGAGGCCATGGTCGAGGAGACCGAAACGCAGGTGCGCGCCCTGCTGGCGGCCTGCGGCTTGCCGTTCGAGGAAGCCTGCCTGGCCTTCCACAAGACCGAGCGCGCGGTCCGCACGGCCAGTTCCGAGCAGGTGCGCCAGCCGATCTTCCGCGAGGGCACCAGCGCGTGGAAGCCGTTCGAGCCCTGGCTCGATCCGCTCAGGGCCGCGCTCGGGCCGGTTCTGGAAAGCTATCCTCACGCACCGACAGTTTATGATTGGCCGCAAGGTTATGATTGATTGCAGCAATGCGTTGCAAAACTGTCACGCTTATCTGTGATCTATTGGTATCGTTTGCATCCACTTGACGCATGATCATGTCGCAGCGCACACCCTTGCGCATAAGTATGTAACAGGGTGGATTTATCATGCGTTTTGTGACGGCGGGTCTCCCGCGTTTTCTCCTGATGACGAGCACGGCGCTTCTTGCTCCGGCGACCGTCGCCATGGCCCAGGAGGCCGCGCCCGCACCTGCCTCTCCTCCCACCGTCGTTCCTGACGCTGCACCCGCCGCGGAAGAGGGCAACGTCATCATCGTGACCGCGCAGAAGCGTTCGGAAAACCTCCAGAACGTGCCGATCTCGATCCAGGCGCTCAGCACGCAGAAGCTCGACCAGCTCCACGTCAGCGATTTCAAGAGCTACACCCAGCAGCTCCCCTCGGTGATCTCGCAGAACTCGGGCACGCCGGGCACCAACATCATCTACATGCGCGGCGTGGCCTCGGGCGGCGACGGCAACCACTCGGGCCCGCTGCCCTCGGTCGGCGTCTATCTCGACGAACAGCCGGTCACCACCGTGGGCGGCAACCTCGACGTCCACATCTACGACATTGCCCGCATCGAAAGCCTCGCCGGGCCGCAGGGCACGCTCTATGGCGCCTCGTCGGAAGCGGGCACGATCCGCATCATCACCAACAAGCCCGATACCACCGGCTATTATGGCCGCATGGACGCCGAAGTGAACAAGGTCGGTCCGGGCGGCGTCGGGGTCAAGGTGGAAGGGATGGTCAACATCCCGCTCTCGCAGAAGGCCGCGCTGCGCGTGGTCGGCTTCTACCAGAAGGACGCGGGCTACATCGACAACGTGGCGGGCACGCGCTGCTTCCTGCCGACCGACGGCGGCATCTGCGTCAACAATTCCAAGTACGTGAAGAAGAACTACAACGACACCGAAGTGGCCGGTGGCCGCGCGGCGCTCAAGGTCGATCTGGACGACAACTGGACGGTCACGCCCACCGTCATGTACCAGGACACCCGCAGCCACGGCTCCTATGGCTATGACCCCAAGGTCGGCGACCTTCAGGTCCAGCACTTCTTCCCCGAATATCGCCACGATACGTTCGTTCAGGCCGCGCTGACGGTCGAGGGCAAGATCGGCTCGTGGGATCTCACGTATGCGGGTGCCTACCTCGACCGCAAGACGTTCCAGTCGAGCGACTACACCGACTATGCCGAGGCGTATGATTCGCTCTACAGCAGCGCGGGTGGCCTGGCCGGTTATGCCTATTACAAGGACAATGCGGGCAACACGATCGACCCGCGCCAGCAGATCTTCGGCTCGGACCATTTCAAGAAGCTGAGCCAGGAACTGCGCATCGCCTCGCCCTCGACCGAGCCGCTGCGCGTGGTCGGCGGCCTGTTCTACCAGCGCCAGTCGAACCTGATCCATCAGGACTATCAGGTCGCGGGCCTGGCCGACGATCTCTCGGTCAATGGCCATCCCGGCACGCTCTGGCTGACCCAGCAGCACCGCATCGACAAGGACTATGCGATCTTTGGCGAGGTCAGCTACGACATCTTCCACAATCTGACCGCGACGGCAGGCGGGCGCTACTTCAAGTATGACAACTCGCTGATCGGCTTCTTCGGCTTCGGCCGCAATCCCGGCTACTATCAGGGCGCCGACGACAATCCGCCGCCCAACGGCGCGGGCTCGTCGCGCACGGGCGTGGCGGGGTGCTACACCAGCGATGGCCTGACCCTGCGCGATGCGCAGTTGGCGGGCGAAACCGGCATCTCGCTGCTTCCCGCGGCGGTTGCGGGTGGCCCCTGCACCAATCTGGGTGACTATGTGAACGGGGGCGTGGTGCCCAAGCGGGCCAAGGGCGATGGCGCGACCTATCGCTTCAACCTGACCTGGAAGCCCATGCATGATGTCATGGTCTATGGCACGATTTCGCGCGGGTTCCGTCCGGGCGGGATCAACCGCCGCGCCGATGTCGCGCCCTATCGCTCGGACTTCCTCACCAACTACGAGCTGGGTATGAAAACGACCCTGTTCAACGGTTTGCTGCGCCTCAACGTCGCGCTCTACCAGCAGAACTGGAAGGACTTCCAGTTCGCCTATCTGGGGGCGAACAGCTTCACCGAAATCCACAACGGCCCCGATGCGCGCATTCGCGGCGTGGAATTCGATGCCAATGTGGTCAAGGGCGGGCTGAGCCTGAACGTGGGCGGCGCCTATACCAACGCCACGACGCGCAAGAACCTCTGCTCGGTCGACGATCCGACGTATACTTGCGCGGGCAGCGAAATTCTTGCCCCCAAGGGCACCCGCCTGCCGATCACCCCGCAGTGGAAGCTGGCGAGCACGCTGCGTTACGCGAAGAATGTGGGCGAGGCGAAAGTCTATGGCCAGGTCAACGCCACGTTCCAGAGTTCGGCGGCGTCCGACTTGCGGGTCTACATGGCCAATGCGATGGGCTGGCTCCAGCCCTTCAGCCAGGTCAACCTCGCGCTGGGCACCGAATGGCGCAAGTACAGCCTCGAATTCTTCATGACCAACGTGGCCGACGAACGCGGCGATCTCTCGCGCTACATCGCCTGCTCGATCTGCACGAGCCGCACCTACATCGTGCCCAACCAGCCGCGCACGTTCGGCGTGCGTCTCGGGGCCAAGTTCTGAGGCAACGGGATCAGACGGGGGCCTCATGGCCCCCGTCCCTTTCAGGGCCAGGCGGGAGGGAAGGGGCGAGGCGCCTTCCCTCCCGTTTCTTTTCAAGGTTTTGAGGAAATAATTCTAATTTGGAATGATGATAATTCAAAACTATCATTTCAGGAATGATGTTGGGCTCTCTATCTTCGGCGTCCCTTTTGCTGCGCCGGGGAGCGTCCCGGCCTGATCCGCCGGATTTCAAGCATGACCTTCGCGAATGTTCCGCCAGTTGCCAGTGCCAGCCATGTCCCGGTTTCCGGCCAGCCGGTCGATGCCGAAGGGCTTGTCGCGCGGCTTGAGGGGCTGGTGGGCCGGGCCCATGTCCTGACCGGGGAAGGGGCCACGCGCGGCTTTTCCCATGGCATCCGGTTTGGCGCGGGGCCGGTGCTGGCGGTGGTGCAGCCCGGCAGCCTTGTCGAGCAATGGCGGGTGTTGTGCGCCTGTGTCGCGGCGGGGGTGATCGTGATCACCCAGGCGGCCAACACCGGCCTGACCGGCGGATCGACGCCCGATGGCACCTATGATCGCCCGGTGGTGATTATCTCGACGCGCCGCCTTCACGGCATTCACCTGATCGATCAGGGGCGGCAGGTGGTCTGCCTGCCGGGGGCCACGCTCTATGAACTGGAGGCCCTGTTGCGCCCGCTCGGGCGCGAGCCGCATTCGGTGATCGGCTCGTCGTGCATCGGGGCCTCGGTCATGGGGGGCATCTGCAACAATTCGGGCGGCGCGCTGGTGCGGCGCGGACCGGCCTATAGCGAGATGGCGCTCTATGCCCGCGTCGATGCGCGCGGGCAGCTCGAACTCGTCAACCATCTGGGTATCGCACTGGGCGAGGAGGCCGAGGCGATGCTTGCCCGCCTCGAACGCGGCGGATTCACGCCCGAAGAGATCGATCTGGCTCCCGCGCGCGCGGCAAGCGACCATGGCTATGCCGGGCATGTCCGCCAGATCGATGCCGATACGCCCGCTCGTTTCAACGCCGATCCGGGCCGTCTGTTCGAGGCTTCGGGCAGCGCGGGCAAAGTCATGCTGTTCGCCGTCCGCCTCGATACGTTTGAAAAGGACAAGGAAACCCGCGTTTTCTACATCGGCACCAACGATCCGGCGGAACTGACCGCGCTGCGCCGCGCGATCCTGGGCGGGTTTGCCCATCTGCCGGTGGCGGGTGAATATATGCACCGCACCTGCTTCGACATCGCCGCGCGCTATGGCAAGGATACCTACCTTGCCATCCAGAAGCTGGGGACCGACCGCATCCCCGCGCTGTTTGCGGCCAAGGCGCGCATCGATGGCCTGCCGTTCGTGCCGGCCGGATGGTCGGACAAGGTGATCCAGTTCGCCGCCAACCTGCTGCCTTCGCACCTGCCGCCGCGCCTTGTCGAATGGCGCGACCGCTATGAGCATCACCTGCTGTTGCGCATGGCCGACGAGGGCATTGCCGAGGCAAAAGCATGGCTGGAGGCGCATTTCCCGTCAGCCAGCGGCGATTTCTTCGAATGTACCCCGGCTGAGGCCGAAGGCGCGTTTCTCCACCGCTTTGCCGCGGCGGGCGCGGCCAACCGCTATCGCGCGGTCCATGGGGATACGGTGGAGAACATCGTCGCGCTCGACATCGCCCTGCCGCGCAATTGCGAGGACTGGGTGGAGACCCTGCCGCCCGAAATCGAGGGGCCGATCCTCCACAAGCTCTACTATGGCCACTTCCTGTGCCATGTCTTCCATCAGGACTACATCGTGGCCAAGGGCACCGATTGCATGGCGCTCGAAGAAGCGATGCTGCCCCTGCTCGACCGGCGCGGCGCGGAATATCCCGCCGAGCACAATGTCGGCCATCTCTACCACGCCAAGCCCGCGCTGGCCGATCACTATGCGGCGCTCGATCCCTGCAACGTGTTCAATCCCGGCATCGGGCACACCTGCCGCGATGCGCGCGCGCCCAATCCGTAATCAGGGTTTGTCGAGCACATAGCCGAGCGCGCGGACCGTGCGCAGCGGATAGCCCGCGCCCACCTCGCGCAGCGCGCGGCGCAGCCGGCTGACCCAGGCATCGACGGTGCGCTCGTCGATCGGCTGGGTCTGCTTGCCGAGCGCGGCGATCAGTTGCGCGCGCGAGAAGACCTGTCCGGGCTGTTCCATCAGATAGCGCAACAGCCGCAGTTCGTTGGGCATCAGGGCAATGGCCTTGTCCTTCCAGCGCGCCTGAAGCGCCGTCAGGTCGAGGCTGAGATCGCCGAGCCGCAGCGTGCGCGCGACGATCTCGCGCTCGGGCAATTGCACCGAGAGCACGCGGTCGAGCACGGTGCCCCGGTCGATCGGCCCGACGATATAGTCGTCGGCGCCTGCGCGCATGGCCCGGCGCTTGGCTTCGGCATCGTCCTCTTCGAGGATCATCGTCACATGGGCCTGCTCGGTCTGGAGGTCGCAGCGAAGGCGGCGGCACAGTTCCAGCCCCGAAAGCTCGGGCAGCAGCCAGTCGACAAAGGCCCAGGGGCGCCCGTCGAGCAGCGGCAGCGGCCCGTTCCAGCGCCAGGGATGGAACACCACTTTCAGGTCGCCATGGGCGAAACTGTCATGTCCGCCCTCAAGCGGATTGGTCAGAAGAATATCGATCTGGCGCATGGTTTGCCCGCGGGATGAACACTTGCGCGCCTTGTGTCGGCAGTTTGTGACGGGCCTGTGACGGTTGGAGGGTATTTGTCACATTGACGGGAAACTTCGTGTCGTGAGCGGCAATCGGGCGTCTTGTCCCGCTGTTTCACCGACTTGGAGCAGGCGTGGCGCAGGGCCCCGGACCCGGTCCGGGCCCCCGCGCTGTCCGCCCGATCAAACCGGCAGGCCCACATAGTTCTCCGCAATGCTGGTCTGCGCCGCCCGGCTGCCGGCGATATAGTCGAGTTCGGCGACCTGCATCGCCCGCTCGAACGGGCCATCATCGGGAAAGCGGTGCATGAGCTTGGTGAGCGACCAGCTGAACCGTTCCGACTTCCACACCCGCGCCAGGGCTTTGGCCGAATACCCGGCAATGGCATCGGCATCATGGGTTTTGAAGAACGCGCAGAGAGCCTGCGCCGCATAATGCACGTCGCTGGCGGCCAGATTGAGCCCCTTGGCCCCGGTCGGCGGCACGATATGGGCCGCGTCGCCACAGAGCAGCAGGCTGCCATGGCGCATCGGTTCGAACACGAATGAGCGCAAGGGCGCGATCGACTTCTCGATGGCAGGCCCCCGCGTGATCCGCGCGGCGGCCTCGGGGCCAAGGCGGATGCCCAGTTCGTCCCACAGCCGTTCGTCGTCCCAGTCCTCGACCCGTTCGGTCAGCGGCACGTCGATGTAATAGCGGCTGCGCGCGGCGCTGCGCATCGAGGCGAGGGCAAAGCCGCGCGCGTGGTTGGCATAGATCAGTTCGTCGTTGCACGGCGGGACATCGGCGAGGATGCCCAGCCAGCCGAACGGATAGACCCGCTCGAACACGCGCCCGACCGAGGCGGGAATGGCCCGGCGCGAGGGGCCGTGGAAGCCGTCACAGCCCACGATGAAGCGTGCGTCGAGGCGCCGGGCCCGGCCTTCGTGGGTGAACGAGAGCCATGGCGCATCGCTTTCTATGGCGTGGAGCGCGACATCGGCGGCCTCGTAGAAGATCGGCAGGCCCCGTTCGGGGGCGGCGTCCATCAGGTCGCGGGTCACTTCGGTCTGGCCATAGACGGTGACTGTCTGGCCGGTGAGATTGGCGACATCGATGCGGATCAGCCGCTCGCCATCGGCCAGGTTGAAGCCTTCCTCGACAAGGCCCTCGGCCCTGAGCCGCGCGTCGAGGCCGAGGCGCTCCATCAGCTCGACGGTGATCGCCTCCAGCACCCCGGCGCGGATGCGGCTGAGCACATAGTCGCCGCTTTGCCGTTCGACGATCACGCAGTCGATGCCTTCGACCTTCAGCAGATGGCCCAGCAGAAGCCCGGCGGGCCCCGCGCCAACGATTGCAACCTGGGTTTTCATGAGGTTCGTCTCTCCCGTTCGACCCGCATTTTTTCGAGGGAAAGGCGCGTCGTGTCCGGGCCTTGTCCGCTCTGGCGGGCTCATGCCCGAAACTTGACAGCGGCCCTTCCATACGGGAAGGCATGGAGGCGACATTTGCTGGTACTTTGAGGACAGATCGATGGTCCGCCCTGCCATTCCCAGCTATACCCTCTATGGCGAGCGCGAACCCGCCATCGACAGCGGTTTTGCCCATATCGAGACGATTGCCGCGCGCTCCTCGCTCAACGACTGGGAGATCAAGCCCCATCGCCATGCCGATTTCGTCCAGATGCTGCTGGTGCATCGGGGACAGGTGCGGATCTCGTTCGACGGGGCCGTGCAGGCGCTGGAAGGGCCGCTGGCGGTCGTCGTTCCGCCCGGCATCGTCCACGGCTTCGTCTTTGCCGCCGACGTGGAAGGCCATGTCGTCACGCTCGGCGCCGATTTTGCGGGACGGGGGCGAGGGCGGGGGGAAGGCGATGGCCTCCATCGCGTGCTGACGCGCGGACAGGCCGCGCCGCTCGCGCCTGAACCGGCACGGCGTGCCGCATGGCTGGCCGGAGAGATGCTGGCCTTGCAGGTTGCGGCCCGCGCCGATCACGGCTGGAGCGACCCGCTCGTACTGGCCCTGGCCGAGGCGCTGGCGCGCTGCATCGTGCAGGAGACTTCCGAACGGGGGCCTGCGCCCGATCCCCGGATCGACCGTTTCGCCGGGCTGGTCGAGGTTCATTTCCGCAGCCACCGCGATCTGGCTTTCTATGCCGCCGCGTTGGGCATGACCCCGCGCACGCTCTCGCGCCTGACCGCCGCGCGGCTGGGGTGTACGCCGATGGATGTGGTCCACCGCCGCCTCGTGAGCGAGGCACGGCGGCTCTTGCGCTATACCAATGCCACCGCCGCGCAAGTGGCCGCCGAACTGGGCTTTGACGACCCGTCCTACTTCTCGCGGTTCTATCTTCGCCTCACCGGACGGCGCCCGGCGCAGGAGCGCGCATCGGGCGGAGTCCGGTGATCAGGTTGCCGCTTCGCGCGCCTGCGGGGCATGGGCATCGACCAGAACCGCGCTCGCCTGGTTGAGGCCGACGAGTTCGACATGGGTGCCATGGCGGTGCAGGCGGGCGACCACTTCGTCGAGCGCGCCCACGGCGGTCACGTCCCACAAATGCGCCGCCGCAAGGTCGATCCGCACCGATTTGGCCGTCTCGCGCAAGTCGAAGCTGTCGGCAAAGATTCCGGCACTGGCAAAGAAGACCTGCCCCGCCACGGTATAGACGCGGGTGTCGTTCGCCTTGTCGTAGGTGACCGTCACATGCATCATGCGCGTGACCTTGAAGGCGAAGAACACCCCGCTGAGCATGACCCCCACGATGACCCCGGCGGCCAGATCGTGGGTGGCGACAGTCACCGCGACGGTCGCCAGCATGACCACGCCCGAGACTTTGGGATGGCGGCCCAGATCGCGCAGCGAGCCCCACGCGAACGTGCTGGCCGAAACCATGATCATGATCGCCACCAGCGCGGCCACGGGCACTTGCGCGACCCACGGGCGCAGCGGCACCAGCACGACCAGCAGGAACACCCCGGCCATCAGCGTCGAGAGGCGTCCGCGCCCGCCATAGCGCACATTGCCCACCGTCTGGCCGATCATGCCGCACCCGGCGATCCCGCCAAAGAGCCCGGCGGCCATGTTGGCAAGGCCAAGGCCGGTGCATTCACGGGCCTTGGAACTGGTGGTCTCGGTCAGGTCGTCGACGACCGCGGCGGTCATCAGCGATTCGAGCAGGCCCACGGCGGCAATCGCCAGCGCATAGGGCGCGACCACGACCAGCGTTTCGAACGTCCACGGCACGTGCGGCAGGGCGAAGGCGGGCAGGCCCGCAGGCAACTGGCCCAGATCGGCAATCGTGCGCACGGGCATGGGCACGGCCATGGTGATCCCGGTCAGGACGAGGATGCAGATCAGCGGCGAGGGCACCGCCTGGGTCAGGCGCGGCAGCAGGTAGATGATCGCCAGCCCCAGCGCGACGAGCGCATACGTGTGCCAGCTGACCCCCAGCAATTGCGGGACTTGTGCCGAAAAGATGAGGATCGCCAGCGCATTGACGAAGCCCGTGCGGACAGAGCGTGAAACGAAGCGCAAGAGCACGTCGAGCCGCAGCAGCCCGAACACGATCTGGAGCAGCCCGCCCAGCACGCTCGCGGCCAGAAGATAGGGCAGGCCGTGGGCCTTGACCAGCACGCCCACCACCAGCGCCACCGAGCCCGCCGCGCCCGAGATCATCGCCGGGCGCCCACCGAAGATCGCAATGACAATGCCGATCACGAACGAGGCAAACAGGCCGACCTGCGGGTCGACCCCGGCCACGAAGGAAAAGGCGATCACTTCGGGAATGAGCGCGAAAGTGGCGACCAGCCCGGCCAGGATGTCGCGCCGCGCGGCGGCAACCCCGTCGAACCATTCGGCGCGATAGTGATCAAGAAAGGTCGAAGCCATGAAACGGGAAAGTCCACGAAAATCGCATTGCGTGCGCCAGTGGCATGAAGCCCGGCGGCGCGACCAGCCAGCGGCCCACGGAGGCCATGGAACAGCCATGGGGCCTGTCACGCGGCCATAATATGCGAATTGCGTTGTCCGGCGGATCGGCGGCCGGAATAGCCACCCGGAATTTCACCGGGTCCATACGAATGCCCTCATGTTAGCAAGCCCGGCCATATCCGGCAACCGTCGGGCCTTTTCCGTCCGGTGGTGCCGGATCGGTCAGGCTGCGGCGGCCCCGCGATCGGTTTGCGGGGTGATTTCTCCGAGGGCGGGGCGCCAGTCGGCATCGGGGTCGGTGCAACGGGCGAGCAGGGTTTCGAGCGGAAGGGGATGGCTGAACAGATAGCCTTGGGCATATTCGCAGCCCGCCTGCCTGAGCAGCGCACACTGGCTGGCGGATTCCACCCCTTCGGCCACGCAGGCCAGCCCGATGGTGTGGCACAAGGTGATCACCGCGCGTGTCATCGTGCAGCCGCGTTCCCCATCGATGGCGCGCACGAAGCTGCGGTCGATCTTCACTTTGTCGAGCGGGAGTGTCTGGACATAGCCAAGGCTCGAATAGCCCGTGCCGAAATCGTCGAGCGCGATGCGTATGCCCATGTCGCGAAAGGCCTGGAGCGCACCTGCGGCGGCCTCGGCATTGCGCATGACCGCCGTTTCGGTCACCTCGATCCAGATCCGGCCCGGCGCGATGCCCGCCAGTTCGATTTCGCGGCGGATGAAGGCCAGGGTCGTGGCCGAGCCGAGGTCGCAGACCGAGAGGTTGAACGACAGCGCCACGTGGGCGGGCAGGCATTGCGCGGCCTTCAGCCCTTTGCGGAACACGGTCCGGGTGATCGAATGGATCGCGGTCGAGCGCTCGGCGATGGCGATGAATTCGGTTGCCGAAATCTCGCCCAGATGCGGATTGGTCCAGCGGGCGAGCACTTCCACCCCGCCCAGATGGCCGGTGTCCAGCGCGATGATGGGTTGCAGCACGATCGAGAGTTCGTCCTCGAAGCTGCTGGCCTGAAGCGCGCGCTCGATCGCGCGGTTGGCCCGAACGGCAGTTTCGAGCGCGGCGGTGAACACGCACATGCCCCCGCCATTGACGTGCTTGGCGTGATAGAGCGCATAGTCGGCGCGGTCGAAAAGATCCGTGGCGGTAGTGCCCGCCTCGGGAAAGCGCGAGATGCCCAGCGATCCCCCCACACGCAGGACGATTTCGCCGATGTGCAAGGGCGCCTTGACCTGCTGGAGCAGGCGCTCGCACGTATTCTCGAAGGAGGGCAGGTCGGTGTCGATCAGGCCGAATTCATCGCCGCCGAGGCGGTAGACCATGATCTGCGGGCCGGTCATCGCGCGCAAGCGGGCGGCAATCGCGGTGAGCAGGCGGTCGCCGACCTGATGGCCATAGGTATCGTTGATCGGCTTGAAACGGTCGAGGTCGAGCACGCCGATGGCAAAGGGCGCCCGACCTTCCTGTGCGGTCAGGCGGTCGAGGTCGGCGTGGAACTGGCGGCGGTTGGGAAGGCCGGTCAGGCTGTCGGTCAGGGCGAGCCGGCGGTTTTCCTCATTCAGCCGCTGCAATTCGGCATGCTGGCTGGCGAGCAGGGTGGCGGAGAGCACCTGATTGCGAAAATAGGAAAAGGTGTTGAAAAGCACGCGCAGCAACACGCCCAGCACCAGCGCGACATTGATGCCGATCGTCACCAGCGTCAGTTCCTGACGTTCGATGCACATGTAGATGAACGCGGGCAGGACGGTGAGGGCCACCAGCAGCGCGGCCTGGGGCAGGATCAGCAGGCAGAAGATGCAACCGATTACCGTGGTCGAGATATAGAGCCCGACATGGGCCTGCACGAGGGGGCCGCCATAGGGCGCGAGCGCCAGCGACCAGAGGATATAGGCCAGCGCCATCAGCGCGGCGAGAACGGTGATCGTGCGCAACTGGCGCCGTGCCAGCGCGGGCGAGGGCGGCCCCAGCCGTGCCCGGCGCAGCCAGTGGACCATCCGCACCACCGAAATCGTGAACAGCACGGCCGGAACGCTCACCGTGAGCATGAACGGCGCCTGCCCGCGATGGGTGATCGCCACGGCCAGCGAATTGATCAGCAGGAGCCCATAGAGCAGCGGCACCTGCTTTTGCAGGTTGACCGCCTGGGGCACGGCCAGTGCCGGATCACTGCCGATTTCCGCAAACCAACGGACCGGCCACCATGATCGCAAGGGCCTTCTCCTTCAGGGTTTCAGGCTGTGCCTGCCCACCGGGTATGACGCCGAAGGGTAAAGGGACCGCGAGGAACGCCTAAGGGGTTTTCCTGGGGCGATCCTCACGTGTCAAGGGCAACATGGCCCCGCCCGGCGCCGGGCACGCCTCGTGCCGGATGGGATCGAGGCGGATCGCAGACGTGAAAAGGGCCGGTTTCCGCGCGGGAAACCGGCCCTTTTCAGGCGTCACGAGAAAGGCTGGATCAGCCTTCGACGTGCTCGGCCAGGACCGTGAGGCCCTTGTCGTTCACTTCGGCAAAGCCGCCCTGAACGCGGATTTCTTCCGGTTGGCCGCCCTGGGTGCGATAGACCTTGAGCGTGCCGTCCTTCACCGTCGACATGAACGGCGCGTGGCCTTCCAGCACACCGAATTCGCCTTCGGTGCCGGGAACGACAACCTGCCACACCGCTTCCGAGCGGACGAGGCGGGCCGGGGTGACGAGTTCGAAGTTGAGCATCGCACTATTCCCTTTGGCCCCCCGCGTGTTCGACAGGCCTCTTCGAGGCGAGCCGGGCGGCGGGGGGCAAGGTGTCTGTTATCAGGCTTCGGCAGCCAGCTTCTTGGCCTTCTCGACGGCTTCTTCGATGCCGCCGACCATGTAGAAGGCTGCTTCGGGCAGGTGGTCGTATTCGCCGTCGACAACCGCCTTGAACGAGCGGACGGTGTCTTCGAGCTGCACGAACTTGCCCGAGATGCCGGTGAACACTTCGGCCACGTGGAACGGCTGCGAGAGGAAGCGCTGGATCTTGCGGGCGCGAGCCACGGTCAGCTTATCTTCTTCCGACAGTTCGTCCATGCCCAGGATGGCGATGATGTCCTGAAGCGACTTGTACTTCTGGAGCGTTTCCTGGACGCGACGGGCGGTTTCGTAGTGCTCGGCACCCACGATGCGCGGTTCGAGAACGCGGCTGGTCGAGTCCAGCGGGTCGACCGCCGGATAGATGCCGAGTTCCGAGATGGCGCGCGAGAGCGTGGTGGTAGCGTCGAGGTGGGCGAACGAAGCGGCCGGCGCAGGGTCGGTCAAGTCGTCGGCCGGAACGTAGATCGCCTGAACCGAGGTGATCGAGCCCTTGGTGGTCGAGGTGATGCGTTCCTGGAGCGCGCCCATGTCGGTCGCCAGGGTCGGCTGGTAGCCCACCGCCGAAGGAATACGGCCGAGCAGCGCCGACACTTCCGAACCCGCCTGGGTGAAGCGGAAGATGTTGTCGACGAAGAACAGCACGTCCTGGCCTTCCTGGTCGCGGAAGTACTCGGCCATGGTCAGACCCGAGAGCGCGACGCGAGCGCGGGCGCCCGGCGGTTCGTTCATCTGGCCGAACACGAGCGCAACCTTCGAGCCGTCCGAGGTCGGGTTGCCCTCGGCGTCCTTGGCGATAACGCCCGCGTCGAGGAATTCGTGGTAGAGGTCGTTGCCCTCGCGGGTACGTTCACCCACGCCAGCGAACACCGACACGCCGCCGTGGCCCTTGGCGATGTTGTTGATCAGTTCCTGGATGAGCACGGTCTTGCCAACGCCCGCGCCGCCAAACAGGCCGATCTTGCCGCCCTTGGCGTAAGGCGCGAGAAGGTCGATGACCTTGATGCCGGTGACCAGGATCGCCGCTTCGGTCGACTGGTCGACGAAGGAGGGAGCCTTGGCGTGGATCGGGGCGAACTGGTCGGCGCCGACCGGGCCGTTGTCGTCGATGGGCTCGCCCACGACGTTGAGGATGCGGCCGAGCGTCTTGGGGCCGACGGGCACCGAGATCTGCGCGCCGGTCGAGGTCACGCTCTGGCCACGGGTGAGGCCGTCGGTCGAGTCCATGGCGATCGTGCGGACGGTGCCTTCGCCCAGGTGCTGGGCGACTTCGAGAACCAGGCGGTTGCCGTTGTTGTAGGTCTCGAGAGCCGAGAGGATGGCCGGCAGTTCGCCGTCGAAGTGAACGTCGACGACGGCGCCGATGACCTGGCTGATCTTGCCGGTCGGGGTGATGACAGGTGCGGTTGCCATTCTAGTCTTTCCTTGCCTGCTTGGTCGTCGTCAAAGCGCTTCGGCGCCGGCGATGATTTCGACGAGTTCGGTGGTGATCGCGGCCTGGCGGCTGCGGTTGTACTGGATGGTCAGCTTCTTGATCAGTTCGCCGGCGTTGCGCGTGGCATTGTCCATCGCGGTCATCGAGGCGCCCTGTTCGCTGGCCATGTTTTCGAGCAGCGCGCCGAAGATCTGCACGCGCAGGTAACGCGGCAGCAGATCGGCAAGGATCGCTTCCTCGTCGGGTTCGTAATCGACCACGGCCCCATCAGCCTTGGCGGTGCTCCGGGTGTCCGCCTTGGGAGCGGGCACGGGGATGATCTGCTGCGCGGTCGGGATCTGGTGCAGGGCGCTGCGGAATTCCGAGAAGAACAGATGCGCCACGTCGAACTTGCCACCCTCGTAGAGGGCGAGCAGTTCCCCGGCGATCTTCTCGGCTTCGACAAAGCCGGCTTCGCGCACGGTGGTCGTGTCGAAGTGCCCCACGATCGCGTTGGGGAAGTCGCGGCGGATGGCCGGACGACCCTTGCGGCCGATCAGGTAGAAGTGAACGGTCTTGCCCTGGGCAATCAGTTCGTTCGCCTTGGCCTTGGCGGCCTTGACGATATTGGCATTGAACGCGCCGCACAGGCCGCGGTCGGAATTGGCGACGACCAGAAGGTGAATCTGGTCCTTGCCGGTTCCCGCGAGCAGCTTGGGGCTGCCCTCGCCGACTTGCACTTTGCTTGCCAGGCTGGCCATGACATCGGCCAGACGACCGGCATAGGGGCGCGCGGCCTCGGCAGCCGCCTGCGCCTTGCGCAGCTTGGCCGCGGCGACCATCTGCTTGGCCTTCGTGATCTTCTGGGTCGATTTGACCGAGTTGATCCGCAGCTTGAGTTCCTTGAGCGAGGCCACTCGTCTATCTCCACTTCATCACCCCCGGCCCGTCCTTTGCTGATGCGCGGATGGCCGGGGGGATGGTTGGTGTCTTGTCTTCAGGCGATCTGGCCCTCAGGCGAACTGCTTTCCGAAAGCCTCGAGCGCTTCCTTCAGCTTGGCCTTGGCGCCATCGCCCAGGTCCTTGCTGTCGCGGATCTCGGCGAGGAGGTCGGCCTTCTGCGTGCGCAGGAAGCTGAGCAGTTCGGCTTCGTATTCGGTGACCTGCGACACGGGAACCGAGTCGAGGTAGCCCTGGGTGCCCGCGAAGATCACGCAGGTCTGCTCTTCGAAGCCGAGCGGCGAGAACTGGGGCTGCTTGAGCAGCTCGGTCAGGCGCGCACCGCGGTTGAGGAGCTTCTGGGTCGAGGCGTCGAGGTCCGAACCGAACTGGGCGAAGGCCGCCATTTCGCGGTACTGGGCCAGTTCGAGCTTGATCGACCCGGCGACCTTCTTCATCGCCTTGGTCTGGGCCGACGAACCGACGCGCGAAACCGACAGACCCACGTTGATGGCCGGACGGATGCCCTGGTAGAACAGGCCGGTTTCAAGGAAGATCTGGCCGTCGGTGATCGAGATCACGTTGGTCGGGATGTAGGCCGAAACGTCGCCCGCCTGGGTTTCGATGATCGGCAGGGCGGTCAGCGAACCGGCGCCGAAGTCGTCGTTCATCTTGGCCGCACGTTCGAGCAGACGGCTGTGCAGGTAGAACACGTCGCCCGGATAAGCTTCGCGGCCCGGAGGACGACGCAGCAGCAGCGACATCTGGCGATAGGCGACGGCCTGCTTGGAAAGGTCGTCGTACACGATCACGGCGTGCATCGCGTTGTCGCGGAAGAACTCGCCCATGGCGCAGCCGGTGTAGGGCGCCAGGTACTGGAGCGGAGCGGGTTCCGAAGCGGTCGCGGCCACGACGATGGAGTATTCCATCGCGCCGTTTTCTTCGAGCTGGCGGACGATCTGCGCCACGGTCGAGCGCTTCTGGCCGACGGCGACGTAGATGCAATAGAGCTTCTTGCCTTCGTCGTTGCCCGCGTTGGCGGCCTTCTGGTTGATGAAGGTGTCGATCGCAACGGCGGTCTTGCCGGTCTGGCGGTCACCGATGATCAGCTCGCGCTGGCCACGGCCCACGGGAACCAGGGCGTCGATCGCCTTGAGGCCGGTCTGCACGGGTTCGTGGACCGACTTGCGGGGGATGATGCCCGGAGCCTTCACTTCGACGCGGCGGCGCTCGGCGGCCACGATCGGGCCCTTGCCGTCGATCGGGTTGCCCAGCGCGTCGACCACGCGGCCCAGCAGGCCCTTGCCGACGGGAACGTCGACGATCGTGTTCGTGCGCTTGACGGTGTCGCCTTCCTTGATCTCGGCGTCCGAGCCGAAGATCACGACGCCGACGTTGTCGGCTTCGAGGTTGAGGGCCATGCCCTGCACACCGTTGGCGAATTCGACCATTTCGCCGGCCTGGACCTGATCAAGGCCGTAGATGCGGGCGATGCCGTCACCGACCGAGAGCACGGAGCCGACTTCCGAGACCTGGGCCTCGGTACCGAAGCTGGCGATCTGGTCCTTGATGACCTTAGAGATTTCAGCGGCGCGGATTTCCATCGTTCAGCCTTTCGTGCAAACTTTTTGGCTTCAGCCCTGCATGGCCTGGGCGAGCGAATTGAGACGGGTGCGGATCGAACTGTCGATCATCTGGCTGCCGATCTTGACGACCAGCCCACCAAGAATGTCGGGATCGACCGCGGTCTTGAGCTTGACCGACTTGCCGGCACGGGCGGCCAGCTTGTCGGCAAGGGTCGCGACCTGCGCATCGTCGAGCGGGTGAGCGCTGGTGACGTGGGCGGTCACTTCGCCGCGCAGGGCGGCGGCAATCGTGGTGTAGGCCCGCGCGATGTCGACGAGCTTGGGCAGACGGCCCTTGCTGGCCAGCAGGCCGAGGAACTGGCCGGTCAGCGGGCTGACGCCCAGCGTCTGACCCACTGCGGCCATTGCCTGTCCAGCCGCGTGGCGGCTGATCAGGGGGTTGCGGATAAGCGCAGCGAAATCATTCGATTCGCGCAGCGCGTCGGTCAGGCGCTCCAGATCGCCTTCCACGGCCGAAACCTGGCCCTGTTCATGTGCCAGCTCATAAAGAGCCGTAGCGTAACGCCCCGCAAGGCTGGCCGTGATGCCGCCGGAAATCTCCACGCGCCTCAGTCCCCTTCAGTCCAAGGATTTCAAGCAAGGCGCATGACGCGCAAAAATGCACGTGACGCCCCCTAATCCCGGCGCGCCTAGCAACGTCGCACCCGTATGACAAGCCACCAGTTGGGTCGGGCTGTTGATCGAGGCGCAAACGTATGCGTAAACGGGGCTCAAACGTATCGTCTGCGGGACGGTTTGCGGCGAAGGCGCCGGGGGTGTGCCGCAATGGACACAGGGCTCGCGAATCAGGTCTTCCTGATCTTCAACGCGGGCAGGGCACCATACTTGACCCGGTGCCCTGCGGCAGGCTGGCAAAGATCAGGGCGCGGGCTGGCAGTTGTAGCGCATGCGCTCGTTGGGTTCGGCGGGAAGCAGGGCGCGGATCGCAGCCTGTGCGTCGCCAAAGCGGCGCGCCTCGGCATCGCCTGCGCCGCAGGCCGGGGCGATCGTCTTCTGGCGCTGGGCGCGCGCCGCGTTCATCGCGTCGAGGCCCATCAGGAAGCGTTCGACGGTGTACGTGTGGCTGTCGGGATCGAAATGGGTGACCGCGATGGTGTCTTCGCCATTGGGCACCAGCACGCGCGACCAGCCATCGCTGGCAAGTCCATACTGGCTGCGCTGGTTCATGCAGCCATCGGCGGACCATTCGATGGGAACATCGGTGATGTCCGAGACGGTCACGCGGCTGCGCTGCGGATCGAGCACGCAGATGAACTTGCCGGTCGTGCGCGTGGCGGGTTGCGGGCTGGCCGAGGCGCTGGCGCCGGGCTGGTCGTCGACCATGTCCTGCGCGCGGGTGTCGATCGATTGCAGGCTCGGGCGCAAGGCCCAGGCCGCGCCCGCGCCCAGCAGCAGGATCAGCGCGCTGCCCCCGGCGATGCGGGTCGCCTGCGGGCGTTTGCGCTGGGCGAAGATGAAGGCGCTGCCGCCCGCTGCCAGCGTGCCCACGAGCATCAGCACGGCCAGCGCCATGCCGTTGTCGCGCTCGGTCAGCACGGCGATCTCGGCCTGACGGCGCGCGGTTTCGAGCGCGCGGTTGCGGGCAAGCGCCCTGGCGTCCTGCTCGGCGGTCTGGCGGGCCTGGTCGGTGGCGGCGCGTTCGCTCTCGGCGCGGTCGAGGTCGGCGATCGAGGTGCAGGGCAGGTCGCTGGCATGGGCCTGGACCCCGGCCTGCTGGAGGAAGCGCGAGAGTTCGCGCATCGAGATCGCGAAATAGAACGCGGAATCCGTGCCGTTGTCGCTCACCGTGCCGAACGAATTGACCCCCACCACGCGCCCGCAGGCATCGAGCAGCGGGCCGCCCGAATTGCCCGCACCAATCGGTGCGGTGTGCAGGATGGTGTCGAATTCCTTGGAACTGCGCCCGGCCGAGACATAGCCGCGCGTCTTGACCGCTGCTTGCGGGCTGACCAGATCGCCCAGCGAAAGCCCCTGTGCCAGATCGACATTGCCCGGATAGCCTACCGCGCTCACATCCGCGCCATCGGTCACCTGTCCGGCATAGAGCGAGAGCGGGGTCAGTCGTCCGTCGCCCTTGATCTTGAGCAGGGCAAGGTCGTTGCGCGGCGAATAGGCGACCACGCGCGCCTCGAAGCCGCCGCGCCCCTCAGGGGGAACGACGCCTGCAATCAGCGTGTCGTCCTGCCGCAGCGGATCGACCACATGGGCATTGGTGACGACATATTCGGGGGTGACGGCAAAGCCCGTGCCATGGCCGATCAGCGAGGAACCATGCCCGTCGCTCTGCACGATGACCACGCGCACGACCCCACGGCTCGCCGCCGCGATATCGGCGGGGTCGGCATGGGCGGCGGTGATCCCGGAAGGCGTGACAGGCACGACACACAGGGCGGCAACAGCGAGCAGCGGGGCGATGAGGCGGCGCAACATGGGCAGGGGAATGGCCGGGATTCGGTTTGATCGCAAGGCGCGGGATGCACGAAGGGCGCCGCAATGGCATGAGGGATGGGCAAACCATGTTCGGAGTTTTCGATGTCGCAGTGTCCGCTTCCCGATCCCGAGGCCTGCTGGCGGGCGGTTTTGGCGCGCGACCGGGCCTTTGACGGCGTTTTCGTGACCGGCGTTCTGTCCACGGGAATTTACTGTCGGCCCTCCTGCGCGGCCCGGCATCCCGCGCGCGCGAACGTCCGTTTCTATGCCGATGGCGCGCAGGCCCGTGCCGCAGGCTTGCGTCCCTGCCTGCGGTGCCACCCCGACGACATGGCGCGCGACGAGGCCGCCGTGGCCGGGGCCCTGACCATGATCAAGGAGGCGCAAACACCGCCCACGCTCGCACAACTGGCGGAGCAGGCCGGCTATTCCCCCGGCCATTTCCAGCGTGTGTTCACCCGCGCCACCGGTCTTTCGCCCGCCGCCTATGGCCGCGCCCTGCGTCAGCAGCGCATGGCCGAGGGGTTGAGCCATGCGCCCAGCGTGACCGAGGCGATCCACGCGGCGGGCTATGGCGCGCCCTCGCGCTTCTATGCGGAGGCCGACCGACTCGGCATGGCGCCTTCAGCCTGGCGCAATGGCGGGGCCGGGGTAACCATCCACTGGGCCCAAGTGGCCACGACACTGGGCCCGATGCTGGTGGCCGCGACCGACAAGGGGGTCTGCCGCCTCTCGTTCGGCGAGGGTCGGGAGGCGCTGGAAAGCAGGTTTCCCAAGGCCTTGCTGGTCGAAGGTGGCACGGTGTTCGAAGCCCTGCTGGGGCAGGTCGTCGATGCGGTCGAGGTACCGGGGCGGGCCGACCACATCCCGCTCGACGTGGCCGGGACGGCGTTTCAGGAGGCGGTCTGGCGCCAGCTTCAGGCCATTCCGCCCGGAGAAACGCGCTCTTACGCGCAGATCGCCGCCGCCGTGGGCAAGCCGGGCGCCGTGCGCGCGGCGGGCAGCGCCAACGGGGCGAACGCTGTGGCCGTGCTGATCCCGTGCCACCGGGTGGTCCGCTCGGACGGATCGCTGGGCGGCTATGCCTGGGGCCTTGCCATCAAGCAGGCCCTGCTGGACCGCGAACGCGGCGATTGAGACGCACGGGAGGTGGCCGATCAACAGGGGGCGGTCAAACGAAGCTGTAGGGATCGATATCGACCGCCACGCGCACCCCTTGCGGAAAGCGCAAGGGGGCAAGCCAGCCCCGGATCACCTTCTGCACCTCGCTCGTGCGCCGCGCATTGATCAGCAGCCGATAGCGATAGCGCCCGCGCAGCAGCGAAAGCGGGGCAGGGGCGGGCCCCAGGATCATCACGTCGGGCAGGCGCGGCGCGCAGCCGCCGATGGCGCGGGCCGCGTCGCGCGCCTCGGCCTCGTCCTCGCTCGACACGATGATCGCCGCCCAGCGCCCGAACGGCGGGGCATGGGCCTCGCGCCGGGCTTCGGTCTCGGCCTCGTAGAAGGCGTCGCGGTCGCCGCTGGCCAGCGCGGCGATGACCGGGGCTTCGGGATGGCGGGTCTGGATCAGCACTTCGCCCGGCTTCTCGCCGCGCCCGGCGCGCCCCGCCACTTGCGCGACCTGTTGATAAGTCCGCTCGGCAGCGCGCAAGTCGCCCCCTTCGAGGCCCATGTCCGCATCGACCACGCCGACCAGCGTGAGGTCGGGAAAGTGGAAGCCCTTGGTGACAAGCTGGGTGCCCACGATCACGTCGATCGCCTTGTTCTCGGCCTGCTCGACGAATTGCGCAGCCTTGGCCGCGCTCGTCAGTGTGTCGGAGGTGACGAGCGCGACGCGCGCTTCGGGCAGGATCTGGGCCACTTCGTCGGCGATCCGCTCCACCCCCGGCCCGCAGGCGACGAGGCAGTCCGGCTCGCCACATTCGGGGCAGGTGTTGGGCGTGGGCACTTCGTGGCCGCAATGGTGGCAGGCGAGGCGGTGCGAAAGCCGGTGCTCGACCAGCCAGGCCGAGCAATTGGGGCACTGGAAGCGGTGGCCGCAAGTCCGGCACAAAGTCAGCGGGGCAAAGCCGCGCCGGTTGAGGAACAGCAGGCTCTGCTCGCCCCGGCCAAGCCGCTCGTGCAGCCCTTCGACGAGCGAGGGGGCCAGCCAGCGCCCGCGCTCGGGCACGTCCTCACGCAAGTCGACAATGCGGATCGTTGGCAATTGCGCGCCCCCGAAACGGCTGGGCAGGACGAGGCGTTCGTAGCGCCCGCTCGCGGCCATCTGGAGGCTTTCGAGCGCCGGGGTCGCGCTCGCCAGCACGACCGGAACGCCTTCGAACCGCGCCCGCATCACCGCCACGTCGCGGGCATTGTAGCGCACCCCGTCGTCCTGCTTGAAGCTGATCTCGTGGGCTTCGTCGACGACGATCAGGCCCAGGTTGGCAAACGGCAGGAACAGTGCCGAGCGCGCGCCGACCACCACTTGCGCGCGTCCTTGCGCCACCGCACGCCAGGCCCGCCGCCGCTCCGAGGACTTGAGCGCGGAATGCCACGAGACCGGCGGACTGCCGAAGCGTTGCTCAAAACGCGACAGAAAGCTTTGAGTCAGTGCGATTTCTGGCAAGAGGACGAGAACCTGTCGCCCCTCTTCGAGGGCCGCGGCAATCGCCTCGGAATATGTCTCGGTCTTGCCCGATCCGGTCACACCGTCGAGCAGGAACGGCTGAAATGCCCGCGCCTTGACCGCCGCGACGAGGCGCGCGGCAACGGCCCCTTGTGCATCGGAGAGTGCGGGCTGGGCATGGTGCGGGTCGGCGCGGGGGTAGGCGCGGTCGGCATCGACGGTCACCGCTTCGAGCAGCCCTGCGGTCACCATCCCGCGCAGCACGGCTTGCGAGACTTCGGCGATTTCGGCCAGTTCGCGGATGGTCGCCTGCTGGTCGATCAGGAGGTCCATCGCCTGCGCGCGCTGGGGGGTAAGGCGCCCCTTGGGCAGGCTCTCGGGGGCACGGCCCGAGAGGCGATATTCGGTAACCGTGCTGCCCCCTTGCAGCGCCGCCGTGCTCGAGAGCGCCATGCGCGCGACCGAGGCCAGCGGGGCAAGGTAATAGTCGGCACACCACTCGATCAACCGGCGCAGCGGCGCGCCGAGCGGGGGCACCGGCAGCACGCCCAGGATCGGGCGCAGCTTGGCCTCGGGCACGTCGGCTTCGGGCAGGCGGTCGGCTTCCCACACCACGCCCAGAATCTGGCGGGGCCCGAGCGGGCAGATCACCACATGGCCGGGCTGAACGTCGAGATGGGCAGGAACCTTGTAGTCGAGCGGACCCAGGGCGGCGTTGAACACCACGCAGCGGATGCGAGCAGAAGAAGGCTGGGTCATCGCCCCCGGATATAGGGAGCGGGACGCCACAGGGCAAACCGGAGGCGGGAAACAGGGCGCAAGGGTGTGCATGAGCGCACCTTGTGGCCACAAGCGGGCCTGACAGGCCGGGGCAGGTGGCCTATAGGCCGCCCCAGAATCAACTTGGCCAATCAACCTGGCCAATCAAGTTGGTCACTCAACTTGGACAATCAATGTGGACCGCCGCCGTGGGCTTCACGGGTGGAAGGCTCCACAAACCTGCGCAGGAAACACCGCCATGAAGTTCTTTGTCGACACGGCCGATACCGCCGAAATCGCCGATCTGGCCGCCACCGGCCTGCTCGACGGCGTGACCACCAACCCCACCCTGATCGCCAAGTCGGGCCGCGACTTCATCGAGGTGACCAAGGAAATCTGCGGCCTGACCCATGGGCCGGTCTCGGCCGAAGTGGTCGCGCTCGACCATGAAGGCATGATGCGCGAGGCCGAAATCCTGCGCAAGATCGCCGACAACGTGTGCATCAAGGTGCCGCTGACCATCGACGGCCTCAAGACCTGCAAGAAGCTCTCGGCCGATGGCACGATGGTCAACGTCACGCTGTGCTTCTCGGCCAACCAGGCCCTGCTGGCCGCCAAGGCCGGCGCGACCTTCATCTCGCCCTTCGTGGGCCGTCACGACGACAACGGCTTCGATGGCATGGACCTGATCCGCGACATCCGCCTGATCTTCGACAACTACGCGTTCGAGACCGAAATCCTCGTCGCCTCGATCCGCCACGGCGTCCACATCCTCGAAAGCGCCAAGATCGGTGCCGACGTGATCACCGCGCCGCCCGCCGTGATCAAGGGCCTGTTCAAGCACGTTTTGACCGACAAGGGCATCGAAGGCTTCCTTGCGGATTGGGCCAAGACCGGCCAATCTATCGGCTGACGCGATGGTTTGCGCCCCGGTGCCGGTCTGGCTTGGTTGCCTTTCCCGGCCCGGGGTGCCTGAAATACGGAACTGATCTTGGCTGGCGAATCTCCTCTCGACACTTTCCGCTCGGTGCTCACCGGCACCGCACGGGCGCTTTCCGAACAGAGCGACGTGGAGGTGGCCTGGACCTCCGATCAGGCCAGCCAGACCGGCCATTTGATGCGCGTGCCCATGCCCGGTCGCGCCTTGCCCGAAGCGCAAGTGGCGCAGGCGCGCGGCGCCGCCGATTCGATGGCGCTGCGCCTGCGGCTGCACAACGACCGTGTTCACGAGACCGGCGCGCCGACCGAACTGCTCGCGCGGGCCTGCTATGATGCGGTCGAGCGCGTGCGCTACGAGGCGCTCGGCTCGCGCGGCTATGCGGGCATGCAGGTCAATCTCGATGCGGTGACCGCCCAGCGCGTCGCCGCCGACCCGATCTCGCGCGCGACCAAGCCCGAGGAAGTGCCGCTGCCCACCGCGATCGCGCTGCTGCTGCGCGAGAAGCTCACCGGCCAGTCCGTGCCGCCGCTCGCCCGTCTGGGCACCGACATGGTGCGCAGCTGGATCGAGGCGCGCGCTGGCGACGATTTCACCCATCTGGCCGACAAGCTTGAAGACCAGAAGGCTTTTCAAAAGCTTGCCCTCGATATGTTGGGCCATCTCGAACTGACCCAGGCCACCCCTCCCGAGCCGAACGAGAACCAGGACCAGGAAGACGAGGAAGACCAGGACGACGGCACCGAACAGCCCGAGGAAGCCGAGACCTCTGCCGACGACCAGCAGCCGGTCGAGATGGCCGGCGACAGCGCGCAGGGTGACGATCAGGGCGAAAGTCAGGAAGACACCGACCGTCCCGATGACCCCGCCGATTCGGATGTCGACGACGAGGGTGAGGACGGCATGCTGCCGACCCGGCCCAACCGTCCGTGGACCGACCTGCCCGAAGATTTCGATTATCAGGCCTATACCACCCGGTTCGACGAGGTGATCGCCGCCACGGATCTGTGCGACGAGGAGGAGCTGACCCGCCTGCGCGCCTATCTCGACAACCAGATGAAGGGCCTGCAAAGCGTCGTCACCCGGCTGGCCAACCGGCTTCAGCGCCGGTTGATGGCCGCGCAGAACCGCAGCTGGGATTTCGATCAGGAAGAAGGCCTGCTCGACGCCGCCCGCCTCGCGCGCGTGGTGATCGCGCCGGGCCAGTCGCTGTCCTACAAGATGGAACGCGATGTCGAGTTCAAGGATACCGTCGTCACCCTGTTGATCGACAATTCAGGCTCGATGCGCGGGCGCCCGATCTCGATTGCGGCGATCAGCGCCGACATTCTCGCGCGCACGCTCGAACGCTGCGGGGTCAAGACCGAAGTGTTGGGCTTCACCACCCGCGCGTGGAAGGGCGGGCAATCGCGCGAGGCCTGGCTGGCCGGTGGCAAACCGGCTCATCCGGGCCGTCTCAATGACTTGCGCCACATTGTTTACAAGAAGGCCGACGAACCCTGGCGCCGCGCGCGCAAGAATCTGGGCCTGATGATGCGCGAGGGCCTGCTCAAGGAAAACATCGACGGCGAGGCGCTGCTCTGGGCGCACAGCCGCATTCTCGCCCGCCCCGAAGACCGCCGCATCCTGATGGTGATCTCCGATGGCGCGCCGGTCGATGACAGCACGCTCTCGGTCAACCACGCGGGCTATCTCGAACAGCACTTGCGCAAGGTGATCGGCTGGATCGAGAAGCAGAGCCCGGTCCAGCTTGTCGCCATCGGCATCGGCCACGACGTCACGCGCTATTATCGCCGCGCGGTGACGATCATGGATGTCGAGCAACTGGGCGGCACCATCGTCGAACAACTCGCCGACCTGTTCGAGGTCGATTGATCGCCAAGGAGGCGGGACAGGTTCCAACGGCAAAGCTTGACCGGACCTGCCCCGCCGGGGCAAGGCGCGGGGCTATGACGCACACCGCAGCCCCGCTCACGCTGTTCAACAGCCTCACCCGCGCGCTCGAACCTTTTGTCCCGGTCCATCCCGGCGAGGCGCGCGTCTATTCGTGCGGGCCGACGGTCTACAACTATCCCCACATCGGCAACATGCGCGCCTATGTTTTTGCCGACGTGCTGGGCCGCACGTTGTCGTGGAAGGGCTATGCGCTCACCCACGTCATCAACATCACCGATGTCGGCCACCTGACCGACGACGCGGACGCGGGCGAGGACAAGCTCGAAAAGGCCGCCAAGGCTGGTTCACAGTCGATCTGGGACATCGCGCGCCACTATACGCAGGCCTATTGGGCCGACATTGCCGCACTGGGCATCCGCCAGCCCGCGCACTGGTCGATCGCCACCGACTATGTGCCCGCGATGATCGAGTTTGCCAAAACAATCGCCGACAAGCACTGCTACGAGCTGCCCGGCGGCCTCTATTTCGATGTTTCGACCGTGGCCGATTATGGCCGCCTTGCCCGCGCGGCGACGGACGAGGGCGAAGGCCGCATCGAGCAGGTCGAGGGCAAGCGCCATCAGGCCGACTTCGCGATCTGGCGCAAGACGCCAGAGGGCGAGACCCGCCAGATGGAATGGGACAGCCCGTGGGGCCGCGGCGCGCCGGGCTGGCATCTCGAATGCTCGGTCATGTCGGGCCAGTTGCTGGGCTTTCCGTTCGACATCCACACCGGCGGGATCGACCACCGCGAGATCCACCATCCCAACGAGATCGCCCAGAATCAGGCGTTCTGCTGCGCGGGCAGTCTGGCCAATCCGGCCAATTCGGGCGCGCGGACGTGGATGCACAACAACTTCCTCGTCGAACGCTCGGGCAAGATGAGCAAGTCTTCGGGCGAGTTCCTGCGCCTGCAACTGCTGATCGACAAGGGCTACCACCCGCTCGCCTATCGCCTGCTGTGCCTTCAGGCGCACTATCGCAGCGAACTGGAATTCTCGTGGGAGGGCCTTGGCGCCGCGCTCACGCGCCTCAAGCGGATGGTCATGGCTGTTGCGCAACTGCGCGAGCGGGTCGAGGCTGGCGCTTCGGGCGAGGGCTGGGAGCGCCATGCGAAGATCGCGCCGCTGGTCGAACGCTTCGACGCGGCGATTTCCGATGATCTCAATACCGCCGTGGCGCTCACGGTGATGGACGAGGTGATCGCGCTCAAGAAGGTCGATCCGGCGCTCAAGCTGGCAGCGATCGGCGCGCTCGACGCGGTGCTGGGCCTGCAACTGACCACTCTGGCGCGCACCGACCTGCGCCTGACGCCCAAGGGCGCGACAATCACGCCCGAGGCGATTACAGCCGTGCTCGACGAACGCCGCGCGGCCCGTGCGGACAAGGATTTCGCGCGCAGCGATGCCCTGCGCGACGATCTGGCCACGCAGGGGGTCGAGGCGATGGACGGCGATCCGCTGGGCTGGGACTGGCGCCTGGGCTGAGCATGGTCAGGTCCCGTGCCGCCTGACGCGGATACGGGACCTGCTCCCTTCAGGCGGGGATGATTTCCAGCGACAGGGCCGGGGCGCCCCCGGCAATCGCGATCAGGCGGTCGATATTGGGGTGGGCGCCGGGCGTGGTGCGCGCGCCGGGGGTATGTTCGGCAAAGATTTCGAGGCCGAGTTCGGCAGCCTGCGCGTCGAGCGTGGCAAAGCGCGTCTTCAGATACTGGTAGACCGCGAGCGAGCCCTGCTGGCCCGGCTGGTTGGCAATGCTGCCTGCAAGTGTGCCATTGGCGTCGAACAGGTCGATCCGGGCCACGCCGTCGATGGCGGGAAGCCGGGCGAGATTATCCTTGAACGAGGGGCCGAACAGGAGCGTGGTCGTCATGGCAAAAAGCACCTTTGAAACGAAGGAAGTGCAGGGGGCTGGCAGGGTCTTCTGAGGCGACTGCCAGCCCCCTGCAACCGGTTTCGCTCAGTGGTAGCGGCGCAGGAGACCGGCGAGCTTGCCCTGTACCTCGATCTCGCTTTCGGCGTAGAATTGCGGTTCGTAGGCGGCATTGGCCGGGTCGAGGCGGATGCGGCCGCGTTCGTGGCGCAAATACTTGAGCGTGGCTTCCTCGCCATGGATGAGGGCAACCACGATCTCGCCATCGCGGGCGACATTGGTGCGGCGCACAAGCGCGACATCGCCATCGAGAATGCCGGCGTCGACCATCGAATCGCCTGAAACTTCGAGCGCATAATGTTCGCCCGAGCCGAGCAGGGCGGCAGGCACGGGAAGCATGGCGCTGCCCTCGATCGCCTCGATCGGCATGCCTGCGGCGATCCGGCCATGAAGCGGGATTTCGACCACGTCGTTGGCGGGCTTGCGCAGCGGGGGCGTGCTTGCCGGGGCGGCACTCGTGGCGCGGGCACGCGACGGTGCCTTGGTGGCCAGGCTCTCGGGCTCGCGGATCACTTCGAGGGCGCGGGCGCGGTTGGGCAGGCGGCGGATGAAGCCGCGTTCTTCCAGCGCGGAGATCAGGCGGTGGACGCCTGATTTCGACTTGAGGTCGAGCGCCTCCTTCATTTCCTCGAACGAGGGGGAGATGCCGGACGCATCAAGCCGCGTCTGAATGAACGAGAGCAGTTCGTGCTGCTTGCGCGTAAGCATCCGCAAGTCTCCTTTGGCGAACGAATGCGGAACGAATAAGCAACCAAACCGAACCCGTCAAGCAAATCCGCCACAATCGAGCAGATAGATCGGCACTTCACTCGCTTCTGGCTGCATTGGCGCGCGCGCTTCGCGGCGCACGAGGCAATTGGCCCGTGCGATGGGCGAGAGTGCGCCCGAATCCTGCAACGGGTCGAGCATGACCTTGCGGCCATCCCATTGTCCGCGCAAAAATTCGGTGCGGCTGCCCCCTGCAGGCATGGCTTCGCCCAGCGGCACCATCAGCGGGCGGGGCAGGGGGTGGGCGGCGCCCAGCGTGGCGCGCAGCAGCGGCAGCAGGAACAGGTGTGCGGTCACGAAGGCCGAGGCCGGATTGCCCGGAAGGCCGAGGATCACTTGCGACTGGTGCTCGCGCGGGCGGCGTCCGACGAGGATCGGCTTGCCCGGCTTGATCCCAACCCGCCAGAAATCGAGGCTGGCGCCAATGGCTTCGAGGGCGGGGCGCACGAGGTCGTGATCGCCGACCGAGGCGCCGCCGCTGGTTACCACGATGTCGGCCTCGCGCGCGGTGTCGAGCGCGCTGGCCAGTGCATCGAGGCGGTCGGGCACGGGGCCGATACGGGTGACCTTGACCGGCAGGCTCGATGCCATGGCCGCCAGCATCGGGCCATTGCTGGCCGGGATCTGGTGGGGGAGCAGCGGGTGGCCGGGGGCGGCCAGTTCGTCGCCGCTGTCGATCACCGCGACGGTAAGGGGACGGTGGACGGGCAGGTGGGAGTGACCTGCGGCGATGGCCAGCGCGATCTGGGCGGGCCCCAGGCGGGTGCCGGATTCGAGCAGGGGATGGCTGGTGGCAAAGTCCATGCCCGAGGGGCGGATATGGCGCCCGAGCGGGTCTGGCGGGGTTCCGGTGAAGGCCACCTGATCGCCGTGGCGAGCCGTGTCTTCCTGAAGCAGGACCATGTCGGCCCCGGCAGGCAGGGCCGCGCCGGTGCTGATGCGGACGGCCTCACCCGGCCCGACCGTACCGGTGAACGGATGCCCGGCGGCGCTTTCGCCCACGACTTCCCACGGGCCGGGCATGTCGGCCTGACGCAGGGCATAGCCGTCCATCGCCGAAAGGGCGGTGGCGGGCTGGGTACGCTCGGCCAGCAGGGGGCCTGCCAGATAGTGGCCGAGGCATTCGGCGCTGGCGATGTGTTCGATGGCCACGCGCGGGGCGAGCGCGATCAGGCGGGCCTGCGCCTCTTCAAGCGCGAGCGGGGGCTTGCGCGGGCGCCCCTGGGGAACGGGATTGGTCACGGGAAATGTCTCACTCGGGGCAGGTCCAGTCGCCCGACTTGCCGCCGCGCTTGGCGATCAGGCGGACGGCCTCGATGATCATGCCCTTGTCGACGGCCTTGGCCATGTCGTAGATCGTCAGGAGGGCCACGCTCACGGCGGTCATCGCTTCCATTTCCACGCCCGTGCGCGCGGTGAGCGAGGCGGTAGCGGTGCATTCGACGCCATGGCCGGTCAGTTCGAAATCGATTGTCACCGCGTCGAGCGCGAGCGGATGGCATAGCGGGATCAGGTCGCCGGTCTTCTTGGCGGCCATGATCCCGGCGATGCGCGCGGTGGCCAGAACATCGCCCTTGGGCACGGTGCCGTCGCGGATGGCGGCGAGCGCGGGGGCGGACATGCGGATCAACCCGCGCGCGACGGCCACGCGCCGGGTCTGGGCCTTGGCGCCCACGTCGACCATGCGTGCATGGCCACGGGCATCGAGATGGGTCAGGTCGCTCATCGCTCGCTCATGCCAGACTGGATGGCCGGTGCAAGTGGCTGCGGCGTGGGAAGACCCGCGCGCAGGCGTTCCAGCGCAATTCCGGCGAGATTTTGCGCGCGCCCCACATGGCGCAGGCGCACGCGCGAAAATGGAACGATGGCGTTCCGATAGGCCGCGAGGCAATCGGCATGGGCAGAGAGCGGCGCGGTGCGGCCCTCGATCTGGTCGATCACGCAGGCCGAATCGCCGCAGAGGATCACATCGGTTTCACCCATTCGCGCGGCCAGCGCGAGCGCGGCCAAGAGGGCGAGCCATTCGGCGCGGTTGCAATCGCCCTCTCCGGCGTCGGGCGTGAACCAGGTCTGCCCGCGCGTGACGACAGCGTGTTCCATCCGGCCCGGATTGGGGCGGCAGCCACCGTCGAACCACAGCTTGCAGGGCCGGTTCGCGGCGGCCACGGGGTCAGCCTTCGAGGAGGGTGCGCGTGGCGGCAGTTACGTCGGCGTGGCGCATCAGGCTTTCGCCCACGAGGAACGTGCGCGCGCCGCACGCCGAAAGGCGCACGAGGTCGGCATGGGTGTTGATGCCGCTTTCGGCAACCAGCAGCGTGCCTTCCGGGGCGAGCGGGGCGAGGCGTTCGGTCGTGGCGATGTCGGTCACGAAGCGCTTGAGGTCGCGGTTGTTGACGCCGATCAGGCGCGAGCGCAGGCGCGCGGCGCGTTCCATTTCGGCCTCGTTGTGAACCTCGACGAGGACATCCATGCCCGCCTCGCGCGCGGCGGCCTCGATCTCGGCCATCTGCGCGTCTTCAAGCGCGGCCACGATGATCAGGATCGCGTCGGCCCCGATCGCACGGGCCTCGGCGACCTGCCAGGGATCGACCATGAAGTCCTTGCGCAGGACGGGCAGGGCACAGGCCGCGCGGGCGGCGACGAGGAAGTCCTCGTGCCCCTGGAAATAGGGCGCGTCGGTCAGCACCGAAAGGCAGGCCGCGCCCCCCGCCTCATAGGCGCGGGCATGATCGGCAGGGTGAAAATCTTCGCGGATCAGGCCTTTGGAGGGGCTGGCCTTCTTGATCTCGGCGATCAGCGCAAAGCCATTGGCGGCGCGCGCGCGCAAGGCGGCCTCGAAGCCGCGCGGCGGCGTGGCGCACGCGGCGCGTGCGGCCAGATCGGCGAGCGAGGCGAGCGGCTTGCGGGCGGCGACTTCCTTGCGCTTGGTGGCGCAGATTTCGGTGAGCTTGTCGGTCATGAGCGGTCGGCCTGATCGGGAATGCGGGAAATGGACGGGTTTAGGCGAGGGCGTCGATCCAGCAGCGCAGCAGGCCATAGGCGAGGCCCTTGTCGATCGCTTCGGCGGCTTCCTCGACGCCTTCGTGCCAGTCGGTCACTTCGCCCGCCACCATCAGCGCGGCCGCGGCGTTGAACAGCACGGCGTCGCGATAGGGGCCCGGTTCGCCATCGAGCAGGGCCTTGAGCGCGGCGGCGTTGTAGGCCGCGTCCCCGCCGCGCAGCGCGCTGACGGGGGCTGTGGGCAGGCCGGCCTCGCTGGCCGAGACACGGCGCAGCGCGATGGTGTGGCCGGTCACGTCGGCCAGTTCGTTGCCGCCCGCAAGGCTCAGTTCGTCGAGGCCTTCGTCGCCCGAGATCACGAACGAGCGGTCGGTGCCCAGGCGCTCGATGGCCTGCGCATAGATCGGCACATAAGCGGGCCGTGCGATGCCCACGAGCTGGTGGCGCACGCGCGCCGGATTGGCCAGCGGCCCCATCAGGTTGAAGATCGTGCGCCGACCGATGGCGCGGCGGATCGGCATGATCCGCCCCATCGCCGGGTGGTGCTGCGCGGCAAAGAGGAAGCAGATGCCCAGGTCAGCCAGGGTCTGCTCGGCGGTCTGCGCCGCGCGGTCGAGGTTGAGACCGAGGGCTTCGAGCGTATCGGCCGCGCCCGCCTTGGAGCTGGCCGCGCGGTTGCCGTGCTTGGCCACCGGCACGTTGCAGGCGGCGACCACGAGGCTGACGGCGGTCGAGACATTGAGCGTGTGGTGCCCGTCGCCGCCCGTGCCGCACACGTCGATGGCGTTGGCCGGGGCCTCGATGGCGATCATCCGCTCGCGCATGGCGCGCGCCGCGCCCGCGATTTCGCTCGCGCTTTCGCCCCGGTCGGACAGGGCGACGAGGAAGGCAGCGGTGTCTTCGTCGGCCACGTCGCCATCGAGAATGGCGCCGAAGGCGGCGAGCGCAGTCTCCTCGTCGAGCGGGGTTGCCGTGATGGCGGGCAGTGCGCTCATGCCGGGAGCTTGGCCCTGATCCCGCAGATCGCGAGGAAATTGGCGATCATGGCATGGCCATGTTCGGTCGCGATGCTTTCCGGGTGGAACTGCACGCCGTGGATCGGCAGGCTGGCATGGCGGAAGCCCATCGTGTGGCCGTCATCGGAACGGGCGTTGACGACGAGGCATTCGGGCACGTCCTCGACGATCAGCGAGTGATAGCGCGTGGCCATGAACGGCGAGGGGAGCCCGGCGAACAGGCCCGTGCCGTCGTGGGTGACCGGCGAGACCTTGCCGTGCATCAGCCCGCCGCGCACGACCTTGCCGCCAAAGTACTGGCCGATCGACTGGTGGCCGAGGCACACGCCGAGCAGCGGCACCTGGGCCTGCGCCGCCGCGCCCACGAGGTCGAGGCTGATCCCCGCTTCGTTGGGGGTGCAAGGGCCGGGCGAGAGGAGGAAGCCCTTTGCGCCCGAGGCGAGCGCATCGGCGGCGGTGAGCGCGTCGTTGCGCACCACTTTCACTTCGGCCCCCAGTTCCATCAGATAGTGGACGAGGTTCCAGGTGAAGCTGTCGTAGTTGTCGATGACGAGGATCATAACCTTGCCTTACTGTCCGAACTGCGGCTCGGCGGCGACGCGGATCGCTTCGCGCGCGGCGGCGAAAAGGGCACCGGACTTGTGTTCGCATTCGCGCTGTTCGGCATCCGGGTCGCTGTCGGCGACGATGCCAGCGCCCGCCTGGACGTGCATGACACCATCCTTGACGACCGCCGTGCGCAGCACGATGCAACTGTCGACCGAACCGTCGGGCGCGAAATAGCCCACGCCGCCCGCATAGGCGCCGCGCGTTTCGGGCTCCAGTTCGGCGATGATCTGGCAGGCGCGCACTTTGGGCGCGCCGCTCACGGTGCCTGCCGGGAACCCGGCGAAGAGCGCGTCCACGCTGTCGGCCCGCGCGGTGTCGAGCTTGCCGACGACGTTCGAGACGATGTGCATGACATGGCTGTAGCGTTCGATCGTGTAGCTCTCGGTGACCTTGACCGTCCCGGCGGCGGCCACGCGGCCCACGTCGTTGCGCCCGAGGTCGAGCAGCATCAGGTGCTCGGCGCGTTCCTTGGGGTCGGCCAGCAGGCTTTCCTCGTTGGCGCGGTCTTCCTGCGGCGTGGCGCCGCGCGGGCGGGTGCCGGCGATGGGCCGGATGGTCACTTCGCCGTTGCGGATGCGCACGAGGATTTCCGGGCTGGAGCCGGTGAGCGCGAAGCCGGGCATGTCGAGGAAGAACAGGAAGGGCGAGGGGTTGATCCGGCGCAGCGCGCGGTAGAGCGCGATGGGCGGGAGGGGAAACGGCGCGGTGAAGCGCTGGGCAAGCACGACCTGAAAGATGTCGCCCGCCGTGATGTAGTCCTTGGCGCGCGAAACGATCTGCGCGTAGAGGCCCGGCGCCATCTGCGGCTCGCGGGCAAGCTCGATGGCTTCGGGCAGGCGCGGATCGGCAGGGGCGGGGCCATGGAGGCGCGCGAGCGCGGCGTCGATCCGCTCGGCGGCGGCATCGATCAGGGCCTGCGGGTCGCTGCCATCAGAGCAGGGGCCATCAGCCCAGACAGGCGCGACGGCGGTCAGTTCGTCGCTCAGGCGGTCGAACACCAGCACCACGGTCGGGCGCACGAACAGCATGTCGGGCAGGACCAGCGGGCTTTGCGGCGCGCGCGGGAGCGTTTCGACAAGGCCGATGGTCTCATAGCCGAAATAGCCCACGAGACAGGCCAGCGTGGGCGGAAGCCCTTCGGGAACGTCGATCCGGCAGCGTTCGACGAGCGCGCGCAGTTCGACGAGGCTGTCGCCTTCGCGCGGAGCGAAGGCCTCGCGGTCGGTCTGCCAGACCGGGTTGATCTCGGCCTTGGGGCCGGTCGCGCGGAAGACCAGATCGGGGTCGAGCCCGAGCAGGCTGTAGCGGCCCCGCACTTCGCCACCCTGCACCGATTCCAGCAGGAAATCGCCGCGTTCGGGCACGATCAGCTTGCGTGCGGCGCTGATCGGGGTCTCGCTGTCGGCAATCAGCTTGCGCCAGACCAGCGCCGGCTTTCCGGCGGCCAGTGCCGCGCGGGCGGCACTGCTGTTTTCGGGCTGGGCGCCAGCTTGCGGCGCGGAACGCGAGAGAGTGGTGGTCATGGGCCTGCTTGTGTTGGGGACGCCCCGTTGCCGGGGCGTCCGGTCTTTGGTCTTTTGGGCCTTACTGGCCGCCTGCCAGACGGGCGCGGAGCGCGCGGATGGCGGTTTCGTTGCGGGTGACGCCCACTTCCTTGCGGATGGCGCTGCGCAGTTCCTCGGCCAGTTCACGCCCGGCCGACTGGCCCAGCTCGGTTCCGGCCTGGGTCAGGAACGGATCGCCAGCCGGGATCGTGCCGGGGGTCACCGACTTGAGCGAGACGATGTAGAAACCGGCCTTGTTGGGGGCTTCGATCGGCTTGGCGGTGTTCTTGGCCATGGCGAAGAGCAGGACGAGCGGCGGGGGAATCTGACGGCCCGACTGCTGCATGGCGGCGAGCTGTTCGCGGCTGATGCTGATCGGCTGGGCCGGGGGAACCGCCACGCCGAGGCCCTTGAGCGCGTCGGGGAGCGAGGCGCCCTTGGCCATGGCGGCCAGAACCCTGGCTTGCGCGTCCTTGGCCTTGGCGGCACCCTGTTCGGTTGCATAGTCGCGGACGAGAGCGTCCTTGACCTGATCGAACGGGGCGGGCGAGGCCGGGATGATCTGCGCCACCTCGTAGATCGCGATGCGCTTGCCATCGGCGAGCGGCGCGATCTGGCCTTCGCCCTCGCGTTCGACGGCAAAGGCGTTCTGGACGAGGGCCAGCACGTCGGCGGGAGCTTTCTCGCCGGTCTTGCCGAACACGCTGCCATCCGAGGTCAGCGGCGCGGTGGTCGCAAGCGTCAGGCCCTGGGCCTTGGCGACATCGGCAAGGCCGGTGTGGTTTTCGAATTCGTCCTCGATCCGGCTCGACAGGTCGAGCAGCGCGGCATGGCGCTTTTCGGTGGAAAGGGTGGCGACGATCTCACCACGGGCCTGGTCAAGGGTCTTGCCCGGCTTGTGGGTGATCACGTCGACGCGCACGACATGCCAGCCAAGGCCGCTCCGGGCGGGCGTGGCGACCTTGCCCTGCGCAGCGGCGAAGACCGAGTCGGCCACGGCGGGCGAGGCCTGGGCGGCGAGCTTGTCGCGGGTGAGGTCGGCGAGCTTGCTGGCAGCCAGACCCTTGGCGCGGGCGGCGGCCTCGATCGGGGTTCCGGCGGCCACTTGCGCGGCCAGCGCCTTGGCGTCGGCCTCGCTGAGCACGACGACCTGGGTCAGCGTGCGGGTCTCGCTCGGGGCATACGTGGCGGCGTTGAGCTTGTAGCGGGCGGCGATCTCGGCCTCGCTGGGGGTGGCCGCATCCTTGAGCGAGGCCTCGTCGATCACGGCATAGCGGATCGTGCGGCGCTCGGGCTGGAGGTAGCGGGCCGCATTGGCCTTGTAGAACGTGGCCAGAACCGCGTCGGTCGGCTTGTCCTTGGGCGCAAACAGCAGGCTGGGCAGGAAGGCGATTTCGCCATCCCGCTTTTCCTTGAGCATCGCGGCATAGCGGCTGACCGCCGAACCGGGCAGGGCGGCGCCCACGGCGACCGGCGAGAGCAACTGGCGCGCGATCAGGCTTTGGGCCAGATCGGTGCGCACGGTTGCGTCGGTCAGCCCGCGCTGGGCAAGGAAGGCGCGATAGACGGAATCGCTGAACTTGCCGTCAGGGCCCTGGAAGGCCGTCTGCTTGGCGATTTCGCTGTCGACGAGGCGGTCGCTCGTGCCCATGCCGTGGGCCTTGGCCCATTCCTGCATGGCGGCGCGGTCGGCAAGGCCCGACAGGGCATCGTCGAGAACGCCCTGCGCCAGGAATTGCTTCATGGTCAGCGTGGGGGTGTTCTGCCGCTCGCGTTCGAGCGCTGCGGTGACGATCTTGCCAAGCTCGCTCGCTGTCACGCTCGTATGGCCGACCTTGGCGACGTCATCGTCGCTCGAAGAACTGCCAAGGCGCGAGCCCGTCACGTCGGCGCCGACGAAAGCCAGCGCGAGAAGCCCGATGAACACCAGCGCACACAGCGCGCCGATGCGGGAATGGATCAATTTACGAAACAGCGAGAGCATGAGGTGCGATCAAATCCGCCACAAAGTCCAATGGTCGCCTGCCTTAGGAGCCTTGAGGCGATCCCGCAATGCTTGGAAGGCAAGATCTGGGCTTGGCGGTCAAGATCCGGGGGCTGGCTGGCAAGATCCGGGGCTTGGCGGGCAAGAATGCCGGGCAGGTGCGGTCGATTGTAAATTTATGGAATCGCAAGGCGCAGAAATCTCCGCATGGATCTTGCGCTCGAAGGGCAAATGCAGGCAAGGGGGAGCGGGTCAGGAATTCGTATTCCTACTTGCCGGGCATCGCTTTGCCGGGGTGGGAGGCCTGACCGGAACGCGGCGCCGGTATTCGTTCTGGCGCCGACATGAATAGCGATACCAGAAGGGGCACTGCCGGGCATGGCGCATCGACCGTATATCGTCGGAAACTGGAAAATGAATGGCAGCCGGGCCATGCTGGCCGAGGCGCGCGCCATCGACCGCGCCGCTGCGCGCCATCCGGGCGTCGATATTGCACTGGCACCGCCGTTTCCGCTGATCGGCCTGATGGGCGAGGCGGTTTCGGATATCGGGGTGGGCGGCCAGGACTGCCACACCCTCGCCAAGGGCGCGCATACCGGGGACGTTTCGGCGGCCATTCTGGCTGACATCGGCGCCAGCTTCGTGATTCTCGGCCATAGCGAGCGTCGCCGCGACCATGGCGAGAGCGACGCACTGGTGCAGGCCAAGGCACAGGCTGCACTGGGCGCCGGGCTGGGCGTGATCGTCTGCGTGGGCGAGACGCTTGAACAGCGCGATTCCGGGCAGGCCGAAGCTGTCGTCGGCGCGCAGGTCGATGGCTCGATCCCGCGCGATGAGGCCGGGGCGGCGCTGGTGGCCGAGGCCCTCGAACAGGGGCGCGTGACCGTGGCTTACGAGCCGGTCTGGGCCATCGGGACCGGGCGCGTGGCGGCGGTCGAGGATGTGATCGCGATGCACCGGGCCATTCGCGGGCGCCTTGTGGCGACCTATGGCGAGGCCGGTGCGCGGGTGCGCATTCTCTATGGCGGCTCGGTCAATGCCGACAATGCGCCTGCGCTGCTGGCCGCGCCCGACGTGGGCGGGGCGCTGGTGGGCGGGGCAAGCCTGACGGCGGATGCGTTCCTGCCGATCGTGGCGGCTGCGGCTCTCGTCGAGAGCTGAGGCTCCACAGCAAGGGGCCATAAGAAGGAGGCTGTGTGCAGACGCGGCGGGGCGGGGGACGGAAACCACCCCTTGCGCCGCGCGTCTTGCCGCCTTAAGTGCCCCCCAACAGTTTCAGGCGGAATGTCATGTCGCTCTTTATCTTCCTCACCGTTGTCCAGGCGCTGGTGGCTGCCGCGCTGGTCGGCGTGATTCTCATCCAGAAGTCCGAAGGCGGTGGCCTCGGCGTGGGCGGCAGCCCGGCGGGCTTCATGTCGGCGCGCGGTGCGGCCGACTTCCTCACCCGCGTGACCGCGATTCTCGCGGGGCTCTTCGTGGTGCTCAGCATCGTCCTGGCGGCCCTTGCGGTCCACTCGGGCGGCACGCGCGAACTCGATACCTCGCTGGCGCGCACGCCCGATCCGATTGCGGCAGGCGCTGCGCCTTCGGCTCCGGTTGCGGCCCCAGTGGCCCCGGCTTCGGTTCCGGCTGACCCGCTTCAGGGTGCGGCCAAGCAGTAATTTTTCGTTCCAGTTGCGAACACACGGCGTTCCTGCCGCTTCCGGCGGGGGCGCCGCTTGTTTTTTGCGAGTGGAACCTGTCCTTTTCGTGATGCTTTCGCGTGCCGGTTTGCGGCATGGTGGCGGTCACGGTTCGTCCTTGCGCATGTGGCATATCGGTTAACGGATTCGTGGCCTTCCACGGATTTGTATGCGGACGCCGCTTGCGTTCCTCCCCCTTCTGACGCTAAGGCCCAACTCCCATGGCGCGGTACATTTTCATCACCGGCGGCGTGGTCTCCTCGCTCGGCAAAGGTCTCATGGCGGCAAGCCTCGCGGCATTGCTCCAGGCTCGTGGCTATCGAGTGCGGATCCGCAAGTTCGACCCCTATCTCAACGTCGATCCGGGCACGATGAGCCCTTATCAGCACGGCGAGGTCTTCGTGACCGACGACGGCGCGGAGACCGACCTCGACCTTGGCCACTACGAGCGCTTCACCGGCGTCTCGGCGCGCCAGGCCGACAACATCACCTCGGGTCGCATCTATCGCGACATCATCGCCAAGGAACGTCGGGGCGACTATCTGGGCGCGACCGTTCAGGTCATCCCGCATGTCACCGACGCGATCAAGGACTTCGCCCAGGCCGAGACCGACGACCTTGATTTCGTCCTGTGCGAAATCGGCGGCACGGTGGGCGACATCGAGGGCCTGCCCTTCATCGAGGCGCTGCGCCAGCTCCACAACGACCTCGACCGCGACGAGACCTGCTTCGTCCACGTCACGCTGGTGCCCTATATCGCGGCCGCCGGCGAGCTGAAGACCAAGCCCACGCAGCACTCGGTGCGCGAACTGACCGGCCTTGGCATCCAGCCCGACATCCTGCTCTGCCGCTGCGAAAAGTCGCTGCCCGACAGCGAGCGCGGCAAGATTGCCCAGTTCTGCAACGTGCGCAAGTCGGCGGTGATCCCCGCGCTCGACGCCAGCAGCATCTATGCGGTGCCGCTCCAGTATCACGCCGAGGGCCTCGACGCGGAAGTCCTGCGCCACTTTGGCATGACCGCGCCCGAGCCGGAACTCTCGCGCTGGGACGACATCGTCGACCGCTTCCAGAACCCCGAAGGCGAAGTGACCATCGGCGTGGTGGGCAAGTATGTCGGCCTTCAGGACGCCTACAAGTCGCTGAACGAGGCGCTGGCCCATGGTGGCATGGCCAACCGCGTGAAGGTCAACGTGCGCTGGCTCGACGCCGAAGTCTTCGAGAAGGAAGACGACGAGATCGCCGCCCAGCTCGAACCGATGCACGGCATTCTCGTGCCCGGCGGCTTTGGCGAGCGTGGCTCGGAAGGCAAGATCGCCGCGGTGCGCTTTGCCCGAGAGCGGAACGTGCCCTTCTTCGGCATCTGCCTTGGCATGCAGATGGCCTGCATCGAAGGCGCGCGCAACACGGCGGGAATCGCCGAGGCTTCGTCGACCGAATTCGGCCCGACCAAGGAGCCGGTGGTGGGCATCATCACCGAATGGATGACCGCCGAAGGCCTCGAAAAGCGCGAGGCGGGCGGTGATCTAGGCGGCACGATGCGTCTGGGCGCCTATGAGGCGCAGCTGGCCGGCAACAGCGATGTGGCCGCGATCTACGGCGCCACCACGATCAGCGAGCGCCACCGTCACCGCTACGAAGTGAACGTCGCCTATCGCGAGGCGCTTGAAAAGGGCGGCCTGCGCTTCTCGGGCATGTCGCCCGATGGCCTGCTGCCCGAAATCATCGAGCGCCCGGACCATTCGTTCTTCATCGGCGTGCAGTTCCACCCCGAATACAAGAGCCGTCCGTTCGATCCGCACCCGCTGTTCAAGGGCTTCATTGCCGCAGCGGTCAAGCAGGCCCGTCTGGTCTGATAAAGCCTGGTCTGATTGCCGGGCACAGGACACGAAAAGAAAGGGCGGGACCGCAAGGCCCCGCCCTTTTTGTTTGCCTTGATGCAGGGATCAGGCCGCGTGGGCGGTATCGCCACCTTCGACGACAGTGAGCGTCTTCTGGTCGCCGATCAGCACCTTCTTGGGCTTCATCGCCTCGGGCACTTCGCGCACGAGGTCGATGGTCAGCAGGCCATCGGCCAGGTCAGCGGCATCGACGCGCACGAAATCGGCCAGTTCGAACCGGCGTTCGAAACCACGGTTGGCGATGCCGAGGTGGAGGTACTGGCGGTCGGAAAGGTCCGCCTTGCTGCCCTTGATCACCAGCAGGTTCTGCTGGGCGGTGATGTCGAGTTCCTCGGGCTTGAACCCGGCCACGGCCAGCGTGATCCGGTAGGCGTCCTCTCCCCGGCGCTCGATGTTGAAGGGGGGATAGTTGTCGCCGGCATTGGCGCGGGCCTGGCGTTCGAGCAGGTCGAACAGGCGGTCAAAACCCACGGTCGTGCGGCGATAGGGGGTAAAATCGAAACGGTTCATGGCAATATCCTCAAAAAAGAGCAATCTGCACTGGCCCCGGCCCGGCAAACTCCGGCGTCGGGGCGGCTGAAAGTGAGGAGCCCGTCTTGCGGCGCCCTTCACGAAAGACCATGTGTGGGCTCGAAAGTCCCGTTTCAAGACCCCGTTTCCGGTCTTCCCGTTCGAGGAGAAAACATGAGCTCGTCCCAGTTTCCCAAAGTCGAAATCTACACCAAGTGGGGCTGCCCCTATTGCGTGCGGGCCAAGCAGTTGCTCGACGCCAAGGGCGTGCCTTACGAGGAATATGACGTGACCATGGGCGGGCCCAAGCGTGCCGAAATGGTCGAGCGCGCGCCCGGCGCGACGACCGTGCCGCAGATCTTCATCGCCGGTCAGGCCATGGGCGGTTGCGACGACATCCACGCGCTCGACCGCGCGGGCAAGCTCGACCCGCTGCTGGGCCTGGCGTGATGGGCACGCCTTCTCTGACTGAGGGACGGGGGCCGGTCAGGGTTGGCCTGTTGCAGATGACCAGCGGGATCGACCCGCTGGCCAATGCCGGCATGCTCGTGGCCGCGATGGAGCAGGCGGCGCGCGAGGGTGCGGCCATGCTGTTCACGCCCGAGATGACCGGCCTGATCGACCGCAACCGCGCGCGCGCGGCGGCCCATATCGTGGGCGAGGACGAGGACCGCGTGCTGGCCGCCGCGCGCGAGGCGGCGGCGCGGCTGGGCCTGTGGGTCCATCTCGGCTCGCTGGCGATCCGGCCCGAAACCGGGCCCGATGGGCGCGCGGGCGACACCCGGCTGGCCAACCGGGCCTTCGTGATCGACGATACCGGTGCGATTGCCGCGCGCTACGACAAGATCCACATGTTCGATGTCGATCTGGCAAGCGGCGAGACATGGCGCGAATCGGCAGCCTATCGGCCCGGCGAGGCGGTCGTCACGGTCGAATGTCCGGTCGGCAGGCTGGGGCTGGCGATCTGCTACGACATTCGCTTTCCCGCCCTGTTCGAGGCGCTGGGCCGCGCGCGCTGCGACTGCATTGCGGCGCCTGCCGCCTTTACCGTGCCCACGGGCGCGGCGCACTGGCACCTGATGCAGCGCGCCCGTGCGGTCGAGGCGAGCGCCTATGTGATCTCGGCGGCGCAATCGGGCCTCCACGAGGACGGGCGCGAGACGTATGGCCACAGCCTCGTCGTCGATCCCTGGGGCGAGGTCGTGCTCGATATGGGGCAGGCTGCGGGACTTGGCTTTGCCACGATCGACCCGGCCCGCACGGCGGCGGTCCGCGGGCAAGTGCCCAGTCTTGCCAACAAACGGTCCCTCGGAGGGGACTTGCCAAGCCCGCTCGCCTGCACGTAACGGGCGCGCCATGATTGTCTTCGATCTGCAATGCACGCCTGAAGGGCACCGGTTCGAGGGCTGGTTCGGCTCGTCGGGCGACTATGCCGACCAGCAGGCGCGCGGGCTGCTGGCCTGTCCGGTCTGTGGCAGCGCGGCGGTGGGCAAGGCGGTCATGGCCCCGGCAGTGGGGCGCAAGGGCAATCAGGCGCCGGTCCGGGCCGAGCCGGACAAAAGCGGGCCGGAAGGAGCCGCGCCTGCTGCGCCCTCTGCACCGACCCCCGCTGCGCCGCCGGCTCCTCCGCCCCTTCCGCCCGAAGCCGTGGCAATGCTCAAGGCGGTCGTGCAGGCGCAGGCCGAGGCGCTCAAGCGTTCGACCTGGGTGGGCGATACTTTCGCCGACGAGGCCCGCGCGATGCACTATGGCGACAAGGAAGTGGCCCCGATCCACGGACAGGCGACCCCCGGCGAGGCGCGCGACCTGCTCGATGAAGGGATCGAGATCGCCCCGCTGCTGGTGCCCGTGGTGCCGCCCGAGCAGGCCAATTGAGGGCCTGCAAGTCTCCTGTTCAAACGCGCATTGCCTTGGCGGCACGCCTTGCCTAAGAGAGGCGCGGGCGCCCGTAGCTCAGCAGGATAGAGCACAAGATTCCTAATCTTGGGGCCATGGGTTCGAATCCCGTCGGGCGCACCATTTCTCGTCGAAATCTGGGCTGGAGCGGGTGTGCATGACCAGTGCTCTCCATGCGAACGAGACTGTCGGCCAATTTCCCCCCTCGTTCTATGCGGCGACCACGCCGCCGCTGCCTGCCTTCCCGGCGCTGGCGGGCAAGGGCACTTGCGATGTGTGCATCGTGGGCGGGGGGCTTTCGGGGCTTTCGGCAGCGCTTCATCTGCGGCGGCGCGGCTATGACGTGGTCGTGCTCGATGCGCACCGGCTGGGCTGGGGGGCTTCGGGGCGCAACGGTGGACAGATCGGGCCGGGGCAGCGGGTCGACCAGATCGCCCTTGAAGCGATGGTCGGGCGCGAGGACGCGCGCGCGCTGTGGGATGCGGGGCTGGCGGCAAGGCAACTCGTGCTCGATCTGGTCGACGAACTGGGCATTGCCTGCGACCTCAAGCGCGGGATCATCCATGCCAACCACCGCGCGCGGCTGGGCGCCCATACCCGCGCCGAAGTGGACCTGCTGCGCACGCGCTATGGCTACGAGGCGATCGACTGGCTCGGGCGCGAGGACATCTGCGCCTTGCTGGGAACGCAGGCCTATCACAACGGCTCGTTCGATGCGCAAGGGGTTCACCTTCAGCCCTTGCGCTATGTCTTCGCTCTGGCGCGGGCCTGCATCGCGGCGGGCGTGCGGGTTCATGAAAAGTCGGAAGTTCTGGCGCTAGATCAGGGCGCAAAGCCGCTGGTCAAGACCCTTGGAGGAAGCCTGCGCGCGGGCCATGTGATCTTGGCGGGCAACGGCTATCTGGGCAAGCTTGATCGCAAGGTCGCGGACCGGGTCATGCCGATCAACAACTACATCATCGCGACCGAGCCCCTGGGCGAGGATCTGGCCCGTTCGCTGGTCGCCAACGATGCGGCGGTGGCTGATTCAAAGTTCGTGATCAACTATTTCCGCCTGTCGGGTGATCATCGCCTGATCTTTGGCGGGCGCGAGAGCTATGGCTATCGTTTTCCGGCCGACATCCCCGCCTATGTGCGCAAGGCCATGCTGGGCATCTATCCGCAGCTGGCGGGAACCCGGATCGATTATGGCTGGGGCGGCACGCTGGGCATCACGATGAACCGGATGCCCTATTTCGATTTCCTCGCCCCCAATATCCTGACCATCGGGGGCTATTCGGGGCAGGGGGTGGCCATGGCGACCTGGGGCGGGGCCGTGGCCGCACAGGCGATTGCCGGCAGTGCCGAGCGGTTCGACCTGATGGCCCGCGTGCCCACCGCCAGAATTCCCGGCGGCTACGAGGCGCGCCTGCCCCTGCTGGTGCTGGGCATGGCCTGGTATTCGCTGCTCGACCGGCTCTAGACCGCAGTCAGCAGTCCTCTTCGGCGACCATGGGACTCGGGTTCGTGACCCCAGCGTTCAGATTGCGGTCGTCGCGCACGTACATGGCGGCGTCCTTGTGCAGCAACTGGGGGGTGAACAGCGAGCCGAAGAACATCGGGCGATACTGATAGACCACCTCGACGAACATGATGGCATTGGGATATTCCACGGTCATCACGTGGCCCGGCTGGCCCATTCCCGCAAACGAGGTGCCGCTCGCGCCGGTTCCCTCAACGCCATAGCGCGAGGCATAGGACGTATTGCCCCAGCAGCGCTGCCAGTGAATCCACTGGCCGCCTTGCGCATTGGTTTCCAGGCTGGAGAGGATCACGCGCCCGTTGGTGGGGAAATCGAGATCCCGCACCGAGAGCGAGGCGCCGGTGAAGACCTGGTTGACGTCGAACTCGCGGAAGACCGGCGCGCCGCCCACAACCGATTGCTTCGCGCGCGAGGCATTGTCGGCCACCGAGATCGCCAGCTGGTTGAGCCGGTCATGGAGAATGCCCAGGTTCACCATTTCGAGCGTACCGAGGATCATGACCATCAGGAACGGCAGGCTCACCGCCAGTTCGATGACGGTCACGGCCCCGCGGTCGCGGATGAGGCGCGCGAGCAGGCGCGCGATCCCGGTCTGGCGCTGCCGTTTCACGAAGGAAGAGCGAATGTTCAGCATACCTGGGTCGTCGTGCGGGTGGACTGGGTGGCGAAAGGCTGGTTTCGCATGATCGTGCTGGCGGACAGGCTCATCTGCGAAGGCAGCCCGAGCATCGGCGTGAACGGGAAGATCGGCGCATAGGTGACCCTGACGGTGTAGAGTACGGCGTCGTTGGCGCCGCCGATGCCCGATGCGCCCATATCGGCGTCCCACACACCGTTGCCATTGGCATCTGCAAAGCATTCGCCCTGGTCATACTGGCCGTTGTGGTTGGAATCGGTGAAGTCTTCGGGCGTGCCGATATTGGTGAAATTGGTGTAGTTTTTTCGTGACATGGTCACCTGCGCCCAGGGCACGGCATTGCGGATCTGGGCCGTGACCTGGGCATCGATTGCGCTTGTCCCGGTTTGCCCGCTCTGGAGCGAGGAGGCCCGGCCCGCCGCATTGATCGTGCCGTTCAGAACCGTATCGACATAATAGGCCATGCCCAGTTCGACCCCCATCGACATGATCAGCAGGAGGAACGGCACGACCAGCGCGAATTCGACGGCGGTGACGCCTGCCCGGTCGCGTAAAAGCCGGTCGCGCCGCAACCGGCGCCCTGCGCGGGCGAGGGGGATGGCGCGCCTTCCCATCACTTGTTGATCCGCAGGTCGGCGACCTGACCGGCAATGTACTGGAACGTGGTGGTCAGCTTCGAGGTGTCCGAGGCGTAGTAAGCGCGGCCCGCCGTGGCGCACGAGGTCATCTGCGGGGTAAGCGTCTGGCCAAAGCCGATCACCCAGATCGTGTAGCCCATCGCCTTGACCGTGTTGCAGGCGGCCAGAAACCGGTTGTTGTGATAGTTGACGAGGCTGGTGTTCGAGGTGTTCGTCGGTGCATCGCGACCGTCGTAGGCGGTCACGCCCCAGGCGGTATAGTTGCTGGGATAGTTTTCCATCGTGCCATCGGTCATGAAGATGATGTGACGGCTGACCGAGGAGAGGTTGCCGGCATTCACATTGGCAGCGAAGATCCCGCTGGGGTTGCCCAGGCGTCCGCCCCATATCATGCCGATGTCGTGATAGGTGCCGCCATTGGCGACGAGGCCGCTGAGATAGGTATTGAGCCAGTCGGGCACGGTATTGGGGGCCGTGGTATCGACGGTGGTGAACGGCATCATCGGTGAAGGGCAATAGCCGACCTGCCTGTCAAACACCGATGTGGTATCGGGCGTCGAGGTCGTATAGTTCGACCGATAGTATTCGAGGTCCGCAAGATAGGGCTTCCAGCGCGTGTCATCATTGATCGGCGCACTGGTCAGGTCCATGTCGGTCGCGCCGCTGGGAATGGGCGACATCGAGAGCTGCGGCACGGTCGCGCGTTCTTCGATGCATCCCCCCCAACTGCTGTTGGTGGTGCTCAGGTTCCCGACGGTGCCTGTCACATTGGTGCCGGTGGCCAGGTCGCGCAGGTTGTAATACGGGTTGGAACTCGACGGCTGGTTGGTCACATAGGTCGCGCTCGAGGCATTGTCGTAATAGCCCCACCAGCCGTTGGATTGCGTGTAGAGCGTGACCCCGGTGCCCAGCGCCACGTTGCCAAAGCCCTTGAAGTCGGAAACCGGGATCGTGCTCTGGATATACTTGTAGGCGATGGCAAGGTAGCGGGCCTGCCTCACCCCGTTCACGGTGACATAGGTCGGGCTCGTCGAAAACTTGACCATCATCGTCTGGTAGGGCGCACTGTCGGCGAAGTAGCTTGTCGGCATCGCGCCTGATGTCAGCAGGTTCTTGGCGTTGACCGTCATGCCATAGGGCACGAAGCCGAAACGGATGCGGGTATTGGCCTTGTCGGTCACCGCCGAGGCAACGGTCTGGTAGAACGAGCGGACAGCCGCGCGCAGGCCCACGATCTTGGACGAGGAGCCCGAGTTGCAGTTGTTGCCATTGACGTCGCAGGCCATCGAGCCGGTGGTGTCGAGTACGAACATCACGTCGGCGTTGGCCATCTGCAATTCGGCGCTACAGACCACCGAGACCGGCACGCTGGTATAGCCGGCCATCTGCATCAGGGTGGTGGGCATCGTCGTGCTGGCGGTGCCGTTGACGTGGCCGGTGGAATCGGCCGAACTGCTGAAGACCGGGGTGCTGGAGCCTGTCTCGCTCTGGTGGAAGTTGAAGGCGAACATCTTGTTGGCCTTGGCGGTTTCGCTCGTGCCATAGGTGCCCGAGGCGGCCATGGCCTTGCGCCCGGCCAGCACGCCGGCGTCGCATGCGTTTTGCAGGCTGGTCTTGACCAGATAGGCGCGCGACGCGTCGGTGCCCAGGCCCGCCAGGGTGATCACCAGAAAGGCGGTGAGGGCGACGATGGCCCAGGCATTGCCCGCACGATCGGTGGCCAGTTCGCAGGCGAGGCGGGCGAAAAAGCCGCGTTCGTTTCGGCGCGTGCAACCGTCCCGGTGCGTGCGCCTCGAACCCAACTGGCGCATGATACCTGGACCAAACCAACCAAGACGCATGAGCTGAACAGAGCCTTCCCGCAAATTCGGCACGCGACAAGGCGCCGCGTCCTCGGGGAGAACTTCCCCGCAGCGGCGATCATGCATGCGCAAGTGCTTCGGACGGGTTAATGTCTGCCGAAAATTTCCCCCGGATTGCTACGCAGGGGCCCGGCCCGGCATGGCCGGGAAAGGCGTGGGCGCGGCGCGGGAATGCGCGAGGAACCATGCTGATGCCATCGGTTTTGGGGCAGCGGGCACGCAGCAGGTACATGGCGAAGATTGACCGTTCCGGTTCCTTGCGCGAGCCCGTCCTGAAGCCTCGCGCCACACGCGGGTTTTCCATCGCATTTGCGACGAGGCGTTCTTGCCAAAACGAAAGCAATGTGATCTCGTTTGGCCATGAAGCGGCGCCGTCCAAACCTCAAGATGCCCCGCAACAGCATGACCGAGTCTCTGGCTTTGCTCGCGCTGTTGATGATGGGTGCTTTCGCCGTGGCGGGCCCCAGCGGGCTGCTCGCGTGGAGCGAGAACGCGCGCCTGCTCGAACAGCGCCAGAAGGAAGTCGTGCTGCTCACCGCCGAGCGGGACCGGCTTTCCAACCGCGTCAACCTGCTCGATCCGCGCCATGCCGATCCCGATCTGGTGGGCGAGTTGCTCCGCGCGGACCTCAACGTCGCCCACCCTGACGAAGTGGTGATCCCGCGCCAGCCGTGACCCAGCAAGAATAATGCTGGCAATAATCCTGCGACGGCGGGGGCGGGAACGTTTCCCCGCCATGGCTTGTTTGCCGACAGAGCATTGCGAAGCGTTCGCGGAGCGGGTAGCGGCTTGCGCGTGGACTTTGCCCGCAAGCGGCGTGAAAACGCGGGGCGCGGGCGGTTTCCTGATGGTGAGTTGAGGACTGGACGACAATGAGCAAACTGCCCGGCTGCGGCCATGATGAGGCCGACGAGGACGCCCTGCGCGGCAAGATGCCGGTTCCCGACGATGTACAGGAGGCGATCCGCACGCTGCTGCGCTGGGCGGGCGATGACCCGACGCGCGAAGGCCTGCGCGACACCCCCAAGCGCGTGGCCCGCGCCTGGGCCGAATATTGTCAGGGTTTTCAGGAAGACCCGGCCATCCACCTGAGCCGCACGTTCGAGGAAGTGGGCGGCTATGACGAGATCGTCGTGCTCAAGGACATCCCGTTCCAGTCGCACTGCGAGCACCACATGGCGCCGATCACCGGCAAGGCCGCGATCGCCTACCTCCCCAAGAACCGGGTGGTTGGCATTTCCAAGCTGGCGCGCGTGCTTCACGGCTATGCCCGCCGCCTCCAGATTCAGGAGCGCCTGACCGCCGAGGTCGCGCAGTGCATCTGGGATCACCTCCAGCCCGAGGGCGTGGCCGTGGTGATCGAGGCGCAGCATGGCTGCATGACCGGGCGCGGCGTGCGCACGCCGGGCGTGGGCATGGTGACGAGCCGCCTGCACGGCTGCTTCCTGGCAGATTCGCGCAGCCGCAAGGAAGTGATGAGCCTGATGGGCTATTGACCGGGATCGGCAGTCAGCCTGCCCCCGGCGCGAAGCAGGGGGCAGGCTGACCTGATCACGATGTGATCAGAGCTGTTCGAGCAGGTATTCGGCCGAACTGACCTTGAAATCGCCGGGCGCTTCGACGTGAAGCTGCTCGACGACGCCGTCCTTCACCACCATCGCATAACGCTGGCTGCGCAGGCCCATGCCAAAGCCGCTGCCGTCCATGGTCAGGCCCACGGCCTTGGCGAAGTCGCCGTTGCCGTCGGCCAGCATGGTGACGGTGTCGGCGCCATTGGCCGCACCCCAGGCCTTCATCACGAAAGCATCGTTGACCGAGATGCAGGCGATCTCGTCGATGCCCTTGGCCTTGATCGCATCGGCCTTTTCGACGAAGCCGGGCAGGTGCTTGGCCGAGCAGGTGGGGGTGAAGGCGCCGGGCACGGCGAACAGCGCCACGCGCTTGCCCTTGAAGAACTCGGCCGACTGGACGGCTTCGGGGCCTTGCGCAGTGGCCTTGACCAGCTTGACGTTGGGCAGGGTGTCGCCAACAGAAATCGTCATGCCCAAAATTCCTTTCGCTTATGCGGCGCGGCGGGGGTGCGCGCCGGGCCATGGATATAGACCGGGCGCAGCGTTGCGCAACCGGGCCGCAACGGGAGTGCAGGTGCGTGACCCTGCGAAAAGACCCGATATAAAGACATCTTTATATTAACGTTGCCCTGCCGGTGGGGAGCGGCTAAGAGGCAGCCATCAACGATCCGCCGTGATCCGCCTGACGCGGATTTCGCGTGCGGCTCTGGTACGTGAAAATACCTCATTTGACGGAGAAAAGCCTCGTGGCCACCGCGCTCGAAGCCAGCAAGGACTATGTGATCGCCGACCTCGGCCTGGCCGATTTTGGCCGCGCCGAAATCGCCATCGCCGAAACCGAAATGCCCGGCCTGATGGCTCTGCGCGCCGAATTCGGCGCCTCGCAGCCCCTGAAGGGCGCGCGCATCACCGGCTCGCTGCACATGACGATCCAGACCGCCGTGCTGATCGAGACGCTGGTCGCGCTGGGCGCCGAAGTCCGCTGGGCGACCTGCAACATCTTCTCGACGCAGGATCACGCCGCTGCCGCGATCGCCGCGCAGGGCATCCCCGTCTTCGCCATCAAGGGCGAGAGCCTGGCCGACTATTGGGACTATGTGGGCCGCATCTTCGACTGGGGCGATGAAACCGCCAACATGATCCTCGACGATGGCGGGGACGCCACCATGTTCGCGCTGTGGGGCGCGCGCGTGGAAGCGGGCGAAGAGCTGTTCGAGCCCAGCAACGCCGAAGAAATCGAGTTCTGCCGCGCGCTCAAGGCGTTCCTGGCCGCAAAGCCCGGCTACCTGACCGCCAGCGTCAAGGCTATCAAGGGCGTTTCGGAAGAAACCACCACGGGCGTTCACCGCCTCTACCAGATCGCCAAGGACGGCAAGCTGCCGTTCCCCGCGATCAACGTGAACGATTCGGTGACCAAGTCGAAGTTCGACAACCTCTATGGCTGCAAGGAATCGCTGGTCGACGCGATCCGTCGCGCCACCGACGTGATGCTGGCCGGCAAGGTCGCGTGCGTGGCCGGTTTTGGCGACGTGGGCAAGGGTTCGGCCGCCTCGCTGCGCAACGGCGGCGCGCGCGTCATGGTCACCGAGATCGACCCGATCTGCGCGCTTCAGGCCGCGATGGAAGGCTATGAAGTCGTCACGATGGAAGAGGCCGTCACCCGCGCCGACATCTTCGTGACCGCGACCGGCAACGAAGACGTGATCACCGCCGAGCACATGAAGGCCATGAAGCCCATGAGCATCGTGTGCAACATCGGTCACTTCGACAGCGAGATCCAGATTTCGGCCCTGTCGAACTACAAGTGGACCGAAGTGAAGCCGGGCACCGACCTCGTCGAATTCCCCGACGGCAAGCAGATCATCGTGCTGGCCAAGGGCCGCCTGGTGAACCTGGGCTGCGCCACCGGCCACCCCAGCTTCGTGATGAGCGCCAGCTTCACCAACCAGACGCTGGCCCAGATCGAACTGTTCACCAAGAACGGTGAATACAAGAACGACGTCTATGTGCTGCCCAAGCACCTCGACGAGAAGGTCGCCGCGCTTCACCTCGAAAAGCTGGGCGTCAAGCTCTCGAAGCTGAGCGAGAAGCAGGCCAGCTACATCGGCGTGACGCCGCAGGGGCCGTTCAAGCCGGACCACTACCGCTACTGATCGCGCGCCAGCGCATCGCAAGGCGTGACAGCGCCCCGCATCCTTCAAGAGGATGCGGGGCGTTTGCTTTGGGGCCTTGTTGCGCCGGTTTTGGCCATTTTTGAAGGTTCGTACAGTTGTCAATTGCGGGCGCTGGGCCTAGCCATGGGCCGATGCAGTCCCATTCCCTTGCACTCGTGGCCGTGGCGCTGCTTCTGGCGGTCTGGACGCTGGTGGCCGGTTGGGCGGTGCTGGCCGCGCGCGCGCGCATGGCCCGTGCGCAAGGGGCGCAGCAACTTGCGCGCAAGCTGGCCCGCATGGTCGAGGAAGCGCCCGCCCTGCCGCTGCTGGTCCGCGCCGACGGGCGGATCGAGGGCGCCTCGCGGCTGGCCGGCTGGCTGGGGCGCGATGCCCTGCCCGATTACCTGACCGAGCTGGAAGATGTGCTCGACGCCCAGGCGCTGGGCGCCTTGACGCAGGCCGTGCGCCACACCCAGAAGACCGGGGCGCCGCTGGCCATGGCGCTGGTTCCGCGTGGGGGTGCCCGCACGCTTTCTGTGCGTGGCGGGCTGGCCGATCCGCAAGTGGCCCCTGCCGATGCGGCGCTGCTCTGGGTCTTCGATGCGACCGACAGCGAAAGCCGCGTGCGCGCGCTGGAAGCTGAATCCGCGCAGGCCCATGCCGATTTTTCGGGGCTGGCCGGGCTGATCGAGGCCGCGCCCCTGCCGATGTGGTTTCGCGATGCGGCGATGCGCCTGCGGCTGGTCAATTCGGCCTATGTCCGGGCCGTGGGCGCGGCCAGCGCGGTCGATGTCGTCGAGCAGGGGATCGAACTGGTCGAGGCGGGCGAGGGGCCGACCCCGGCCAAAGTGGCCGCCGATGTCTTTGCCAGCGGGCGCCCGCTCGAACGGGTGGTGTCGGCCACGATCAACGGCCAGCGCCGCACGATGCGGGTGAGCGACCTGCCCATCGGCGCGGAAGGCGTGGCCGGCTATGCGGTCGATATCGAGCAGATGGAGGAACTGACCCGCCAGTTCCGCCGCTTCCGCGAGGCCGAGCGGCAGACGCTCGACACCCTGTCGGCGGGGATCGCCCAGTTCGACGCAGGCCGCAATCTGGTCTTTGCCAACCAGCCGTTCCTGCGCATCTTTGCCATTCCGCCCGCCTGGGTGGCCGATACGCCGCCCTTCGACCGCGTGCTCGACCGGCTGCGTGATGGCGGCAAAGTGCCCGAAGTGCGCGATTTTCCCGAGTGGCGGCGCGAGCGGCAGGCATGGTTCCACGCGCGCGAGCCGCGCGAGGAGCCATGGCACCTGTCGGACGGCACGCATTTGCGCGTCGTTGCCCAGCCGATGCCCGATGGCGGGCTGCTGCTGATCTTCGAGGACCGGACCGAGCAGTTGCAGCTTTCGGCCACGCGCGACACCCTGCTGCGCACGCGCACGGCCACGTTCGACAACCTGTTCGAATCGCTCGCCGTGTTCGGGCCGGACAGCCGTGTGCAACTGTGGAACCGCCGCTTTGCCACCGACTGGGCGCTCGACGAGGAGTTCCTCGCCACCCATCCGCGCGCCGATCACCTGCTCACCCGTCTGGCGCCCTCGCTGCGCCGCCCGGCGCAAGTGGGGCAGATCGGGCAGGTGATTCAGGCCGCCACGCTCGAACGCAAGCAGACCAGCGGGCGTCTGGCGCTGGCCGATGGGCGCCACCTCGAATTTTCCGGCGTGCCGCTGCCCGATGGCAATGGCCTGCTGACCGTGCTCGACATCACCGATTCCCAGAAGGCCGAAGCCGCCCTGCGCGAGCGCAATGCCGCGCTGATCGAGGCCGACGCGGTCAAGTCGCGGTTCATGGCCAACATGAGCTATGAATTCCGCAATCCGCTCAATTCCATCGGCGGCTTTGCCGAAATGCTCGACAGCGGCCTTGCCGGGGAACTGACCCCGCAGGCGCGCGATTATGTCGCCGCCATTCTGGCCTCGGTGGCGCGGCTGGGCGAGCAGATCGAGAACGTGCTCGACCTGTCGCAGAGCGAGGCGGGCATGTTGCCCCTCGCGCGCGAGCCGGTCGATATTTTCCCGCTGCTGGCCGATGTCGTGCGCGAACGGGCCGAAAAGATCACCGCTGCCGGGCTGACCCTCGATTTGCGCGGCACTTCGGCTGTGGGCAAGGTGACGGGCGACGTGCGCCGCCTGCGCAAGGTGTTCGGCCTGCTGATCGACAATGCCATGGCTGCCACGCCGGAGGGCGGGCGCATTCTCGTCGAATGCACGCGGCAGGCGCACGACGTGCGCGTGGTCGTCTCCGACAATGGCAAGGGCATGGATGCGGCCGCGCTGGCCCGCGCGATGGAGGGCCTGAGCCTGAGCACCGATGGCCGCCCGGTCGAGCGGCGGCTGGGGCTGGGCCTGCCGCTCGTGCGCCAGTTGATCGCCGCGCACGGGGGCCAGTTCGAGCTTTTGTCCGAGCCGGGCGCGGGCACCAGCGCGATTGTCACACTGCCCTGATTGTTTTCACTTTTACCTGACAAGGCCTTGTTTTTGCATGTCTTCAGTCGTTCCCTTGCCCGATCTGGCCGCAACGCAGGCCTTTGCCCGGCGCCTTGCTCCCCTGCTGCGCGCGGGCGATGTGCTGGCCCTCGAAGGGACGCTGGGGGCCGGCAAGACCACGCTGGCGCGCGCCCTGCTCGAAGCGCTGGGTCACGAGGGGGAGGTGCCTTCGCCCAGCTTCACCATCGTCGAGGCCTATGATCCGCCCGCCGTGCGCCTGCCGGTGGTTCATGCCGATTTCTACCGGTTGAACGACCCGGCTGAGGCCGAGGAGATCGGGCTGGACGATTATCGGTATGGCGCGGTGCTGATCGCCGAATGGCCCGACCATGCCGGGGGGTTTGCCCACGAGGCCGGGTGTTTGACGCTGCGTCTGGAAATAGCGGAAAACGGGCGGCAGGCCATTGTCTTGCCGGGCACTGGCTGGCTAGAGCGTTTGCCATGAGCAGCGATCTTCCGATGGGAATCGAGGCGTTCCTGGCCCATGCGGGCTGGGCGGGCGCCGCAATCGAACCTTTGCCCGGCGATGCCTCGTTCCGCCGCTATTTCCGCGTGGTGCGAAGCGATGGCAGCAGTGCGATGCTGATGCACGCGCCCCCGCCGCAGGAAGACCCGCAGCCGTTCCTGCGCGCGGCGCGCTGGCTCGACGCCAATGGCTTGCGCGCGCCCGCGATTCTGGCTGAAGATGCGGGCAATGGCTGGGTCTTGCTCGAAGATTTCGGGAATGTCCGTTGCCGCGAATATCTCGACGCCTGGCCGCAGGATGAAGACGCGGTCTATCGCGCGGCGATCGACGTTCTGGTCGAGCTGGCACACCTGCCTGCCGGGCCGTTCACGGCCTATGGCATGAGCGAGTACTTGCGCGAGGTGAAGCTGTTCATCGAATGGTTCTGCCCGGCGCGCGCGCTCTATGTCGATGTGGAGGGCTGGCAGAAGGCCTGGGAAGAAGTGCTCGCGCCCTTGCTGCCCAACCAGCGCCCCGGCGTGACCGTGCTGCGCGATTATCACGCCGAGAACATCATGCTGCTCGGCGGGCTCGAAACGCAGGGCCTGCTCGACTTTCAGGACGCGCTGACCGGCCATCCGGCCTACGATCTCGTCTCGCTGTTGCAGGACGCGCGGCGCGAGGTCTCGCCCGAGCTTGAGGCGCGCATGTTCGACTACTACGTCGAAAAGGCGCAGCCGCAGGGGGATTTCCTCGCCGACTATGCCCGGCTGGGCGCGCAGCGGAACACCAAGATCGTGGGCATTTTCGTGCGCCTGTGGAAGCGCGACGGCAAGCCGCGCTATCTCGATTATATCCCGCGTGTCTGGGCCATGCTCGAACGCGATCTGGCCCATCCCGCGCTCGCCCCGGTGGCGCGCTGGTTCGATGCCAATATCCCGGCTGACTTGCGCGATCCGGCGCGGCGTCTGGGCGGGGAGTTTGCGGCATGAGCAAGCCTCTGGTTTCCGATACCGCGATGGTGCTGGCGGCCGGGATCGGCAAGCGGATGCGCCCGCTCACCGTCAGCCGCCCCAAGCCGCTCGTGCGCGTGGCGGGCAAGGCGCTGATCGACCATGCGCTCGACAAGCTGTCGGAGGCGGGCGTGACGCGCGCGGTGGTCAATGCCCACTATCTGGCCGACCAGCTCGAAGCCCATGTCCTGATGCGCGAGGCCCCGGCCATCGCCGTTTCGGACGAGCGCGAGGCCTTGCTCGAAACCGGCGGGGGCCTCGTCAAGGCGCTGCCGCTGATCGACCGGGAGACGTTCTTCTGCCTCAACAGCGACAATATCTGGCTCGACGGGCCGCGCAATGTCTTTGCCGCTCTGTCCGATGCCTGGGACCCGGCGCGGATGGACGCGCTTTTGCTGATGGTCAGCCATGCGCAGGCCTTCAACTATGCCGGGCCCGGTGATTTCCATCTCGATCCCATGGGCCTTGTCGCACGGCGCAAGCCGGGGCGGGTGGCACCCTATATCTTCACCGGCATCCAGATCGTGTCGCAGCGGCTCTTGCGCGATGCGCCGCAAGGGGCGTTCTCGACCGGGATCTTGTGGGACCGGGCGATTGCCGAAGGGCGGCTCTATGGCCTGCCCCATACCGGGCTGTGGTATGAGGTGGGCGCGCCCGAGATGATCGCGCCGACCGTTCAGGCGCTCACCGGAGCGTGAGCAGCCGGGGCGCAAGCGTCTATACCATCGCCGCCCATCGCGGCTTTGCCGATGCCCTCGTGGCCGGGCTTTTGCCGCGCTATCGCGAGGACACGTTCGGCCTTGCGCGGCTCACCCTGCTGTTGCCCAGCCAGCGCGCGGTGCGCAACCTGACCGAGGCCTTTGTCCGCGCCTCGGGCGGGGGGCTGCTGCTGCCGCGCATGGCGGTGGTGGGCGACCTCGATCTCGACGAGACCCTGGGCGCCCTGCTCGATCCGCTGGGCGGGGGCAGCGTGGCGCCGCCTGCCTGCGATCCGGTTTTCCGGCTCTTGCGGCTGGCCGAATTGCTGCGCGGGGAATTGCAGGCCGAAGGCATCGTGCGGGGCGAAGCCGGGCTGGTCCGTCAGGCGCGCAGTCTCGCCCAGTCGCTCGACCGCATGGCCGCCGAGGATGTCGCGCCCGAGCAATTGCTCACCATCGACATGCTGCCCGAGCTGGCCGAGCACTGGCAGGACAGCCTGCGCCTGTTCGCACGGGTGCAGATGCGCTGGCGCTTTGAACTGGAGGAGCGCGGACAGGTCGACGCGCCGGTGCGGCGCAATCTCCTGCTCGATCATGCCGCGCAGGCCTGGCGCTTGGCGCCGCCGCCGTTTCCGGTGATCGCCGCCGGGGTGACTTCGGGCGCGCCCGCGATTGCGCGGCTGTTGCGCACGGTCGCCGACCTGCCGCAAGGGGCGGTGGTACTGCCCGATCTCGACCTTGCGCTCGATCCTGCTGTCTGGGACGCACTGGGGCAGGCGGGGGCGAGCGAGGAGGACGCCGAAACGGGGGAGCCGGGCCCGGTGTTCGGGCGCGGGGACCAGCTCACCCACCCGCAGTATCACCTCAAATTGCTGCTCACCCGCATGGGCCTGACGCGCGAGGACGTGAAGCCGTGGCACCGTGCCGGGATGTCCGCCGCGCCCCCTGCGCGCAGCCGGGCGATTTCCAACCTGTTCCTGCCGCCCGAGGCGAGCACGGCGTGGATCGACCTGCCGCCGGGCGACCGGCGCTTTACCGGCGTGCGCCTGATGCGCAGCACCCACCCGGAAGAAGAAGCACAGGCGATTGCCGTTCTCGTGCGGCAGGCGCTGGCCCAGCCCGAACGCCGGGTGGCGGTTGTCACCCCCGATCGTGGGCTGGCCTCGCGCGTGATTGCGCATCTCGAACGCTGGAACATCGCGGCTGACGATACCGCCGGGCGGCCCTTGCCCCAGACGGTGGCCGGGCGCCTGTTCCTGCAACTGGCGCAAGTGCGCGCGGAACGCTGCGCGCCTGTCGCCCTGCTGGCGCTGCTCGGCCATCCGCTGGTCATGGCCGGTGAGGCGCGCGCAGCCTGGCTGGAGCGCGTGCGGCAACTCGATCTGGTCTTGCGCGGGCCCCGTCCGGGCCCCGGACTGGAGCCGATCCGCGAGGCCGTGCGCGAGCGCGAAAAGCGCTATCCGGGCCTTTCGGCCTGGTGGGACGGGGTCGAACTGCTGCTCCTGCCGCTGCTCGGCGCGAGTGGGCTGGAACAGGACGATGGCTTGCCGCTGGCCGCCACGCTGACCATGCTGGCCGATCTGGCCGAAACGCTGGCGGGCGCAAGCATCTGGGGCAATGCCGACGGGCGCGCGCTGGCGCAGTTTGTCGAGCAATGGCGCGAGGCGGCGGCACAGGCGGGCAGCCTGCCGGTCGACCCGCGCGAGATCCCGGCGCTCTTGCGCGATGCGATGGACGAGGTTTCGGTGCGCCCGCCCTATGGCGGCCATCCGCGTCTGGCGATCTATGGCCTGCTCGAAGCGCGGATGAGCCGGGCCGACCTCGTGATCTGCGCCGGGATGACCGAAGGCTCGTGGCCCGCCGCGCCCACGCCCGATCCGCTGCTGGCCCCGCCGATCCTGCGCGCGCTGGGCATTCCGGGGGCCGATTTCCGCATTGGTCTTGCCGCGCACGATCTGGCCGCGATGCTCGGCGCGCCTGAAGTCGTGCTCAGCTATGCCGAGCGCGATGCCAGCGGCCCGGCGATCCCTTCGCGCTTTTTGCTGCGCGTCCACGCCCTACTCGACGAGGAGGACGTGGTCTGGGAAACGGACTCGGTGCAATGGGGCAAGGCGCTCGACCATGCGGCGCAAGGCCCGGCGTATCGCCGCCCCCGGCCCCTGCCGAGCCGCGACCAGCGGCGGGTCGATATTGCGGTGACCGCGCTCGACCGCCTGCGGTCCGACCCGTACCAGTTCTATGCCGCGTCGATTCTGGGGCTCAAGACGATTGACCCGCGCGACGCCGATCCGACCCCGGCCTGGCGCGGGACGGCGGTTCACGCCATTCTCGAAGCCTGGCACCGCGCGGGCGCGCCGCCGGGCGAGCTGATCCCGCTGGCCGAACGCGCGCTGGCGCAGATGAGCGCGCATCCGTTCATGCGCAGCCTGTGGCGTCCGCGCCTGCTCGCCGCGCTCGGCTGGATCGAGGACGAACAGGATCGTCTGGCGGGCGAGGGCCGCGATGTTGCCGCGTTCGAATGCTGGGGCGAAACACGGGTGGAGGGCGTGCGCATCTTTGGCCGCGCCGACCGGATCGACCGGCTGGCCGATGGCACCCTGGCGATTGTCGACTACAAGACGGGCACCCCGCCATCGGGGCGGATGGTGCAGGAAGGCTTTGCCCTGCAATTGGGGCTGATCGGCCTGATCGCGCAAGAGGGCGGCTTCCGCGACAAGGACGGCAAGTTGCGCGTGGAGGGCGACTCTTCGCGCTTTGAATACTGGTCGCTGGCCCGCGATCCCAAGGGTGGCGGCTTTGGCTTCATGCGCGAGCCGATCCTCGAAGGGCGGCGCAAATCGGGCATCCCGCGCGAGGATTTCCTGCCCGAGACGCGGCGCTTTCTTGAAGAGGCGATTGCCCGGTGGATCCTGGGCACGGAGCCGTTCACCGCGCGGCTCAACCCCGATCTGCCCGGCTATGCCGACTATGACCAGTTGATGCGGCTCGAAGAATGGCAGGGCCGTGATGGGCGCGATGATGAAGGGCGGGACGCATTGTGAGCAAGGTCTATCCGCTTCAGGGCAACCAGGCCCGCGCGGTCGCGCCTGATCGCACGGTCTGGCTTTCCGCCTCGGCAGGCACGGGCAAGACGCAGGTGCTGTCCGCGCGCGTGCTGCGCTTGTTGTTGCAGCCCGATGTCGAGCCGGAGAATATCCTGTGCCTGACCTTCACCAAGGCGGGTGCGGCGGAAATGGCCACGCGCGTCAACGATGTGCTGGCGCGCTGGGTGCGGATGCCCGATGTGGAGCTGTTTGCCGATCTGGAGGCGATTGGCGCGCAGGCCGGGTCCGACAAGCTGGCACGCGCGCGCAGCCGCTTTGCCGCCGTGCTCGATTGCCCCGGCGGCGGCCTGCGGATCGAGACGATCCACGCCTTTTCGCAGTGGCTGCTCTCGGCCTTTCCGGTCGAATCCGGGCTTTTGCCGGGCACGCGGGCGATGGAGGATCGCGACCGCGAGCTGCTCGTGCGCGAGGTGCTCGCCCAGATGTTGGTCGAGGCCGAGGAGCATGGCGACGAGGGCCTGCTCGACGCCCTCGCGCTGCTGGCGCTGCGGATGGATCAGGGGAGCGTCATCGGCTTCCTGCTGCGCTGTGCCTCGGCCATTGAGCTGTGGACCGGGCCGACCGGCTGGCAACTGCCGCTGCGTCCGCAGATCAATCAGTTGCTGGGGCTTGAGGCCGACGAGGACGGCAGCGATCTGGCCGCGTTCTGTTCGGACGAGGCCTTTGACGTTGCCTCGGTGCGCCGCTGCATGGAGGCCAATGCCGCCTGGGGCACGAAGACCGGGATCGACGCGGCCAACATGATGGGCGATTGGCTGGCCTGCAATCCGCAGGCGCGGCTCGCCGGGATCGACGACTTTGCCAAGCTGTTCCTGACCGGCAAGGGCGAGGCCAAGTCGACCCGCAACATCGACAAGCACGAACCGGCCTATGGCGACTATCAGGCCCGCGTGATCGCCGGGATCGCCGCCTTGCGCGAGCGGGCGGCGCTCTTGGCACTGGCCGAGCTGCTTGATCCGGCGCTGACCGTCGGGCGGCGTTTTGCCCTCGCGTGGGACGCGGCCAAGGCGCGCGAAGGATTCATCGATTTCGACGACCAGATCCGCGCCGCGGCCTCGCTTTTGACCGAGCGGGCCTCGGCAGAATGGATCCGCTTCAAGCTCGACCGGCGTTTCGACCATGTGCTGGTCGACGAGGCGCAGGACACCAACGAGGCGCAATGGCGCATCGTGCTCAAGGGGCTGGTCGACGATTTCTTCAGCGGCGAGAGCGAGCGCGCACGCACGCTGTTCGTGGTGGGCGACTACAAGCAGGCGATCTTCGGTTTTCAGGGCACCAGCCCGGAAAATTTTGCCAAGGCGCGCGAGCAGGTGCGGCGCGAACTGGCCGGGCTGGCAGAGGCCACCGGCGAGGAAACACGCAAGCTGCTCTCGCTTGGCCTTGGGCAATCCTATCGCACGGCGATGCCGATTCTGGCGTTTGTCGACCGCGCGATCCAGACCATCGGCCCCGAGCGGTTCGGCCTGCCCGAGGCGCCCGAGCAGCATGTGGGCGACATGCGCCCCGGTCTCGTGCGGCTCTGGCGCACGGTCGGCGATGGCTCGGACGAGAGCAGCGAGGATGACGACGCGCCCGAGGCCGGGGAGGAGGGCGCGGAAAACTGGCTCTCGCGGCCCGACCGCGATCTGGCCGACCGGCTGGCGCGGCAGGTGCGGCTCTGGATCGACACCGGATACCCGCTGCACAAGGGCAAGCCGCGCAATGCCGGTCCGGGCGACATCATGGTCCTCGTGCGCAAGCGCAAGGATCTGGCCGGGCTGATCGTGGCGCGGCTTCATGCCCATGGCGTGCCGGTGGCGGGCGTCGATCGCTTGCGGCTTGGGGCGCCGCTGGCGGTCAAGGACCTGATGGCCGCGCTGCGGTTCTGTGCGCAGCCGTTCGACGACCTCAACCTTGCCAATCTGCTGGTCTCCCCGCTGATCGGGTGGAGCCAGGAAGACTTGCTCGCGCGCGGCTATCGCAAGGACGGGGTGCGGCTGTGGAGCCATCTGGCCGCCTCGCGCGATCCGGCCACGGTCGAGGGTGTCGAGCGGCTGCTCGACCTGTTGCGCCGCGCCGATTACGAACCGCCTGCGTCGTTGCTGCACTGGTTGCTGGTGGGCCCTTGGCAGGCGCGCTATCGCCTTGTCGCGCGACTGGGGCGCGAGGCCAACGACCCCATCGACGAACTGCTCAATGCGGCGATGGCCTATGCCTCGGGGCAGGTGGCCAGCCTCGTCGGCTTCATCCAGTGGTTCGACAGCGGCGATGGCGAGTTGAAGCGCGAGGCCGGGCAGGCCGCCAATCTGGTGCGGGTGATGACCGTCCATGGCTCGAAGGGGCTTCAGGCGCCCATCGTGATCCTTGCCGATGCCGCCGACGACCCGGACGCGAGCATGGCGCGCGGGGGCGAACTGCACGAGCGCGTTGTCGTGCCCGGACAGGCCGCGCGCGCGGTGCCGCTGCCGCCCTTGCGCAAGGCCGAGAAAGCGGGCCCCGTGCGCGCCGCGCAGGAAAAAGCCGCGCTCGAGGAGCGGGCCGAACACTGGCGCCTGCTCTATGTGGCGCTGACCCGCGCCGAAGAGGCGCTGTTCATTGCCGGCGCGCGGCCCAAGAGCCGCAAGGACTTGCCTGCCGACAGCTGGTATGCCCGCCTGCAACCGCTGTTCGAGGGCGGCGAGGATGAGGAAGACGGCTGGGCGCCCGATCCGATCTGGGACGGTGCGCGCGATATCGGCATGGCCGGGCCGCCGGTTTCGCAGGGGTATCAGCCCGCCACCTCTCTGGGCCTGCCGCTCCTGCCGCCGGTCCTGACCACCCCCATCGGCCCCGAACCACGCCCGCCGCGCCCGCTCGCCCCTTCGGCGCTGGGCGACGACGAAGCCCCCGATCCGCCCACGCAGCCGGGGCCGGGGGCCTTGATGGCGGCGCGGCGGGGAACGCTGATCCACCGCCTGATCGAACGGATGCCCGCCGTGCCGCGTGACGAGCGCGAGGAGGCCGCGCGCGGCTGGCTGGCGCGGCAGGCCGCCGATTTTGCGCCAGATCAGCACGAGGACATGGTGCGCGCGGCCTGTGCCGTGCTCGACCATCCCGACTGGCAGGGGGTGTTCGGGCCGCAGTCGCTCGCCGAAGTGCCGCTGGCGGCGGTTGTCGAGGGGCGCGTGGTCTCGGGCAAGATCGACCGCCTGCTGATCGAGGACGAGCGCGTGCTGATCGTCGACTTCAAGACCGCGCGGCGTCCGCCAGCACGGCTCGAAGAGGTGCCGGTGGCGACTTTGCGCCAGATGGCGGCCTATGCCGCGGCGCTCAGCGCAATCCATCCGGGCCGCCGGGTCGAGGCCGCGCTCCTTTATACCCATGCGCCGCACCTGATCGCGGTTCCGCCCGGGGTTCTGGCGCTCCATCGGCCCCAGCCTGTCTAGATTTGCCTCGCGGGGGACGAGCAAAGCTTTCTGCACTGCGTGGTTGTCAGGGCCGCGCCAGCGCCTAGATACTGTTCCAAACGTTCAAAGGAGTTCTGTTTCATGTCGACCAAGGCCGTCACCGACGCCAGCTTTTCCGCCGATGTCCTCGAATCGGGCAAGCCCGTGCTCGTCGATTTCTGGGCCGACTGGTGCGGTCCGTGCAAGATGATCGCCCCGGCGCTCGAAGAAATCGCCGGGGAACTGGCTGACAAGGTGACCATCGCCAAGGTGGACATCATGGAAAACACCGCCACGGCCAGCAACTTTGGCGTGCAGTCGATCCCGCTGCTGATCCTCTTCAAGGATGGCAAGCCGGTCGCCCAGAAGCTGGGTGCGGCGCCCAAGAGCCAGCTCAAGGGCTGGCTGGAAAGCGTTCTCTAAGGCCCTTTCTCCTCCCCGCTCGCGGGGAGGCGGACCGCTCGCGTAGCGGGTGGTGGAGGGGTTCCTCCCCTCCGTCAGGCCTTCGGCCTGCCACCTCCCCACGGTGTGAGGAGGATCTTTGGGGCACTGCTGTTGCTCCTCCCCGCGTGCGGGGAGGGGGACCGCTCGCGTAGCGGGTGGTGGAGGGGGGCCTCCCCTCCGTCAGGCCTGTGGCCTGCCACCTCCCCACGGTGTGGGGAGGATCTTTGGGGCACTGCTGTTGCTCCTCCCCGCGTGCGGGGACGGGGACCGCCCGCGTAGCGGGTAGTGGAGGGGTTTCTACAGGTCGCGCAGGCGCTGGGCCATGGCGTCGAACAGGGCCGGGCTCGATGCGGCGATCAGCCCGCGCTGGCCGATCTGGTCGACGCGATAGGGTGTGCCGTCTGGCCTTGCCGCCTTGCCGCCCGCCTCGTTGACGAACAGCACCCCGGCGGCATGGTCCCAGGGCAGGGTGCGCTCGAAGATCGAGACATCGTTTACCCCCAGCACCAGACGCGGATATTGCTCGGCCGCGCAGCGCGGAATGTCGACCACGGTGTAGTGGGGCAGGATGTGCTGGCGCATCGCCTCGCGCCGGGTGGCGTCCATGAACACGGTGGAAATCGCGGCGACGGGCGGGGTCTGTCCGGTCGTTTGCGCGCGCACCGGCTTGCCATCGACAAAGGCACCGCGACCGTCTTGCGCGGTACACAGACGGCGCGTGAGCACGTCGTAGATCCAGCCTGCCACGCAGACGCCATCATGCGCCAGCGCGATCAGCACGCCGAAGGGCGGGCGCCCGGCGGCGAAATTGTTGGTGCCATCGAGCGGGTCGATGATCCAGCACAGGCCCTGTTTGAGCCGCTCGAACACCGACGGATCGGCATGGGCGGCTTCCTCGCCCACGATCCGTGCCTCGGGCAGGATGCGCGCGAGGCCCTCGGCCAGCAGGCGTTCGGCATGGGTGTCGGCCACGGTTACCACGTCGTCGGCGGCCTTGGCGGTCACGTCGTGTTCGGCAAGCTGGCGATAGCGCGGGGCGATGGCTTCGTCGGCCACGCTGGCGATCAGGGCTGAAACAGCCTGGTCGAGCGCGGGAGTCCAGCTCATGTGAAGGGGACCGCGGCGATGTCCTGAAAACCGGGGCGCGTGCGCAGGCGGGCCATCCAGTCTTCGACATGGGGCAGCGAGGGGCGCTCGACGGGGAGGTGGAACCAGGTGTGGGCATAGGTGCCCATCGGGATGTCCGCGACACCGAAGCTGTCGCCCGAGAGCCAGGGCGTGCGGGCCAGTTGTGCGTCGAGCAGGGTCATCAGCTCGGCGCAGGCCGCCGCCGATTTGGCCACGACCGGATCAGAGCCGTCCTTGCCGCCGCGCACGCAGCCCAGGAACGCCTCGCGCTGGGCGTCGGCATAGAGGAACTGCCAGTCCATCCACTGATCACCCTGCGCGCGCACGGCCGGATCGGCAGGCCACAGCGCCGGAGCATGGGCGGCGAACAGGTAACGCAGGATCGCGTTCGATTCCCACACCACAACATCACCATCCTCGATCATCGGGACCAGATGGTTGGGGTTCTTGGCGAGATAGTCGGGCGTGTAGCCGAATTTCCCGCCCATCTCGCGCCGTTCGAAGGGCAGGCCGCATTCCTGCGCGGCCCAGACCACTTTCTTGACGTTGTGCGAATTGATGCGGCCCCAGATGATCAGCATGGTCTTGTTTTAGCTCCGGTAGTCGGCGTTGATCGAGATGTAGCCGTGGGTGAGGTCGCAGGTCCAGACCGTGGCGCGGCCTTCGCCAAGGCCCAGATCGACCGTGATGGCGATTTCGCGGCCCTTGAGGTGGGCGGCAACGGGCGCTTCGTCGTAGTCGGCGACGGGCTGGCCGTCCCTGGCCGTCCAGATGCCGCCAAAGCCGATCGACAGACGGTCGCGATCCGCCGGTTCGCCTGCCTTGCCCACGGCCATGACCACGCGGCCCCAGTTGGCGTCCTCGCCTGCGATGGCAGTCTTGACCAGCGGCGAATTGGCGATGGCCAGGCCCACGGTGCGCGCGCTGGCGTCCGAAACAGCGCCCGTGACGCTGACCGCGATGAACTTCTGCGCGCCTTCGCCATCCTTGACGACGAGGTGGGCGAGCTGGCGGCAGATGTCCTCGATGGCGGCGGCAAAGGCATCGGCGCCAGCATCGGCCCGGCTGGTGAGCGGGGCATTGCCCGCCTTGCCGGTGGCAAAGGCCAGCACGGTGTCGCTCGTCGAGGTGTCGCTGTCGACGGTGATGCACGAGAACGTGCGGGTGTTGGCCGCCGACAGGCATTCCTGAAGGAAGGCGGGCGAAACGGCGGCATCGGTGAAGATGTAGCCGAGCATCGTGGCCATGTCGGGCGCGATCATGCCCGAACCCTTGATGATCGCGCTCAGGGTCACGGTGGTTTCGCCGATCACCGCCTGCGCGGTTGCGCCCTTGGCGAACGTGTCGGTCGTGCCGATGGTGTTCGCGGCCTCTTCCCAGGTGCAGGGCTGGGCAAGGAGCGCGGCTTCGATCCCGGCGCGGGCCTTGTCCTTGGGCAAGGGCACGCCGATCACCCCGGTCGAGGACACGAAGACCTGCTCGCGCGGGCAGCCGCGGTGGGCGGCGACCTGATCCATGATCGCCTCGACCGCCTCGCGCCCGCGATAGCCGGTGAAGGCATTGGAATTGCCCGCATTGACGACGAGCGCGCGGGCCATGCCTTGCGCCACGTTCTGGCGGCCCAGTTCGACCTCGGACGAGCAGCAGACATTGCGGGTGAAGACCCCGGCCACCGCCGTGCCTTCATCGAATTCCACATACGTCAGGTCGCAGCGGCCCCAGTCCTTGTATCCGGCGCGGGCCACGCGCGGGGTGACCCCGGCAATCGCGGGGAGGGCGGGGAAGGGCGAGGCGAGCGGGGAAATGGCGTCGGACATGGCGCCGTTCCCTAGCGGCTTGGCCGGGCGGCGTCCATGGGTGAGAAAGGCGAGCGGCATAGGGGAAGAAGGGGGGAATTTCGTCGTTTCGGGTGGACGTTTCGCTGCGGCTTGCCTATCTCAAAGCGCAATGCGGTTTCTGCTTGTCCTGTTTGCCCTGCTCAGCGGCCTGTCGCTGCCCGAGGTGGCCAATGCCACCACGCGCACCGAAGTGGCCGGATGCGCGGCTGTGGCGAGCGTTTCGGCAGCCGCGCCGACGGCCTGCGTGGTCGCTGCGGCGCGGGTCATGGCGGCCCGTCCGGTGTTCGATCCCGCGCAGGGGGTGCTGCCTGCATCGGCGCGACCTTTCGGTCTGGCGCCGGGCCTGCCGCATCGTTCGGACCGCGCGCGGGAATGAGCCGCGCCTGAGGGCGGCCTTGCGCGCCCTGTCCTGATTTGGGCTGTCCTGATTTGGGGGCCCTGCCTTTGCTGTGCGGGCACCAATCCTTGTCTTTCGCGTTGCCGGTTCCATGCGCGCGCCCTTTGAGGCCCTCGCGCCCGGCTTTGCCGCCACCATCACATGCATCTCATGCATCGCATAACGGGGAACCACCGCCATGTTCGGCGCACTTGCCAAGTCCATTTTCGGTTCGTCCAATGATCGTTACGTCAAGTCGCTCGACAAGCAGGTGAAGAAGATCGCCGCCTTCGAGGACACCATGAAGGCGATGAGCAACGAGGAACTGGCCGCCCAGACGGTCAAGTTCCGGGGCCAGCTCGAAGCGGGAGCGACCCTCGACGACCTCCTGCCCGAAGCCTTTGCCACCGTGCGCGAGGCGGCGGTGCGCGCGATGGGGATGCGCCATTTCGACGTGCAGATGATCGGCGGCATCGTGCTGCACCGGGGCGAGATCGCCGAAATGCGCACCGGCGAGGGCAAGACTCTGGTCGGCACGCTGGCGGTCTATCTCAACGCGCTCGAAGGCAAGGGCGTTCACGTGGTGACCGTGAACGACTATCTCGCCCGCCGCGACGCCGAGACGATGGGCGTGCTCTATGAATTTCTGGGCCTGACGGTCGGCGTGATCGTGCCCAACCTCAACGAGTACGAGCGCCGTCAGGCCTACGAGGCCGACATTACCTATGCCACCAACAACGAACTGGGCTTCGACTACCTGCGCGACAACATGAAGCACGAGCGCTCGCAGATGGTGCAGCGCCCGTTCAACTTCGCGATTGTCGACGAAGTGGACTCGATCCTGATCGACGAGGCACGTACCCCGCTGATCATTTCGGGGCCGACCGACGACAAGAGCGAACTTTATGTGTCGGTCGACGCGGTGGTCAAGCAGATCGACCCCGAGCTTTACGAGGCCGACGAGAAGACCAAGAGCATCACGCTGACCGAAGACGGCGTGGAATGGGTCGAGCGTCGCCTTGAGGAAGCCGGCATACTGGTCGGCTCGAACCTCTACGATGTCGAGAACACGATGGTCGTCCACCACCTCGACCAGGCGCTCAAGGCCAATGTCATGTTCAAGCGTGACATCGACTACATCGTCAAGGACGACAAGGTCGTGATCATCGACGAGTTCACCGGCCGCATGATGGATGGCCGGCGCTGGTCGAACGGTCTGCACCAGGCGGTCGAGGCCAAGGAAGGCGTCAAGATCGAGCCGGAAAACCAGACCATGGCCTCGATCACCTTCCAGAACTATTTCCGCATGTACCCCAAGCTGGCGGGCATGACCGGCACCGCCGCGACCGAGGCGACCGAGTTCTTCGAAATCTACAAGATGAACGTCGTCACCATCCCGACCAACCTGCCCGTGAAGCGGATCGACGAGGAGGACGAGTTCTACAAGAACACGCTCGACAAGTTTGCCGCCATCGCCCGCCTGATCCGCGAGAAGAACGAGATCGGCCAGCCGGTGCTGGTCGGCACGGTCTCGATCGAGAAGTCGGAACTGCTCAGCGAGTTCCTCACCCGCGAGGGCGTCAAGCACGCGGTGCTCAATGCCCGCTTCCACGAGATGGAAGCCCATATCGTGGCCCAGGCCGGGCGCCTTGGCGCGGTGACCATCGCCACCAACATGGCCGGGCGCGGGACCGACATCAAGCTGGGCGGCAACCTCGAATTCCGCATCGATGACGAGCTGCGCGACGTGCCCGAAGGCCCCGAGCGCGAGGCCGCGATTGCCCGCATGGCCGCCGAGATCAACGCCGAAAAGGCCAAGGTTCTCGAGGCTGGCGGCCTGTGCGTGATCGGCACCGAGCGCCACGAAAGCCGCCGCATCGACAACCAGCTGCGTGGCCGTTCGGGCCGTCAGGGCGATCCGGGGCTGTCCAAGTTCTATCTGTGCCTCGAGGACGACCTCCTGCGCATCTTCGGGCCCGACACGCTGTTTGCCCGCATGATGAATTCCAACCTTGCCGACGGCGAGGCGATCGGTTCCAAGTGGCTGTCCAAGGCCATCGAGAACGCGCAGAAGAAGGTCGAGGCGCGCAACTACGACATCCGCAAGCAGGTCGTTGAATACGACGACGTGATGAACGACCAGCGCAAGGTGATCTACGAGCAGCGCTCGGACATCATGGACGCGCAGGCGGTCGACGATGTCGTGCTCGACATGCGCCACGAGACGATCAACGCCATCGTTGGCGATGCCTGCCCGCCCGGTTCCTATCCCGAGCAGTGGAACGTCGAAGGCCTCAAGGAGCGCGTCGCCGAAGTGCTGGGCATGACCCCGCCGATCGACGACTGGCTGGAGGAAGACGCGGTCGAGCCCGACCTCATCAGCGAGCGCCTGATCGCGCTGGCCGATGCCCACATGGCCGCCAAGCTCGAAACGGTCGAGCCAGAGACCTGGCGCGGCCTTGAAAAGTCTATCCTGCTCGAACGCCTCGACCATCACTGGAAGGAGCATCTGGCGACCCTCGATGCGCTGCGTCAGGTGGTCTACTTGCGCGCCTATGCCCAGAAGACGCCGATCAACGAATACAAGCAGGAAGCCTTCGGCCTGTTCGAGAAGATGCTCGACGGAATCCGCGAGGATGTGACGCGCATCCTGATGATCAGCGAGATCCGCATGCAGCCGATCGACCAGATGGGCGATTTCCAGCTTCCCGAACTGCCCGATTTCCTCACCAGCCATATCGATCCGTTCACCGGCGAGAACGATGCCGTGCCCCAGGTTCCGGGGGCGGCGGCGATGCTGGGGGCGCTGGGCGGCGGTCTTGGTGGCAGCGGCTTTGGCGGCGCGGCCCCGGCTCCCGTTCCCGGACAGGACCCCTATGCGGGGCAGGGCGTGAACCGCAATGCGCCGTGCCCGTGCGGCTCGGGCCAGAAGTACAAGCACTGCCACGGCGTGGCGGCCTGACACGGCGCATCGCGCCACCCGGACATAATACGAAAAGGCCCGCCACAAGACCGGCGGGCCGCACATGCAGGAGCCCTTTGTGGACAAGACGATCAAGTTGACCTTTAGCGAAGACGAAGCCGAGATGCTGGTCGATGCTCTCGAAGTGGACCTCGAAGGCTACCTCGAATCGGCCAAGGAAGCGCGCGGCAACGGCAACCGCGCCGATGTCGAGACGTTCACCGAAGCGGCTGACCGCATCGGCAAGCTGATCGCCAAGATCCGCGCCAAGCTCGACTGATCCTCCCCGGACTGCGCGAGCCTGAATAAAAAAGGCCCCGGCTGATCCAGCCGGGGCCTTTTTCGTGTCATGCTCTGGCGCGCAGGCTCACCACAGGTGGGCGCGCTTGTCGGGCGCAATGTACATCGCGTCGCCCGGCTTGATGCCGAAGGCCTGATACCAGCCCTCGATATTGGGCAGCGGGCCAAGGATGCGGAAACGCGGCGGGCTGTGCGGGTCGGTCGTCACCTGGCTGCGCAGGAAATCCTCGCGCGCGCGCGAACGCCAGGCCTGCGCGAACGAGAGGAAGAACCGCTGGTCGCCGGTCAGTCCGTCGATCAGCGGGGCCTCGTGGCCGCCCAGCGCGGTGTGATAGGCCACCAGCGCGACCTGAAGCCCGGCCAGATCGGCGATGTTCTCGCCCATCGTCAGGCCCGGATTGATGAACGATCCGGGCGCGACTTCGAATTTTGCATATTGCGCGCCGAAGACTTTGGCCTCGGCGTCGAAGCGGGCGCCGTCCTGCGCGGTCCACCAGTCGGTAATCGCGCCGCTGGCGTCGATCTTGCGGCCCTGGTCGTCGAAGCTGTGGCTGATCTCGTGGCCGATGACCGCGCCGATGGCGCCATAGTTGACGGCCAGATCGGCCTTGGGATCGAACAGCGGGGGCTGAAGGATGCCTGCCGGGAACACGATCTGGAGCTTAGCCCCGGCATTGTAGGCGTTCACGATCTGCGGGTTCATGCTCCACTTGGCGCGGTTGACCGGCTTGCCGAGGTCTTCCATGGCATAGGCCGCATTGAACGCCGCGCCGCGCACGATATTGCCATAGAGATCGTCGGCCCTGATCTCCAGCCCGTCATAATTGCGCCAGACATCGGGATAGCCGACCATGACGTCGATTTTCGCGAGCTTGTCGAGGGCGGCCTGCTTTGTGGCTGGTTCCATCCAGGTGTTGGCATTGATCCGCACGACGAAGGCCTTGCGCAGGTTCGCCACCAGATCCTGCATCTGCGCCTTGGCTTCGGGCGGGAAGTATCGGGCAACATAGGCCTGCCCGGCCAGTTCGCCCAGTTGCGCGTTCACCAGCGCGATCCCGCGCTTCCAGCGCGGCTTGATCTGGTCGACGCCGCTGAGCGTGCGGGCAAAGGCGAACTGGCTGTCGACCATCGCATGGGTCAGGTAGGGGGAGGCATCGTCGGCCATGTGGAAGACCTGCCAGAGCCGCAGCGTGTCGAGGCTGGTCTGGTCACAGAGCTTCGCGAGGTCGGCAATCGCGCTCTTCTCGCGCACGATCATGCGCTTTTGCGGGGGAACCTTGCCGCCCTCGAAGAAGGCCGCCCAGTCGAAGCCGGGGGCAAAGGCTTTCAGTTCGGCAAGGCTCATCGGGTTGTTGGTGGCGTTGCGGTCGCGGCGGCGGGCCACGTCCCAGCTCAGGCTGGCGATCGAGGTCTCGAAGGTCAGGATTGCCTGCGCGCCGGCCTCGGGGTTCTTTTCGCCCACGGCCTTGAGCGTGCGGGCGATATAGGCGAGGTAGGCGCCGCGCTGGCGGGCGAAGCGGGGCAGCAGGTAATAGTCGCGGTCGGGCAGGCCAAGGCCCGACTGGCCCAGGGTCAGTACCGATTGCGTGGCGTCTGCCGTGTCGGGCCCGACGTAGAAGCCGAACAGGCTGTTGCCCAGGCCATAGTGCGCCGCGCCCATCGCGCGGGCGAAGGCGGTCTTGTCGGACAGCGCGCGTATCGGCGCCAGATCGGCCAGCAGCGGGGCGAGGCCGCGCTTTTCGATGGCCGCCTCATCGAGGAAGCTGGCGTAGAGCGCGCCAACCTTGCCATTGCGCGGGGCCTGCTCGACGAGCGCGCGCATCTGGCCCTGAACCTGCTCGTCCATCAGCGCGAGCGTGCCGATCTGCGGACGGTCGGCGGGGATCGGCGTGCGCGCCTTCCATGCGCCGTTGGCATAGGCATCGAAATCGTCGCCCGGCTTGATCGCAAGGTCGCGGCCGCTCAGATCGACGCCCCAGCCGCCGATGGGCATGGGCGCCGAGGCGGGAGCAGGGGGGGCAGGCGGGGGCGTCTGGGCGAGCGCTAGACCCGGCGTGCCGAAGGCCAGAAGGGCGGTGCAGGCCATTGTTTTGGCGCGCAGGGCCTGCCTGTTCAAACGCCGCATGTTCAAACGAGTTTCGTTCACTACCGGTCCTGTCCTTGCATTGCCTCGGTCTTGGCCGGGCATCGCGCGGGGCGCGGGCGGGCTGGTCAACCCGTGCCCGATGGACGGCACAGTGGGGTCGATCAACGACGTCGCAGCAGGGTCTTGACGCTGATCGCCACGGTGGCCTGCTTGGCGTCGAAGCCGGTTTCCTGTTCGATGTCGGTGCGGATCTGCGAGATCTGGCTGTCAGGCAGGTGCTCGATGCCGATGAATTCGCCGCGTGCGCCTTCGAGCGCGCGGATCAGTTCGTCGAGCTTGGCCTGCATGGCTGCCGCGTCGCGGTTCTGGGCGTTCTGGATCACGAAGACCATCAGGAAGGTGACGATGGTGGTCCCGGTGTTGATCACCAGTTGCCATGTATCGGACCAGCCGAAGATCGGCCCGGAAATGCCCCAGCCCAGAATGATCACGGTGGCCAGGGCAAAGCTCGCAGGCTGGCCGGCCCAGGCCGAGATGCGATTGGCAAAGGCGGTGAAAAGCCGGTCCATTGCAGGAAGTTCCTTGTCTTGATCGGGGTTTTTGTCGGACTTTCTGGTAAGCGATCAGGACGGCAACGATAAGCCGGATTTCGGTGCTGCGTGCGCTGTGCGAGGCCTATGCGGCTGACGACGCGCAGGAGGCTTTCCCGAGGTTTCAGAACATATCTGCATGGCCCGGTATGCAGGCGGGCGGGGCTCGCCGTTGCCGCCTTTGTCGCAGGGCGCGGGATCAGGAAAATCCTGCCGCTATTTCAGCCTGTTTGGGGACATCCGGGCCAGAATGCGGGCCAGTTCCCGGCGCGGGCGCATGAAGAGGGCGGGGGCTGAAAACAGCCGCTGCTTGACATCGATCAGCGTGACCGGCCCCGCGCCCGAGAGCGTGTGCAGGCCATCAAGAAAGGGCGCCGCCGCAGCGGGCGGGCGCAGCAGGCCCCGTTCGCTGGCGACCAGTCCGGTTTCGTCGATGCGCTCGATGGAGAGCAAGCGGATCGCGCAGCCATAGGAGTGCGTGCAGTCCTGCACCGGCAGCACGATCTGGCCGTCGATATGTACCACCGGTCCGGCCGGGCGCACCCCGCGCGGGTCGATCCGCAGCGGATTGGCCCGGTGGGGTGTCCACGGACCGGTCAGGTCGGGGGCCCAGGCGGCATGAAGATGGGTGAGCCGTTCGCGGGGGGTGCCGGCGGGGGAATAGAACATCCACCAGCGATCCCCGATCCATTGCGGTGTCGCATCGAGCGCGGGCAGGTCGATCCTGCCGACCCGCTCCCACTCGAAGGGAAAAGCGCGCGCGCGATAGAGCCACTGGCCACCGCTCGCGCTGGTTTCGGGGATCATCCATGTTGCGCCGTCATGCTCGACCAGCAGCGGATAGGAGACATGCCAGGGCTCGCGCAGGACTTCGCGCGTTTCGAGCACGCGCAGCGAGGCATCGAGCACATGGACGGCGATGGCGCCATGGGCGCTGCGGTAATCGAACGTCTCGACGAAGACGTGGAGCAGGCCATTGCGCCAGATCCCGAACGGGTCGGCGGAAAATTGCAGGGCGGGTGCGGCAGGCAGCCAGTGGCAAGGCAGGCCATCGAGGCTGCCTCGCCGGATGATCGTATCGACAGAGGCTCCAACGACCATGGGTCGCCAGATGTCCTTCTTCCATTCCATCGCGCCGCGTCAGCCGCCCATGCCTTGAGAGTCCCGGTCTCATGTGGATGTTTTCCATCGCTTCCCTGCTGCTGCGCGGAGCAATGGTCAATCCTGCCGCGCCATCATTTTTGTCGCCGCTTGGGACAGAATGGCCGTGCCGGGGATAAAGGAAGGTCCGATGACGGAAACAAAAAAGCCGGCCCGAAGGCCGGCTCTTGCAAACCGCTGGAAACCAGCGGTTTAAATGGTCGGGGAGAGAGGATTCGAACCTCCGGCCCCTGCCTCCCGAAGACAGTGCTCTACCAGGCTGAGCTACTCCCCGACCGGAGCGGTTCGGGCTAGGCCGTCCCCGCTGGGCAGGGCCGCCCTATATGCGGGGGATTCCGGGCGCGCAAGCTTCGTTTTTCAAAAACTTATCAACAGCTTAGAAAAATATGTAAAAACAGTGACTTGGCCTGTTTGCGGGCAATATGCGGGCCAGCGTGTTGGCCTGCGGGCGGGGGCGGACTATGCATTGCGGCCATGACGATGGCTTCCGAATCCCGCTCTGCCGCCCAGAATATTCATTATGAAGGGCAATATCTCGACCTCATGCGCCGCATCTGGGAGCATGGTGACGAACGCATGGACCGGACCGGGGTGGGGACGCGCGCGGTGCTGGGCGCACAGTTGCGGTTCGACCTTGCCGACGGGCGCGTGCCGCTGCTGACGACCAAGCGCGTGTTCTGGAAAACGGCGACCCGCGAATTCCTGTGGTTCCTGACCGGGGATACCAATATCCGCGCGCTTTGTGCGCAAGGGGTGGAGATCTGGACCGACTGGCCGCTCGACCGGTATCGCCGCGAAACCGGCGAGGCGATCAGCCGCGAGGCCTTTTCGCAGCGGATCGTGGCTGATGAAGCCTTTGCCGCGCGCTGGGGCGATCTGGGCCCGGTCTATGGCAAGCAGTGGGTCGATTGGCCGGTCTATGAGCCGGCGGGCGAGGAGGGGCTGTTCCGCCGCCGCCCGCAAGGGATCAACCAGGTGGCCCAGCTGATTGCGGGGCTGCGCAGCAATCCGGGCGGGCGCCGCCATATCGTCGAGGGCTGGAACGTGGCCGAACTGGACGCGATGGCGCTGCCGCCGTGCCACAAGACCTATCAGTTTCATGTCGCTGGCAATCGCCTCTCCTGCGTGCTCTATCAGCGCAGTTGCGACGTGGTGCTGGGTTTGCCGTTCAACTTGTGGGGTGCTGCGCTGTTTGTGCACATGGTGGCGCAGCAATGCGACCTTGAACCGGGCGAACTGGTGTGGATGGGCGGGGACACCCATCTCTATCTCAACCATGCCGATCTGATCGCCGAACAACTGACGCGCGTGCCCGCGGGCGCGCCGCGTCTGACCATCGCGCGCCGCCCCGAGACGATCTTTGACTATCGGATCGAGGATTTTTCGGTCGAGGGCTACCATCCGCAAGGGCATCTTTCCGCGCCGGTTGCGGTTTGAGCGCGCGGGTCACAGGAAAATGCACCTGTGACGATGCGATTTTGGCCCCGTGTTTCCGGGCACTTTCCCAGTAATCCACAGCTCGTTGTAAAAATTGTGCGGGTCAGTTTGTTGACAGAAATGCGAGGGGCGCATAGAGGCCGCCTCACCCCAAGGGAAGTGCGGGTGTAGCTCAGTTGGTTAGAGTGCCGGCCTGTCACGCCGGAGGTCGCGGGTTCGAGCCCCGTCACTCGCGCCACTCCCTTGGGGATGCCGTTTCACGGCGTCAGCTTTGGAAAGGGTCAAATCTTTCCATTCGGTTGTTTTTCTCACGAAAAATTGCCGGTTGACAGTGAAATGGACGCGCCTTAGAGGCGCGGCATTCCAAGATGCGCGGGTGTAGCTCAGTTGGTTAGAGTGCCGGCCTGTCACGCCGGAGGTCGCGGGTTCGAGCCCCGTCACTCGCGCCACTTGGATCGCACAAGAAGGCCCCCGAAAGGGGGCCTTTTTTGTTGCGCGCAAGGCGGGCGATCTTGCGCCAGATAATGGGGTCCAAGGGGCAATGGCCCCTTGCTGTTCTCTTTTCTTTTTTATTTTTGACGGGCTCTCAGCCCCAGCGCCCGGTTTCCATCCAGATCAGGAAACGGCGCAAGGGCAGCAGCCAGATCGTCCCGAGGACGAGATAGACGGGTGCTTGGGCGAGAATCGGCAAGGCTCCGATCCATGGCGAAAGCCCCATGATCACCCCGGCATAGACCATCAATCCCGCCAGCAGCAGCAGGATGCCCACCGGCTTGCGCCATGTCGGGGTGGGGGGAATCAGAATGGACCGTAGAGGCGCGTGGGCGTGACCACGGCGCGCAAGGGGTGGTCGTGGGCCTCGTGGGGGAGGGCGTCGACGCATTGCGCGTCCCAGCCCATGCCGATCGCGGTGGCGCCGGGGTTGGCGGAAAACCAGCGGTCGTAATGGCCGCCGCCCTGGCCCAGGCGCGCGCCCTGCGCCGTAAAGCCGACGAGGGGCACGAACAGTACGTCCGGGGTCATTTCCGGCGCATGGGCGGGGGGCTGTTTGACGCCCCAGGGATCGGCTTCGAGATCTTCTTCGAGCGGAGGCACCTGCCACTGGCGGAACTGCATCGGCGCTTCGCGCGTGGCAAACCAGGGCAGGGCGACCGCGTGCCCGGCTTCATGGAAGAACGCCGCATAGCTTGCTGCGGGGGCTTCCCAGCGCCCGGCATTGTAGACGCCGATGACCGCGTTTGCGGGGATCAGGTCGAGCAGCGGGGCGGGTGGTCGGCGAAACAGCAGGGCGCGGGTGCGCGGATCGAGCCCTTCGACATGGGCGCGGCGCGCGGCGCGCAACCGGCTGCGCAGCGCCTGCTTTTCGGCTGCCGCCTGCTTGTCGGTTACGGCGTCCGTTTTGGCAGCGGCTTCTTCGGAAAAGGGGGGTGACGGGCCCACCATGGGTCGTTCTCCGGGAAAATCCTCTGACGCCTCAACGTCAGGTGGGGACCATGTGCCTGTGCCAGGGCCCAGGTAGGGACAGCCCCCTTGGATTTGCTTATAGCCTCAGGGATGTTTCATGCGGCGCGTGCCGGGCAGAACCCGTCAGGGACTGATCTAGGCGATGGTCTCGCCCGGCTCAAGGGGAGCGGCCAGATTTTGCGCGAGTTTTTCGATCCGCTCGGCAAGGCCTGCCACGCGGGCGACCAGTTCGGGCGGCGGTTCGACCGTAGTGGTGACGGGCTCCGGGGCTGGGCGGCTGTGCAGTTCGTGCAGTTCGTCGGCAAGCATGAGCGAGGCAAACAGCATCATGCGCGCCTCGCCCTGGTTGGCGATCGTGCCCATGCGTCGCACGCGCTCGTCGATCATCCGGCCGAGCATCTCGACATGGGCTTCCTCGCCGCTGGCCACCGCAATCGTCAGCGCCCGGCCGCCAATGTCCAGTGTCACGTTGGTCATCTGCATGGCTGGATCGCGATCCTTGAAGGGAGCAGGGGGTGAGGCGTCGTTGTCGATGGTGCCGATTTATTGGGGCAGGCTGGAAAGCAGCAGGTCGAGTTGTTGCAACTGGGCATCGACCCGTTCCTTGAGCTTGTGGTGACGGGTCTTGAGTTCGCTCAGTTCGACCTGGGTCGACTGCGCCTTTGCGGCCTGGGTCTCGCGCTCGTTCATGCGCTGGGCGACCGCGCCTTCGAGGCGGGCCAGCGCCAGTTCGATCCGTTCAACTGCGGAAAAAAGGTCTGAAGTGCCATTTGGTATAGCCATGGCTTCACCGGTATCACACTGGCTCGTCCCTGCAAATTCCCCCTGCGCACGGATGTGGGGAAGGATCGGTGAAGTGAAAAGCGGTCAGACTGCGCTGTCAATCGCAGCTATGGCCCAATTGCGCGCAATTCCGGGCCCCTTGTTCTTGACGCTGGCAGGCAGGGGAACCAAAGAGGCGGCGATTTATCCGAATCAACACGTACCGGCGCCCGAGCGCGCAAGGCCTCGATGTGCAAAAGGACATTAACTCGAGTATGACAAGCGATCCGACCGCGCTGGCAAACATGGCCAACGCGATCCGTGCGCTGGCGATGGACGCGGTCCAGGCAGCGGAATCCGGCCACCCCGGCATGCCCATGGGCATGGCCGACGTAGCCACTGTGCTGTGGTCGCGCTTCCTGAAGTTCGACCCTGGCGCGCCCAAGTGGGCCGATCGCGACCGCTTCGTGCTGTCGGCGGGGCACGGCTCGATGCTGCTCTATTCGCTGCTTCATCTCTCGGGCTATGCCCAGCCCACGATGGATGACATCCGCGATTTCCGCCAGCTTACCAGCCCTTGCGCCGGCCACCCGGAAAACTTCCTGCTGCCCGGCGTCGAATGCACGACCGGCCCGCTGGGCCAGGGTTTTGCCATGGCCGTGGGCATGGCGATGGCCGAACGCCACCTCAACGCCCAGTTCGGCAGCGATCTGGTCGATCACCGCACCTGGGTGATCGCGGGCGACGGGTGCCTGATGGAAGGCATCAACCACGAGGCCGTGGGCCTTGCCGGTACGCTCGGCCTTGGCCGCCTGATCGTGCTGTGGGACAACAACAAGATCACCATCGACGGCGACACCTCGCTTTCGACCAGTGAAGACATCCTTGGCCGCTATGAAGCCAGCGGCTGGCACACCGAGGATTGCGACGGTCACGATTTCGTCGACATCGAGCGCGCGATTGCCGCGGCCATGGCCGATGGCCGTCCCTCGCTGATCTCGTGCCGCACGGTGATCGGCAAGGGCGCCCCCAACAAGCAGGGCGGCCACAATGTCCACGGTTCGCCGCTGGGCAAGGACGAGATCGCCGCGGCCCGCGAATATCTGGGCTGGAGCGCGGCTCCCTTCGAGATTCCGGCGCAGATCATGGCCGACTGGCGCGCCACGGGCGATGCTGGCCGCGACCTCCATGCCGAGTGGGACGCGCGCCTCGCCGCCGCGCCGCAGGGCGCCGAATTCATGCGCCGCATGGCTGGCGAGCTGCCTTCGGGCGAGGAAGCGGGCAAGGCCTTTGCCCAGTGGCTCGAAAAGAGCCAGAACATCGCCACGCGCAAGGCTTCGGAGCTGGCGCTTGAGGTGCTGACCCCGCTCGTGCCCGAAATGGTTGGCGGTTCGGCCGACCTGACCGGCTCGAACAACACCAAGACCAAGGCCACCACGCCGTTCGGTCCGGCCGACTATGCCGGTCGCTATATCTATTACGGCATTCGCGAATTCGGCATGGCTGCGGCGATGAACGGCATGGCGCTGCACGGCGGGATCATTCCCTATGGCGGCACCTTCCTGATCTTTGCCGACTACTGCCGCAATGCGATCCGCATGTCGGCGCTCCAGCACCTGCGGGTGATCTACGTGCTCACGCACGATTCGATCGGTCTGGGTGAAGACGGCCCGACCCACCAGCCGGTCGAGACGATCATGAGCCTGCGCATGATCCCCAACCTTCAGGTCTTCCGCCCCGCCGACGCGGTGGAAACCGCCGAATGCTGGAACATCGCGCTCGCTTCGCCCGAGACGCCTTCGGTCCTCGCGCTGACCCGCCAGAACCTGCCCCAGCTGCGCCACGACGGCGCGATGCTGAGCGCGCAGGGCGCCTATCGCCTCGTTTCGGCGCAGGCCGCGCGCAAGGTCGTGCTGCTGGCGACCGGTTCGGAAGTGTCGCTGGCGGTCGATGTCGCCAAGGCGCTCGAAGAGCAGGGCATCGGCGCCGATGTCGTCTCGATGCCGAGCTGGGAACTGTTCGAGAAGCAGGACGCCGCCTACAAGGCCGACGTGCTGCCCGCGGGCGTGCTCAAGGTCTCGATCGAGGCTGGCGTGACGCTGGGCTGGCAGAAGTATGTCGGCGATGGCCTGACCATCGGCATCGACAGCTTCGGGGCCTCGGCCCCCGCGCCGGTGCTGTTCGATCACTTCGGGCTGACCGTCGCCAAGATCGTTCCCCAGGTGCTCGCCCGTCTCGGGTGAGCGCCCGGCGGGGCCGGGCGTGCAGGGCCGAACAGGCAGATAATTCTATAAATATTCCAGTCTCTTCAAATCGAGGGAGTAAGACCATGGCGACCAAGGTTGCAATCAACGGTTTCGGGCGTATCGGCCGCAATGTGGCCCGTGCCATTCTTGAACGTCCCGACTGTGGTCTCGAACTGGTGGCGATCAACGACCTGGCCAGCCCCAAGGCCAACGCGCTGCTGTTCAAGCGCGACAGCGTTCACGGCGCCTTCCCCGGCACTGTCGAGGTCGACGGCGATGACCTGGTCATCGACGGCAAGCGCATCAAGGTGACCGCCGAACGCGATCCGGCCAAGCTGCCGCACGCGGAACTGGGCGTCGACATCGCGCTCGAATGCACCGGCTTCTTCTGCGACCGTGAAGGCGGCCAGAAGCACATCGACGCGGGCGCCAAGAAGGTGCTGATCTCGGCTCCGGCCAAGAACGTCGACCTCACGGTCGTCTTCGGCGTCAACGACGACAAGCTGACCGCCGAGCACGTGATCGTCTCGAACGCGTCGTGCACCACGAACTGCCTCGCGCCGTTCGCCAAGGTGCTCAACGATTCGATCGGCATCGAGCGTGGCCTGATGACCACGATCCACAGCTACACCAACGACCAGAAGATCCTCGACCAGATCCACTCCGACCCGCGCCGTTCGCGCGCCGCGGCGATGAGCATGATCCCCACCACCACCGGCGCCGCGCGCGCCGTGGGCGAGGTTCTGCCCGAACTCAAGGGCAAGCTCGACGGTTCGGCCATCCGCGTGCCGACCCCGAACGTCTCGGTCGTCGACCTGACCTTCCAGCCCAAGCGCGACACCACCAAGGAAGAAGTCAACGCCCTGCTCAAGGCAGCGGCGGAAGGCCCGCTCAAGGGCGTTCTGGGCTATACCGAGGAACCGCTGGTCTCGATCGACTTCAACCACGATTCGCACTCGTCGACCATCGACAGCCTCGAAACCGCGGTGATCGACGGCAAGCTGGTGCGCGTGCTCTCGTGGTACGACAACGAATGGGGTTTCTCGAACCGCATGGTCGATACCGCCGGCGCGATGGCTGCGCTGATCTGATTGCCTGATTGAAGGCCCGGTTGCCCGCGCGCCTGCCTCCTTGCGAAAGGGGGCGGGGGCGGGCGCCGGGCCTTTCTCTTTCCAAAGGGGCAAATTGCATGACTTTCAAGACTCTGGACGATCTTGTTGACGTGGCCGGCAAGGCCGTGCTGGTGCGTGAAGACCTCAACGTGCCGATGGCCGATGGCAAGGTGAGCGACGATACCCGCCTGCGCGCGGCTGTCCCCACGGTGACCGAACTGGCCGACAAGGGCGCCAAGGTGCTCGTCCTCGCGCACTTCGGCCGCCCCAAGGGCGAACGCAGCGAAGCCAATTCGCTGGCCCAGATCGTTCCGGCCTTCGCCCATGTGCTGGGCCGCGAAGTGGTCTTCATCGCCGATTGCGCCGGGGCCGAGGCCGAAGCGGCCGTGGCCGCGCTGGCCGATGGCACGATTGCCGTTCTGGAAAACACCCGCTTCCACAAGGGCGAGGAAAAGAACGATCCCGAACTCGTCGCCGCCATCGCCAAGCTGGGCCAGGCCTATGTGAACGACGCCTTTTCCGCCGCGCACCGCGCCCATGCCTCGACCGAGGGGCTCGCCCATGTGCTTCCCGCCTATGCGGGCCGCGCCATGCAGGCTGAACTCGAAGCGCTCGAAAAGGCGCTGGGCAACCCGGTCAAGCCGGTGGCAGCCGTCGTTGGCGGGGCCAAGGTCTCGACCAAGCTCGACGTGCTCAAGCACCTTGTCGGCAAGGTCGACCACCTGATCATCGGGGGCGGCATGGCCAACACCTTCCTCGCCGCGCGCGGCGTGGATGTGGGCAAGTCGTTGTGCGAACACGACCTGACCGGCACCGCCGAGGAAATCCTCGACAATGCCGACAAGGCCGGTTGCACCGTCCACCTGCCCTACGATGTCGTGGTCTCGAAGGAATTCGCGGCCAACCCGGCCTCGCTGCGCACCACCAATGTCCACGAAGTGGCCGCCGACGAGATGATCCTCGACGTCGGGCCCGCTGCGGTCGAGGCGCTGGGCGACGTGCTCAAGACCTGCCGCACGCTGGTGTGGAACGGACCGATGGGCGCGTTCGAGATGGCGCCGTTCGATGCGGCCACGGTGGCGCTGGCCCGCACGGCGGCGGCGCTGACCAAGGAAGGCTCGCTGGTTTCGGTGGCCGGGGGCGGGGATACCGTCGCCGCGCTCAACCATGCCGGTGTTGCGGCTGATTTCTCGTATATTTCAACCGCAGGCGGCGCTTTCCTCGAATGGATGGAAGGCAAGGAACTTCCCGGCGTTGCGGCGCTGGAAGCCTGATTTCCAGTTCTGATCTGACAGGCGCGTGTTGCAGTGCAGCGCGTGCCTGTTTATTTTTGTACTCTGCATAGGTATGCGTAGTCAGATTCGCGGCGCTTTGGGGTCATACTCCGTGCGTGCGCGCTCGTTCGCAAGCCCTCCAGTTTTCAGGCCCTCCAAGTCATAGGATGATCCATGAACCACGCTGAAATGACCGAAAAGATGGCCGCCGGACATGGCTTCATCGCCGCTCTCGACCAGAGCGGGGGCTCGACCCCCAAGGCGCTCAAGGGGTACGGCGTCGAGGCCGACGCCTATTCGAGCGAAGAAGAGATGTTCGGTCTCATCCACGAGATGCGCAGCCGCATCATCCGCTCGGACGCCTTTTCGGGCGACAAGGTGATCGGCGCGATCCTGTTCGAACGCACCATGGACGGCACTGTCGATGGCAAGCCGGTTCCCACCGCGCTGATCGAAAAGGGCGTGGTGCCCTTCATCAAGGTCGACAAGGGCCTTGAGGACGAAGCCAACGGCGTGCAGCTGATGAAGCCGATGCCCGAACTCGACGCGCTCGTCGCCCGCTCGAAGGCGCTGGGTGTGTTCGGCTCCAAGGAACGCTCGGTGATCCACTCGGCCAATGCCGAAGGCATCGCCGCCGTGGTCAAGCAGCAGTTCGAGATCGGCAAGCAGATCCTTGCCGGTGGCCTGATGCCGATCATCGAGCCCGAAGTGAACATCAAGAGCGAAACCCGCGCCGAATGCGACGCGATCCTCGCCGCCGAGATCCTCAAGGAACTCGACGCCCTGCCCGAAGGCGTGCAGGTGATGCTCAAGCTCTCGCTGCCCAAGGTGCCCGGCACGTTCGACGCGCTGGTCGATCACCCCAAGGTGCTGCGCGTCGTGGCGCTCTCGGGCGGCTTTGCGCGCCCCGAAGCCTGCGCCGAACTGGCCAAGAACAAGGGCATCATCGCCAGCTTCAGCCGCGCCCTGCTCGAAGACCTGCGCTATCAGATGACGCCGGAAGAATTCGACGCGGCGCTGGGCGGCGCGATCGACGAAATCTTCGCCGGTTCGGTGAACAAGCTCGTCGCAGCCTGATTTTTTTTGCAGGCTTGACGCGTGAAAGGCGCTCCGGGGGAAACTCCGGGGCGCTTTTTCTTGGGCGTCGTGCGGTTTTGGGGGCGATGGACGGGGCCAATGGACTGGGCCAATGGACTGGGACGGGCGAACGGGCTAGGGGCGCAAGGATGACCGATCTTGCCAGCCAGCTTTATCTGATCTCGCCGCTCGATGTGACCGGCGCTTTCCCCGATCGCCTTGCCCGCGCGCTCGATGCCGGGCCGGTTGCGGCCTTCCAGTTCCGCGTCAAGGACATCGACGAGCATGGCGCGGCGCGTCTGGCCGAGCCGCTTCAGCGGATCTGCGCCGATCGCGACGTGGCCTTCATCGTCAACGATTCGGTCGGCCTCGCCAAGCGCCTGGGCGCCGACGGGGTCCATCTGGGGCAGGAAGACGGCGACGTGGCCGAGGCCCGCCAGCGTCTGGGCCGCGACGTGCAGATCGGGGTGACCTGCCACGGCAGCCGCCATCTGGCGATGGAAGCGGGCGAGGCCGGGGCCGACTACGTGGCCTTCGGCGCCTTTTTCCCGAGCACGACGAAGGATGCCAAGCACCGCGCCGAGCCCGACATCCTGACCTGGTGGTCGACCCTGTTCGAACTGCCCTGCGTGGCCATTGGCGGGATCACCCAGGCCAATTGCGCCCCGCTGGTGAGCGCGGGCGCCGATTTCCTCGCGGTGAGCGCGGCGGTGTGGAATGCCGATGGCATGAACGAGGCCCAAGCCGTGGCCGCCTTCATCGAGGCGATCAGGGCGGCCCCCCCGCGCGAGACCGAAGGTCTGGCCTGAACCTGGCCAGTTTGCGCCATACCGGCCAAAGATAATGGGGTGCAGGGGCCTTTGGCCCCAAAGATAATGGGGTGCAGGGGCCCTTGGCCCCTGCGTCAGCCTTTTCTTTTTTCCATTTTTCGCGAAACCTCGCGCCTTGCGCGCAGGAGAAACGTGACATGACGGCCAAGACCCACCCACACGAACCCACGCCCAAAGAATTGACATGGCGCGGCGTCGCGCTCGGCGCGCTGCTCACGGTGATCTTCACCGCCGCCAATGTCTATCTGGGCCTGCGCATCGGGCTGACTTTTGCGACCTCGATCCCCGCGGCGGTGATCTCGATGGCGATCCTGCGGCTGCTGCCCGGATCGACCATTCAGGAAAACAACATCGTCCAGACCATCGCCAGTTCGGCGGGCACGCTTTCGGCGATTGTCTTCGTGCTGCCAGGTCTGGTCATGGTCGGCTGGTGGAGCGGCTTTCCCTATTGGCAGTCGATGGCGGTGATCGCCATCGGCGGCATTCTGGGGGTGATGTATTCGGTTCCGCTGCGCCGCGCGCTGGTGACCGGGTCGGACCTGCCCTATCCCGAGGGCGTGGCTGCTGCCGAAGTGCTCAAGGTCGGCGCGGGCGAGGCGGGCTCGGAGGAAAACCGCAAGGGTCTGGCCGCCGTGGCGACCGGAACGGCGCTGTCCGCCGGGTACCCGCTGCTGGCCAAGCTGGGCGTGGTGGCCGAGGAGGCGAGCGGGGTGTTCCGTCTGGGCGGCGGGGCAACAACGGCGGGGGGCGGGCTTTCGCTCGCGCTGATCGGGGTTGGCCATCTGGTCGGCCTTGCCGTGGGCCTTGCGATTTTGAGCGGGATCGTCATCGGCTTTGGCGTCCTGCTGCCGATCTATACCGCCGGGGGCGCACCAGCGGGTACCGATCTGGCCGATTTCGTCTCGGGCGTATTCCGCGCCAAGATCCGCTTTATCGGTGCCGGGACCATCGGCGTTGCCGCAATCTGGACCCTGCTGCGGGTGATCGGCCCGATCGTGCGCGGGATCGCGGGCGCGCTGGCGGCGAGCCGCGCGCGCGCGGCGCAGGGCTATGCCGGGCTCGACCTGACCGAGCGCGACTTGCCCATCGGCCTTGTCGGGGGCACGATCCTCGCGCTCATGCTGCCGATTGCGGGCCTTCTGGCGAGCTTTGCCAGCGGCGGCCCGGCGGCCGATCACCTGGTGGCGACGCTCGTGGCGACGGTGCTCTATGTTCTGGTCGCGGGCGTGATCATCGCTTCGGTCTGCGGCTATATGGCCGGGCTGATCGGGGCTTCGAACAGCCCGATCTCGGGCGTGGGCATTCTGGCGGCGCTGGGCATCGCGCTGGTCCTGCTGGCGCTGTTCGGGCATCTGGCCGATCCGGCATCGGGCAAGGCGCTGGTGGCCTTTGCCCTGTTCGTGACCGCGCTGGTCTTCGGCGTGGCGACCATTTCCAACGACAACCTGCAAGACCTCAAGACTGGTGAACTGGTCGGCGCGACACCGTGGCGCCAGCAGGTCGCGCTGGCGCTGGGCGTGGTGTTCGGTTCGCTGGTGATCCCGCCGATCCTCTCGCTGCTGAACAGCACGTTCGGGTTCGTCGGTGCGCCCGGTGCCGGGCCCGATGCCCTGGCTGCGCCGCAAGCCGCGCTGATTTCGGCGATCATCCAGGGCGTGCTGGGGCAGGGGCTCGACTGGTCGCTGGTGGGGCTGGGCGCGCTGATCGGCGCGGGGGCGATTGCCGTCGACGAGATCCTGCGCGCGCGCGGCAAGGGCGCCTTGCCCGCGCTGGCGGTGGGCATGGGGATGTATCTGCCGATGCCCACCACGCTGCCGGTCGTCGTCGGCGCGGTGCTGGGCCATGTCTACAATCGCTGGGCCGAACGCCAGCGCGATCCGGCACTGGCCGAGCGCATGGGGGTGCTGACCGCCACGGGCCTGATCGTGGGCGACGGGCTGTTCAACATCGCCTTTGCCGCGCTCGTGGCGGGAAGCGGCAAGGCCGACATTCTGGCCGTGGCGGGCACGGGGGCGTGGGCGATGCCGCTCGGGCTCGCGCTGTTTGCCGCGCTGGTCGCCTATGCCTATGCCCGGATGGTGCGGGCCGTGCGGTGATCAGCTGATCAGTTGCTGCCGTCGGTCAGGACCGCTTGCGGCGCGTCGGAGAAACCGCCCACTGGCGGGCCGACGCGCACGCAGCGCAGGCCCGTGCGGCGCCCGTCGCTGTCGAGTTGCAGGACGGTGCTGGCGCTCTGCGCCTCGAACCGGCGGCCATTGTAGGGCCCCGAGGTGAACGTCAGCGCCCGCCCGAGCAGGAGGTAGCCGCCACCCGACGTGCCATCGGGCGTGCGATAGCTGGAATCGGGCATGATGCGGAAGCCTTCGCTGGCTTCGGGTTTGGGCTGCGACACGGCGGTTCCGGGCATTTCGCAAGTCCAGCGGCCATTGTGCAGCGTGCTCAGGTCGCCGCCGGGCGTCGCGAAGGCGGGGGGGGCGGCGGTAATTGCCAGCAGCAGGCAGGAAACCGGCACGAGAGCAGGGCGGAGAGCAGCACAGAGAGCGGGGCGCTTTGTCATGTCCGACCCGCTAGCACGCAGCACCGGCTTGAAGCAATCGGCGACCTGGGCTAAGGCGCGCGCTTTCCCATACTCGTCAGGGCTCTTTCCATCATGAAGATCAGCGGCGTGGACATCCGTCCGGGCAATATCCTGGAATACGAAAAAGGCATCTGGAAGGTTGCCAAGACCCAGCACACCCAGCCCGGCAAGGGCGGTGCGTTCATGCAGGTCGAAATGAAGAACCTGATCGACGGGCGCAAGACCAACGTGCGCTTCCGCAGCGCCGATACGGTCGAGCGCGTGCGTCTCGACACCAAGGACTTCCAGTTCCTCTATGCCGAGGGCGAAGACCTCGTGTTCATGGACGTGGAAACCTACGACCAGATCACCCTGCCGCGCGATCTTCTGGGCGATGCCGCTGCCTTCCTTCAGGACGGCATGACCGTTCTGCTCGAAATGTATGACGAGCGCCCGATCTCGGTCGAACTGCCCGAAACCGTCGAAGCCACCATCGTCGAGGCCGACGCCGTGGTGAAGGGCCAGACCGCTTCTTCGTCGTACAAGCCCGCCGTGCTCGACAACGGCGTGCGCATTCTGGTGCCGCCGCATATCGAAAGCGGCACGCGCATCGTGGTGGACGTCTACGAACGCACGTACGTCGGCAAGGCGGGTTGAGATCATGGCGATTTCAGGTCTTGTCCGGGTGATGGAGCGTGCCGCGCGCAAAGCCGGCACGCGTCTGCGCCGTGACTTCGGTGAAGTCGAACACCTTCAGGTGAGCCGCAAGGGCCCCGCCGACTTCGTGTCGAAGGCGGACAAGGCGGCTGAGCGCACGCTCTACGAGGAACTGCGCGCCGCGCGTCCCGACTGGAACTTCCTGATGGAAGAGAGCGGCAAGATCGAGGGCGACCCGACCAAGCCGCGCTGGATCATCGATCCGCTCGATGGCACCACCAACTTTCTTCACGGTATCCCGCACTTTGCGATCTCCATCGCGGTGCAGGAAGCCCTGCCCGATGGTTCGGGCTGGGGCGAGGTGATCGCCGGTCTGGTCTACCAGCCGATGACCGACGAGAGCTTCTGGGCCGAGAAGAGCCGCGGCGCCTGGCTTCAGGACCGCCGCCTGCGCGTTTCGGCGCGTCGCCACCTCGACGAATCGGTGATCGCCACGGGCATCCCATTTGCCGGGCAGGGCGACATGGGCGAGTGGACGCGCATCTACCACGAGATCGGCACCCGCGTGGCGGGCATCCGCCGCTTCGGCGCGGCCTCGCTCGATCTGGCCTGGGTGGCCGCTGGCCGTTACGACGGCTTCTGGGAAAGCAGCCTCAAGCCCTGGGACACGGCGGCAGGCTGCCTGCTCGTGCGCGAGGCGGGCGGTTTCGTGTCCGACTATCGTGGCCGTTCGCCGCAGATCTGCGACGAAACGGTGCTGGCGGCCAACGATGGCCTCCACTCGCGCCTGCACAAGCTGGTCGCCACCGCGATCCGCGACTGATCGCGCGAACGAGGGGCCTTGAACGGCGGGTTTGCCGGATTTTTACGGCAAACCCGCTGGTCCCCCGTTGATCCTTTGGGCCGGTGCGGCTAAGCCGCGCGGGCAAGCCGCAGTGCCCCTGTGGTGGAATGGTAGACGCGACCGACTCAAAATCGGTTGTCGAAAGACGTGCCCGTTCGAGTCGGGCCAGGGGCACCATTTGCCGGACTTGCGGTCTGGCCCCTTTCTCTCTTTTCCAGATGCCGCTTTCCTGGACTGGCCGGACGGGCGAGACAGGATTGCCCATCGCTCTCCTTCGCGATAGGGCCACACCTGCATTTTTGCCGCGACCTGTTCCCCTGCGATCGGGCGCGGCCTGGCGGGTTGAACCTTGGGCATGCGGCGCGGTTTCCTTCACGCGGGTCTTTCCTTTGCGATTCGGTTGACGGCGCGCCAGCGGAGGCTGCTGCGCGAGAGTGAAACCGCGTTCATCGTGCTGGCCGCGCTGGCCGGACTGGCCGCCGGGTTCTCGACCAATTTGCTGGGCTTTCTGGCCCATGCCATCCAGCAGGTGCTTTATGGCCTCGACGGAAACCGGCTGAGCGCGCTGGGGCAGATCCGTCATCCCTGGCGTCTGTTGGCGCTTCCGGCGGGGGGCGCCTTGCTGGCGCTCTGGGCGCGCCACTTGCGGCGGCGCGGGCGTGGACTGATCGACGTGGTCGAGGCCAATGCGCTTCATGGCGGGCGGATTCCGCCTGCCGACAACCTGATCATCGCCGGACAGACGGTCCTTTCCAACGGGGTGGGGGCCTCGGTCGGGCTTGAGGCGGCCTATGCCCAGATGGGCGGGGGCATGGCCTCGCTGATCGGGCAGGCGATGAAGCTGCGCCGGACCGATTTGCGCACGCTGGTGGGCGCGGGGGCCGGGGCGGCGGTGGGGGCGGCGTTCAATGCGCCGCTGGCCGGGGCCTTCTATGCCTTCGAGATCGTGATCGGCTCGTTCGTGCCGGGCGCGGTGGCGCCGGTCATGGCGGCGGCGCTGGCGGCGGCGGCCATATCGCGGCTGCTGGGCAGCGAGCCGTGGCTGATTGCGACGACGACGGCCGGGCGCGAACTGACCATCCTCCACTATGTCGCGTTCGGCATTCTGGGGCTGGTCTGCGCCATGGTCGGTATCGCGCTCATGCGGCTGGTGACGGCCGCCGAACAGGGCTTGCAGCGGCTACCGTGGCTGACGCGGGTGCGTCCGGTGCTGGGCGGGTTCCTGCTCATGCCGCTGGCCTTGCTCACGCCGCAGTCGCTCTCGGCCGGGCACGGGGCGCTGCATCTCAATCTGGCGCTGCGGCCGGGCCTCGATTTCCTGACGCTGGTGCTGGTGGTCAAGATGACCGCCTGCGCGGTGGCGCTGTCGAGCGGGTTTCGTGGCGGGCTGTTCTTTGCCTCGCTGTTCCTGGGCTCGGTGGTCGGGCAGATTTTCTCGATCATCGCGGGGCAACTGGTGCCCGGTTTCGCGCTCGACCCTGTCGATGCCGCGCTGGTGGGCATGGCGGCGCTGAGCGTGGCGATCGTCGGCGGGCCGATGACGCTGGCCATGCTGATGCTGGAGATTACCCACGATTTCGCGCTGATGGGGCTGGTGCTGACCGCCTCGCTGGTCTCGACCACGCTTACCCGCGAGCTTTTCGGCTATTCGTTCTCGACATGGCGCCTGCACTTGCGCGGCAGCAACATCAAGGGCCCGCGCGACATCGGCTGGATGCTCAATCTGGCTGCCGGGCGGATCATGCGGCGCGACTGGGTCAGCGTTTCGCAGGATCTGACCATCGCCGAATTTCGCGCGGGGCACCCGTTGGGCGCGTCGAGCAAGGCGATCCTCGTCGATGGCGAGGGACGCTATGGCGGCATTCTGGCGACGGCGAGCGCCTATCGCCCCGATCTCGACCCTGAAACGCGCCTGCACACGCTGGCCCAGCTCGAAAACGTCACGCTGGCGCCCACGGCGGGCATCCGCGCGGTGCTGGCCCTGTTCGACGAGCATGCCGCCGACGAGATCGCGGTCGTCGATGGCGTCGGGCATGTGCAGGGGGTGATCACCGAGCGTCATGCCCGGCGGCGCTATCTCGAAGAAATCGATGCGGCGCAGCGCTCGGCTTTCTCGGATTGAAGCGCGCACCCATTTGCAACACTCATAACGGACGGGCATTCCTCATTGGATGACCATAAACTCAACTGATAGAGTTGAGTTTATGGTCACTTCGAGCGAATTTCCTGTTTCGTCCGCCGGTTGGTCCCGGCGCATGGTTCTGGCTGGCACGGGCGCGGCGTTTCTGGCCGGGTGTGGCCGGGGCGGAGGTGCAGGCCGGGGGGCCTTGCGCGTGGGCATTACCGGCAAGGGCGAGAACGACGCGCGCCTGCTGTTTTCCGCAGCCGGGATCGTGCCCGATTTCCCGATCACATATGCCGAGTTCGAATCCGGCCATCTGGTCGTCGAGGCGCTCAATTCCGGGGCGCTCGACTTTGGCGGGATGAGCGAGATTCCGCCCGTTTTCGCCGCGGCCTCGACCGTGCAGAGCTTCCGTCAGATCGGCGTCTTGCATGGCGACGTCAACAACCAGGCGGTGCTGGTCCCCAAGGGCTCGACGATCACGGGGCTGGCCGGTCTCAAGGGCAAGCGGGTGGGCTACGTCCGGGCTACCACCACCCAGTATTTCCTGATCCAGATGCTCAAGTCGGTCGGGCTGGGCTGGGGCGACATCGAGCCGGTGGCGATGAGCGTGGCCGATGGCGCGGCGGCCTTCGAGCATGGCGCGCTCGACGCCTGGGCGATCTATGGTTTTCCGATCCAGCGCGCCATTGCCACCCAGGGCGCGCGCGTGTTGCGGACGGCGCTGGGGTTCCTCTCGGGCAACTACGTAATTTCCGTTCACCGCGACGTGTTCGGCGATCCGGCCCGCGCCGATCTGGTCGGGCGCTACCTCAAGTTGACGCGGCAGGCCTATGGCTGGGCGCAGGCCAACGAGAAGGAATGGGCCCGCGTGGTGGCTGGTGCCATCGGTGTGCCGGTTGCCTATGTCGAAGCCCAGTTCCGCGCCAAGAGCGCGCCCTATGCGCTGCGCCGGGTGAGTGACGAAGCCATCGCCTCGCAGCAGGCCGTGGCCGATGTCTTTGCCGCCGCAGGCCTGATCGGCCGCCGCGTCGATATGCGCCCCTTGTGGGACACCCGTTTCAATTCCGCCCTTCCGGAGGCCTGAGCCATGGCGACGCATGCCCATTCCGATCCGTATTCCGAACATCACCCCGACTTGTCCGACGCCGCCCTCGCGCGGCTGACCCACGAACTGGCCCACTGGGCGCAGGATTATGACCGCAATCCCCGCTTTCCGCGCGAGGCCTTCGACATTCTCGCCCGCGAGGGCCTGATCGGCCTGACTGTGGCCAAGCGGCTGGGCGGGGCCGGGGCAGGGCTGGTCGATGCGCTGCGCGTGCTGGGCGCGGTGGCCAAGGGAGAGCCTTCGACCGCGCTGATCCTGTTCATGACTTATGCGTTCCACGCGGCGCCCGACAAGGGGCGCCGCTGGGACCGCGCGCTCTACGAACGCCTCGCGCGCGAGGCGGCGACGGGGGCGGGCCTTGTCGGCACGTTCCGGGTCGAGCCCGAACTGGGCACCCCGGTACGCGGCGGTCTTCCGGCAACGACGGCGCGCCGCGCGGGAAGCGGCTGGCTGCTCTCGGGCGAGAAGATCTATTCGACCGGGTCGAGCGGGCTCGACTGGTTCGCCGTCTGGGCGCGGACCGAGGAAGACCCGGTGCGCGTGGGCCTGTTCCTGGTCAAGCCCGACAGCGCGGGGATCACCATCCTGCCCGAATGGGACCATCTGGGCATGCGCGCGACGGTCAGCCACAAGGTCGTGTTCGACGATACGCCGGTTCCGCCCGCGCTCGCTGTCGACTTGCGCGCGCCCGAGGACTGGGCCCCGCGTCCTGAAGACGGAAGCGCGCTGGTCTGGAACGCGCTGGCCATCGCCACGATCTACGACGGTGTGGCGCGCGCCGCGCGTGACTGGCTGGTGGGCTATCTCAATGCGCGCAAGCCCGCCAATCTGGGCGCCGCGCTCGCCACATTGCCGCGCGTGCAGGAAAAGGTCGGCGAGATCGAGGCCCTGCTCCACGCCAACCGCGTGCTGATCGACGAGGCCGCGCGCCTCGCCGACGCCGGGCTGGGGCCGGGCGCGACACAGGCCAATCTGGTCAAGCATCTGGCCAATGCCAATGCGATCAAGGCGGTCGAGATCGGCCTCGAACTGACCGGCAACCCCGGCATTAGCCGCGCCAACCCGCTCGAACGCCACTATCGCGATGTCCTGTGCAGCCGCATTCATTCGCCCCAGGCCGATACCGTGCTGGTCGCGGCGGGCAAGGCGGCGCTCTCTCTTCCGGGCGGATTTCCGGCCCGATGAGCCTGGTCATCGCCAGCCAGCTCGAACCCGAGCACAACGAGGCGCTCGCCCGCCATCCGCTGCGCCCGCGCGTGATCGCGGCCAGCGAGGAGGAACCCTGGCGCGCGGCGGACGAGGCCGACGTGCTGGTCGTGCGCCCTTCGCCGGTCTGGCGCGAGGCAGGCCGGGCGCCGGTGCCCGCGCCCTGGCCGGGGCGACTGCGCTGGGTGTGCAGCGCTTCGGCGGGGGTCGATTTCTATCCTGCGTGGCTGCTTGAGGCCCCGCTGGTGACATGCGCGCGCGGCACCGCCTCGGAAGAAATCGCCGACTACGTGATCGGGGCGCTCTACCGTCAGGCCAAGGATTTCGACGGTGCGGTCGCCCGTGGGCCGCAGGAATGGCGCTATCGTCCGCTCGGGCAGGTTCTGGGCAGCACGGTGGGCCTGATCGGGCTGGGCGCGATCGGCACGGCGGTGGCGCGGCGCGCGCTGGCGCTGGGCGCGCGGGTGGTGGCCGTCAGGCGCAGTGGAGGTGGGGGCAGTGGAAGCGGGGGCAGCCTCGTTCCGGGTGTCGAGGTGGTAGAGCGCGTCGAGGACGTGGTGGCACAGGCCGATCACATCGTCGTGGCCGTGCCCGCCACGCCCGCCACGCGGCATCTGGTCAATGCCGATCTTCTGGCAAGGGCGCGGCCGGGCGCGCACCTTGTCAATGTCGCGCGCGGGAGTGTCGTTGATCAGGAAGCCCTGCTGGCCGCGCTCGATGCCGGGCAACTGGGCTTTGCCACGCTCGACGTGACCGAGCCCGAGCCGCTGCCCGCCGGGCACCGGCTCTACACCCATCCGCGCGTGCGGCTCACCCCGCATCTGGCCTCGAACTACACCCTCGCACGCGACAAGCTGCTGGCCAAGATTCTGGCCGACATCACCCGCTTTGGCGCGGGCGAGCGCCCCAGCGACGTGGTCGAGCCCGCGCGGGGCTATTGAACACGCTTTCGCCCCTGTTTCACGCTCAAGGAGCACCCCACATGGCAACCGTTCTTGACCGTCCCGCCCGCTTTTCGTCCACGCGCCCCCACGGCATCAGCGAGGCCGAATGGGCCACCCGCGTCGATCTGGCCGCTTTCTACCGGGTCGCGGCGATCCACGACTACGACGACTTTCTCTACACCCATATCACCGCGCGCGTGCCCGGCCCCGACGCGCATTTCCTGATCAACCCGTTTGGCCTCGCCTTCGACGAGATCACCGCGTCGAGCCTGGTCAAGGTCGACATCGACGGCAACGTGATCGGCGAAAACGAATATGGCATCAACTACGCGGGCTATGTGATCCACTCGGCCATCCACGGCGCGCGCGAGGATGCGCACTGGATCGCCCATTTCCACACCCGCGACGGCATGGGCGCCTCGGCCCACAAGGAAGGCCTGCTGCCGCTCTCGCAGCGCGCGCTCTATATCATCCCCCGTCTCGGCTATCACGACTACGAGGGCGTGGCGCTCAACCTCGACGAGCGCGAGCGGCTGGTGGCCGACATCGGCGACAAGCAGTACCTGCTCCTGCGCAACCACGGCACGCTGGCTGTCGGGCGCACGCCGGGCGAGGCCTGGGGTGCGATCTACCAGCTTGAGGAAGCCTGTTCGGCGCAAGTCGCCGCGCTGGCTGGCGGGCGCGACAATGTCCTGCTTGCCCCGGCCGAGGCGCAGGAGGAAGCCTTGCGCCAGCTTTCGCAGCGCCCCGCCGCCGCGCTCGCGGCGCAGGGAACCAAACCGCACAACCAATTGGTCTGGGAGGCCGTCCTGCGCCGCGTGCGCCGCGCCTCGCCCGGCTTCGACACCTGAACGAGGGGAGAGGAGCGCGGGTATCGGCGCCGGATTGCGACCCCTGATGCCGATCCTGCATTCTTCAGGGCCGGTTTCGCCCCCGGATCCACCCCGGTGGCGAAACCGGCCTTTTGGTTTTCAGGGCGGAACCGCGATCCGGGCAAGATGGTGGGCCAGATCGCGCGCCTGCACGCGGATGTCGGGCACGGCGACCATTTCCCAGCCGAGCCCCTTGGTCAGCGTGCCCATGGCATAGAGCGGCAGCGCGGCCTTGCCCTCGCGGTCGCGCAGGCGCCATGCCGGATCGATGTCGAGCCCGAGCCGTTGCGGGCAGGCCCGCGCCGCGCCGCGGCTGAGCAGCGTGCGCAGCAAGGGATCGCGGCTGCGTTCCGGGTTGCCATCGGGCCCGGTACAGATCACTGCATGGTCGACCAGCGTTTCCACCGGGGCATCCGTTCCGCGCGGGCGCCAGCGCAGCGCGAGGCGGGCCCCCGCAGCCTGCGCCGCTTCGAGCGACCCGGCCACGACTTGCAAGCGTCCCTCGGCCTCCAGCGCGGCGATGCGCCGGGCGATCTGCGGGGCCATGCGATGGCGGTGAACGTCCCACCACGGGCGCGCATGGCGCAGGAAACGGGCCTGTCCCTCTGCCGCATGGGCCTGCCACAGGGCGTGGGTATGGGGGCGCAATTCATCAATGGCATGATGCCAGCCCACGGTGCGGGCGCGCTTGCGGACATGGGCCACCAGTGCGCTTCCCCGTGCCGTGGGCAGGGGCTGGGGATCGACCACGGGGCCGATGTCGGCATGGGCGCGCGGCAGCAGGCCCCGGCGGGACAGCGCCAGGATCGGGCCGCGATGGCCGCGCGCGTCGAGCGCCTGGATCACGTCGATGGCGGTCAGTCCGGTGCCCAGCAGGAACACGGCAGCCTCCGGGCTGATCGCGTCGAATGCATGCCGTGCCCAGGGATCGGCGATCACGCGCGGGGGCGGCAGGCCCGCGAGCGCCCGGTGGGGGGCGGGCGGGGCATTGCCCTGTGCCAGCACGACCGCGCGGGCATCGAGTGCGCGCCCGTCGTGCAGCAGCACGCGCAAGGCTCCATCATGCGCGGGCACGACATCGTGGGCCGTGCCAAGGCAGACTTCGACAAGGCCGGGCATGGCCGCGCGCGCCTGTGCCAGCACATCGGCCAGATAGCGGCCATAGTCGGCCCGGCTGGCGAACCGGTTGGGCAGGTCGCTGCCCGAGGTTCCTCCGCCCGGTGGCTCTCCATGCCCGAGCCAGCGCAGGAAATGGGCCGGATCGTCGGGAAAGGCGCTCATGTTGGCCGCGCGCACGTTGAGCAGGTGCTGCGGCCCGCAGGCGCCATAGGCCAGGCCATGGCCAAGCGCTGTGCCCTCGCGCTCGACAATCACCGCCCGCGTGCCCGCGCGGGCCAGCTGAACGGCCAGCAATGTGCCCGAAAAGCCCCCGCCGATGATGGCCACGGGCTTTTCCGAAGGTCGGTCCTGCCCGTGATTCTGCACAGCGATCGGCATATCTCAACCTCCCAAGTTGACTTATCTGTCGCAAGTTTGGCTTGGCCCGTCAATAGCCGGGCTTGGGCAGCCTGACGAAGCGAGGCAGGGTGGCGCCCACCTGTTTGCGGGCACAATAAAGAGCCGCCGCCGGACCATGCCCGGCGGCGGTTTTTTCGTGGGATTTGAGGGGAGGCGTCAGGCCGCCGAGCGGGCGTGACGGGCCAGGGTGTTGCGGTTAACCGGCACGTCGAGGCCGAGCGTGTCGCGGAAGGTCTGGCCCGGATAGTCGGTCTTGTAGATGCCCCGGCGCTGGAGGATCGGCACGACCTCGTCGACGAACACGTCGAGCTGGCCCGGCAGGCTCTCGAACAGGTTGAAGCCATCGGCGCCGCGCTGTTCGAGCCATTCCCCGAAGCGGTCGGCAATCTGCTCGGGCGTACCCACGAAATGGCCGCGCGGGGTGGCGCTGCGCAGCGCGATCTCGCGCAGGGTCAGGCCTTCCTCGGCAAGGGCGAGGATGCGGGCCGACTGGCTCTGGTTGCTCTTGTGCCCTTCGGCGGCAACGTGGCGCGGGAACGGCCCGTCGGGGTCGTACTGGCTGAAATTGTGGTCGTTGAAGCCACGGCCCAGCGCGCGCAGGGCGTTCTCCAGATTGCCGAGCGAGGCCAGTTCGCGATACTTTGCCTCGGCTTCGGCCTCGGTGCTGCCGACCACCGGACGCGCGCCGGGCAGGATGAACAGCGTGTCGGGATCGCGTCCGAAGCCACGGGCGCGGGCCTTGAGGTCGGCATAGAACGCGCGTGCTTCGTCCAGATTGTCCTGATGGGTGAAGATCGCATCGGCATGGGCGGCGGCAAAGCTGCGCCCGTCCTCGCTCGATCCGGCCTGGAAGATCACCGGCTGGCCCTGGGCCGAGCGGGAAATGTTGAGCGGGCCCTTGACCTTGAGGAACTCGCCCTTGTGGTTGAGTTCGTGGAGCTTGTCGGGATCGAGGAACTGGCCGCTGGCCTTGTCGCGCACGAGGGCATCGTCTTCCCAGCTGTCCCACAGGCCCTTGACCACGTCGAGATATTCGCCCGCGAGGCGGTAGCGGACATCATGGGCGAGGTGTTCGTCCTTGCCGAAATTGGCCGCGCTCCCCTCCAGCCACGAGGTCACCACGTTCCACCCGGCGCGCCCGCCGCTGATGTGGTCGAGCGAGGCGAACTGGCGCGCGAGATTGTAGGGCTCGGTATAGGAGACCGTGGCCGTGCCCACGAGGCCAATGTGCTCGGTCACCGCGGCCAGCGCCGAGAGGATCGTGAGCGGCTCGAAGCGGTTGAGGTAATGCGGGCTGGAGCGCGCGTTGATCGAGACGCTGTCGGCCACGAACAGATAGTCGAACTTGCCGCGCTCGGCGGTCTGGGCCTGATGCTTGTAGAAGGAAAAGCTGGTGCTGGCGTCGACCTGGGCATCGGGGTGGCGCCAGTCGTCCCAGCCGGGGCCGACACCGTGGAGGAGAAAGCCGAGGCGCAGTTGACGGGTCTTGTCGTGGGCTTTCTTGTCGTGGGCTTGGGTCATCGTTATGTCCCTTCGTGGTTGATCCGATAAATAACGTGGTATTTTCGGATCATACGGAAATGTCTTGAGGGTTTGAGCGAGGTCTTCTCAAGTCGGTTCAAGAAATGCGAATGTCGCATTTTCATCGTGTTACAGGCTCTGGTTCAGATCACCACGAAGCCGTGGGTGCCATCGCGGCGCAACTGGTCGACGAGGCCGAATTCCCAGTCGAGATAGGCCTGCATGGCGGCCTGCGCGTTGTCGGTGCCTTCGTAGGGGCGCTTGTAGCGGCCCTGTCCGTCGCGCGGGGGCGGGGCCCCGTCGGGCCCGGTTTCGAGGGGGATGCCGCCCGGCCAGTCGACCACGGCGACCTCCCAGCCCATCTGGGCCAGCCACGAGGCGGTCATGTCCGCGCGCGGGCCAAGGTCGTCGGCCAGCACGATGCGTGCGCCGCGCACGGGGGCGAAGTGGTCGGTTTCCTGCACCAGCTGGCCCCCTTGCGCATTGCGGAAGCCGGGCAGGTGGCCGCGCGCGAAGTCTTCGGGCAGGCGCACGTCGAAGCGGTAGAGCGTGCGGGTGGTGTCGCGGGCCAGCCAGGCGAGGTCTTCCCAACTGATGTGGCGCACGCCCGCGCGCCAGGCGACATCGCGCGCGCGGGCGCGGGCTTCGCCGGCAAGGGCTGTCTCGGGCGCGGGGGCGCGGCGCTGCTGGCCGGTTTCGAGGCCTTGCCCGGCCAGCGTCCAGCCGATCGTGCCGTTGCGCAGCGCGAAGATGCGGTTGGGCAGGCCTGCATTGATCAGCGACTGGGTGCCGATGATCGAGCGGGTGCGCCCCGCGCAGTTGACGATGATCGTGGTATCGGGATCGGGGGCGATGGCGCGGGCGCGCAGAACCAGTTCGGCGCCCGGCGTGCTGACCCCGCCCGGAATGCTCATCGTCGCATATTCGTCGAAGCGGCGCGCATCGAGAATGGCGATATCGGCCTTTTCCTCGATCAGCGCGGCAACATCGGGCGCGGGGAGCGAGGGGGTGTGGCGGTGATGCTCGACCAGTTCGCCAAAGGCCTTGGAATAGGAGTTCACGTCCTCGAACAGCTCGTATCCGGCCTCGCGCCAGCCCGAAAGGCCCCCGGCCAGCGCCGAGACGCGGGTGAAGCCGAGGTCCGCCAGTATGCCAAGGGCCGGGGCTGTCAGGCCTTCACCGTCATCATAGACGACGATCCGGGTGTCGCGCCGGGGCAGGCGCCATGGAGCCTCGATTTCGAGGCGGCGCAGCGGGATCTGGGCGGCGAACAGCGGGTGGCCGCGTGCAAACGCGGCTTCCTCGCGCAAGTCGATGAGGGCGATCTCCTCGCGGGCGAGAAGGGCGCGGCGGATGTCCTGCGGGGTGGTGGTGCTCATTGGTTGCGCGACCGGTCCCAGAGGTTGGGCACGAGGCTGTTGGCGTAGCCCGAGATGAAGCGTTTGGGGGTGCCATCGGGCGCATAAGTCGCGCGATCGACCGCGCCGATGTTGGCGCCATAGACATGGATCGAGATCGAGGGGGCATCGGCCAGGGCATTGCTGACCCGGTGGATGTCGCCCACGCGGGGGCTGACCGCCTCGACTTCGCCGGGATGGAGCAGGTGGGCCGGACCATCGGCGCGCAGGCTGCCATCGGGGGCGCGGACAAAGCGCTCGGAGCGTTCGGCCCCGCGCAACATGCCGACCAGGCCCCAGACGCGGTGATCGTGGATCGGGGTGCCCTGTCCGGGGCCCCAGACGAACGAGACCACGCTGAAGCGTTCGCGGCTGTCGCAGTGGAGCAGGTATTGCTGGTAGCGGTCCGGGTCGGGCACGGCGAAGGCGGGGGGCAGCCAGTCGTCACTGGATACGAGCTTTCCCAACAGCTTGGAGCCCGTTTCGAGGATTTCGGCTTCACTGCGCGTGGCCGCCAGCAGTTCAGCCAGGCTCGTGACGAAGCCGCGCAGGCGGGCGATGCCGCCAGTGGATGGCTGAGCGGATGGCTGGGCGGAGGGCTGATCGGGGGCCGGGGGCACAGGTGCAGGCGCGGGAGCAAGCGTGGCGGTGGTCATGCCAAAATTCCTTGGGCCAGATGTTCGGGGGCCAGATGTCCGGACGCCGGTTCCCTGGGGGCCGGTTGGTCGGAGGCCGGATGCTTGTGGGGGAAGGGGATTACGTGATCGGTGCGCGGCGCATGGCCGCCATGGCCGCCCAGAATGCCGAGCAGCTTGTCTTTCAGGGGCTGGGTAAGCGCGCCGCGCTCGCCACGAGGGATCGTGATCGTTTCCTGCGCGGCGATCCGCCCGCCATCGAGGACGAGGATGCGGTCGGCCAGCGCGATCGCCTCGTCGACATCGTGGGTCACCATCATCACCGCGCAACCGTGCGCGCGCCAGAGCGCGAGGACGAGTTCGTGCATGCGCAGGCGGGTGAGCGCGTCGAGCGCGGCAAAGGGTTCGTCGAGCAGCAGGAGTTTGGGTTCGCGCACCAGTGCGCGGGCCAGCGCGACGCGCTGCGCCTCGCCGCCCGAGAGCGTGAGCGGCCAGGCGTCGAGCCGGTGGCCCAGCCCGACCTCGCGCAAGGCGTTCTGCGCGGCCTCGCGGATCGTCGCCCGCGCGCCTTTCAGCCCCAGCGCGACATTGCGCCAGACTTTCTTCCACGGCAGCAGCCGCGCGTCCTGAAAGACCACCGCGCGCGAGGCAGGAACGGTCACGTCCTGTCCGTCCGCCCCGTCCAGCCCGGCAAGCGTGCGCAGCAGGGTGGTCTTGCCCGAGCCCGAGCGGCCCAGCAGCGCGACGAATTCGCCGGGCCGGATCGTCAGGTCGAGGTTCTCGATGACGGTGACATCGCCAAAGCGGCGGGTGAAGCCGGAAAGCCGGACCACCGCGTTTTGGGCCGGAGCCCTGCCCTCCTGAGCCCTGACCTCCGGGGCCGGGTCTCGGGAGAGGTCGGGATGGATGTCAAGGCGCAGATCCATGGGCGAAACTCCGGTTCTGGAAATGGGGGAAGGGCGCTGATTTCAGGCTTTGAGCAGGCTTCAGGCTTTGAGCAGGCTGGGGCGCCAGACGAGCGCACGGCGTTCGACGAGATTGACCAGCCAGTCGGCGCCAAGACCAAGCGCCGCGTAGACGATCAGGCAGACCACGATGATGTCGGTGCGCAGGAAGTCGCGGGCATTGTTGATCAGGTAGCCAAGGCCTGCCGAGGCATTGATCTGTTCGGCCACGACCAGCACGAGGATGGCGATCGAGAGCGAATAGCGCAGGCCCACCAGCAGCGAGGGCAGCGCGCCGGGCAGGATGACATGCCAGATCAGTTCGGCCCGGCTCAGCCCGAAGCTGCGCGCGGCTTCGACCAGCCGCACATCGACCCCGCGAATGCCGCTATAGAGGTTGAGATAGACCGGAAAGATCGAGGCAAAGGCGATCAGCGCGATCTTGGGCGTCTCGCCGATGCCGAACCACACGATGAACAGCGGGGTCAGCGCAAGGGTGGGGATCGTGCGCTTGATCTGCATGATCGGATCGACCGCCGCCTCGCCCTGCCGCGAGAGCCCGGCGATCAGCCCCAGCGCAATCCCTGCGCTCACCCCGATGGCCAGCCCCGCCACGATGCGGGCGAACGAGACCAGCAGGTTGCTTTCCAGTTCGCCCGAAACGAGCATCGACCACAGGGTCGCGACTACCGCCGAAGGGGCCGCCAGCGTGTGTTCGGGAATGACCCCGGTGCGCGAGGCCAGTTCCCAGGCCGCCAGCAGCACCAGCGGCGAGAACCAGCGCGAGCCGACAATCTGGCTTGCAACAGCCCCCAATCCGGATGGCCCGGTGGCGTGGAAGGAAGCGATAGCGGGGGACGTGACATATGACATGGGCACATTTGACATGGGCGGGGGCCCTTTGTTGACCGAATGCCCGAAGCAGAACATTCAATGTCTATCATATCAATTGAGTTTTGATGGTCACCTATTGGTCGCGCTCATACGTGGCGGTGAAAGGCCCGCCCGCTGCGGGGGATCGCGGCGGACAAACTTTGCCCAAGAGTTACTTTGCTATTTTAAATGTCTACTATTTTGATAGATAAACTGTCGGAAGCTATCAACGGGCATCTTCAGTGATGATCCCGACGCGCCGGCGGACGACCGCAGCCCGTTGCCCCCTATTCCCGCTCGCATTGCACCTGTCCCGCCAAACGACGGATATTCCCTATGCCGGTCAATCTTCCCACCAATCTCCTGCGCAGTTTCGTGGCCATCGTCGACACGGGGTCGATGCTCAACGCCTCGGAAAAGGTCTTCGTCACCCAGTCCGCGCTCAGCCTCCAGATCAAGCGGCTGGAGGAACTGCTGCAACAGGCGCTGTTCCATCGCGACGGCCGCCGCCTGACGCTCACGGCGGCGGGCGAGCTGATGCTCGACTATGCGCGCAAGGTACTCACCCTGCACGACGAGGCCGTCGCGGCGGTGAGCGCCGGGCAGTTCAGTGGCCCGGCGCGGATCGGCATGGTGCAGGACTTTGCCGAACTGCTGCTTTCGGGCCTGCTCGCGCAATTTGCCGAACTGCACCCCGATGCGCAGATCTATTCGCGCGTGGCCGGGACCGCCGAACTGCTGACCCTGCTCGAACGGCGCCAGCTCGACATCGTGTTAGGCTATGCCGCGCCCGGCGATCCCCATGCGGTCAGCCAGGCGGCGATGGTCTGGTTCGGCGAGAGCGCCCTGGCCTCGCGCGAGACGATCCCGCTGGCCGTTCTCGAACAGCCGTGCCGCTTCCGCGAGGCGGCGATCCGGGCGCTCGAAGATGCCGGGCGTTCGTTCCGCATCACCGTGGAAACGCCCAACCTGACGACCTTGCGCGCGGCGGTCGAGGCGGGCCTCGGGCTTACCTGCCGCACGCCGCTGTTCCTGCCGGGCGAGGAAATCGCACCCGACCTGCTGCCGTCCCTGCCGCGTGTGTCCTGCATCCTGCAAACCGCGGGCGCTCTGGACGAGGCCACCACCCGGCTGGCCGATCTGGCGCGTCAGACAGTGGCCGCGCTCTGAAAATCTGCTTATTGCAAAATCTCAAGCACGATCATGGGCTTCTCGATATTGCCGGGACAGGGGGCGGCCTAGGCCTGAGCGGCCAAGTATCCTTGCCGGAGCCGCCCTTTCATGTCCACATCCCGTCCTGCATCGCCTGTTGTTTCCTCAACCAGCCTCTCGGCCCGCTTTGCCGCGCTTCAGGCCGAGCGCGAGCGGAGCTGGCCGCCCGAACAGCTCGCCCGCAATGCCGGGCAGCGGCGCGCTCTGGTCGAGCGGGCGGGCACTGTCGCGCATCCGGCGCCGGGCGCGCGGCTCGCCCCGTTCGTCTTGCGCGATGCAGCGGGCGTGGAAGTCGATGGAGCGCGGATCGTCGCCGATGGACCCGCCGTCCTGCTGTTCTTCCGCTTTGGCGGGTGTCCGGCCTGCAATATCGCGCTGCCCTATTACAACGAGACGCTCTATCCTGCGCTGGCGGCGGCGGGCATTCCGCTGCTGGCGGTGAGCGCGCAAAATCCGGTCGATCCGGGCCCCACGGCCCGCCATGGCCTGCGCTTCCCGACTTATGCCGACCCCGGCTATGCGCTCTCGCGCCAGTTGGGGCTGACCTTCTTTCCGCAGGACCAGCCCGCCGTCACGCCCGGCGAGCCGTGGATCGGCGCGACCCTGGGCACCGACAGCTATGAAATGGGGCAACCGGCGGTGCTCGTGCTCGAACCGGGCCTGCGCGTGCGCCATCTGGCGGTAAGCCCGGACTGGATGGACCGCCCCGAGACAGAGACCATTCTTGCCCGGGTGCCAGGCCCCGTTGGCGATGAACCTGTCCGGGAGGCGCGCGCACAAGCTTGATTTCGATCCCGTCCTGCGCGACGAGGGCCATGAGACGGAAGGGCGCCTGCCACCGACAGGCTGTGCCCGGCACCCTTCCGGGGCTCCTCTTGCAGCGCTAGGATATTTGCCATGGACCGCACCACCATCGGACGCGACACGCGCGTGTGCATGTCGCTCTCGGCCCGGCCCGGCAACGCGGGGTCGCGGCTGCACAACTGGCTCTACGACCGCTACGGGCTCGACTATCTCTACAAGTCGTTCACCACGACGGATCTTCCCGCCGCCGTGGGGGGCATCCGCGCGCTGGGCATTCGCGGCTGCGCAATCTCGATGCCGTTCAAGGAAGCGGTGATCCCGCTGCTTGACGGGCTGGAAGCTTCCGCCCGCGCGATCGACAGCGTGAACACCATCGTCAACGACGATGGCGTCCTTACCGGCTACAACACCGATTATGTGGCCGTGCGCGCGCTTGTCGAACAGCGCATGGCCCGGCCCATGCCCTTTGTCCTGCGCGGCAGCGGCGGCATGGCCAAGGCGGTGGCCGCAGCCTTGCGCGACGCGGGCTTCACGCAAGGGACCATCGTGGCGCGCAATCCGGCCAGTGGCCCGGCGCTGGCACGGGCCACTGGCTTTGCCTGGGTGCCCGAACTGCCCGCAACGGGGGCGCCATTGCTGGTCAACGTGACCCCGCTGGGCATGGAAGGCCCGCAGGCCGATGAACTGGCCTTCCCGCAAGAGCAGATCGAGGCCGCCACCATGGCCTTCGATGTCGTCGCCCAGCCCGCGCAGACCCCGTTCATCGCGGCGGCACAGGCAGCGGGCAAGCCGGTTATTTCGGGCGCCGAAGTGATCGTCTTGCAGGCTGTCGAGCAATTTGCATTGTATACAGGCATCAGACCAGACGACGAGGCAGTAGCATTGGCCGCTACTTTCGCGCATGGTGCAGCTGTCGCCGAAAAACTGGGCGCAGGAAAAATCGTCGTCGACTAATTCGGCGCGGGAAAACCTGCTTGCCGGTTACTTGCGAAAGGCGGATGTCTTTTGTACCGGCGCAACCCCGCGTTTTACGTTCCCATCTTCCGGGTGTCGTGCCCGTCAGGAAAGGCCCAGATGCAACCGATCACGTTGACCCGCTTCCTCATCGAGCAGCAACGCCGCGACGATGGAACCTGTCCCGCCGAGCTGCGCCTCCTGATCGAGACGGTCGCCCGCGCCTGCAAGACCATCACGTTCGCCATCGCCAAGGGCGCGCTGGGCGATGTGCTGGGCGCGCTGGGTTCGGAAAACGTCCAGGGTGAAGTCCAGAAGAAGCTGGATGTCATCGCCAACGAGATCCTGCTCGACGCCAACGAATGGGGCGGCCACCTTGCGGCCATGGCGTCCGAGGAGATGGAAACCATCCACCTCATTCCCAACCGCTACCCCAAGGGCGAATACCTGATGCTGTTCGATCCCATCGACGGGTCGAGCAACATCGACGTCGACCTTTCGGTCGGCACGATCTTCTCGGTGCTTCAGGCCCCCGAAAGCTGCGCGGGCCGCGAAGTGACCGAGGACGACTTCCTTCAGCCCGGCGTGAACCAGGTCGCTGCGGGCTATGCCATCTATGGTCCGCAGACGCTGCTGGTCCTGACGCTGGGCACGGGTGTCTATGAATTCACGCTCGACCGCGAAATGGGCACCTGGCGGATGACCGACGGGCCCATGCGCATTCCGGGCGGCACCCACGAGATCGCCATCAACATGGCCCGCCGTGCGCAGTGGGCGCCGTCGATCTGCGACTATATCGATGCGCGTCTGGGCGCCGAGGAAGGCCCTTATGCGGGCCTTTACAACATGCGCTGGACGGCCTCGATGGTGGCCGACATCCACCGCATCCTCAAGCGTGGCGGGATCTTCCTCTATCCGGCCGATCACCGCAAGCCGGGCAAGGCGCGCCTGCGCCTGCTCTATGAAGCCAACCCGATGAGCATGCTGATCGAGCAGGCCGGTGGCGCCGCGTTCGACGGCTATGGCCGGATCATGGAAGTTGCCCCCACAGGCCTGCACCAGCGCGTCGGCGTGATTCTGGGCGATGCGGCGGAAGTTGCTGCCGCGCTTGCCTCGCAGGAAGCCGCGCTGGTCTGATTTTTGGGGCCTGATTTTGGAGCCTGATCGGGCCCGTCGGCTGAAACGGAAAAACCCCGCGCATCTTCGCGATGCGCGGGGTTTTTCGTTGGCGCGAAGGTATCGGCAGGGGTGTCAGCGCGTGGCCGAGCCACTGGCCGAACCCTGGGCGGCGAGCGAACCGCTCAGGCTGGCTGCCGAGGTCGCCCCGTTCAGGGCCGACGTGGCCGCGCCGGTGGCCGAGGCCGCACGGTTGCGGGCCGAGCCTGCGGTCGAGGCAATCTGCTCGCGTCCGGCCTGCGCGGTTCCGGTGGCGCGATCACGGGCCGCGCCAGCCGTCGTGGCGAGGCGGTCGCGCGTGGCGCCAGCCGTGGTCGTGGCCCGGTCGCGGGCGCTCGTCGCGGTGGTGGCAAGGCGATCCCGCGCCGCGCCGGTGGTGTCGGTCACCCGGCTGCGTGCCTGACTTGCAGCGGCGGCGAGCTGGTTGGTGCCCACGGCCTGCATGTCGAGGCTGCCCGCGCCTTGCGCCGAACCGTTGCCCGCGCCGCTGGCGGCCAGTGCGCCATGGGGCGTGTCGAGCGTCTGGCCCAGCGCGCCGGAGGCCGCGCCATTGGCGCTGCGATCGGCGTGGACCTGCCCGGTGCGGCGGTTGACATGGGTGCTTCCGCTGCTCGACCCCGAGGCCGAAGCGGCGTGGCTGGTGCGTTCGCCCGACGTGCGGACCGTGTCGAGGGTCGAGCCCAGCGGCATATTGCCATCGAGCCCGCCACCCAGCGTGCCGCTGAGCGAACCGCCCATCATGCCGCCCATGGCTCCACCAAGGCCCCCACCAAGGCCGCCACCCCCCAGCAACTGGGCATGGGCAGGCGCCGCCGCAAGGGTAAGGGCCGAAAGCGCGAGAAGCGAAGCCGAAGCAAAAGTGCGCATGGGATCCATCCTTCTGTCAGTGGTGCGGGATGAGCCGGAGCGTCCATCCCTCTTGCCCCTGACAACGGCTGGCCTTCCGGCTTTAATCCCGCAGCATCGACGATTTTTCAGGAAAAATATGTATGTCGTTGGAATTTCATCGACAAATCGTGCAGATCAACCCGCGCCCGAAGGCCGCGTCGGCCCCGCGCGGGGGAAGGTCGATGGCTTCCCGGTCGAGCGCGGTGATCACCATGGATGCCGTGGCCCCCCGGCTGGCCATGGCCGTGGCGGCCCGCGCGGCGACGAGCGGCGTCGCATAGGACGTGCCGCGCACCCCCACGAGGCGCCCGCGCGCATCCATCGCGCGCATGTCCGCACCGGGCGCGGCATAGTCGAGATGGAGCGCATGGCCCGCCTCGATCAGCGCGCGGTTGCGCCGGTCGACCCCGGTGACGGCGATCACGCCGGGATAGGAGGCCGGATAGGCAGGCGGCGCGCCGGGGCCGTCGTTGCCGACCGCCGCCACGATCACCGCCCCGCGTTGCCGCGCGGCGCCCAGGGCCTGTGCGACGAGGGCATTGGCAGGGCCGACCAGACTGATCGAGACGACCCGCACTCCGCGCCCGATCAGCCAGTCGAGCCCGCGCGCGATGGCCAGCGCATCGCCGCCCGCCGGGCCTGTGCCCGAAAGCCACTGGCCGAACACATCGGCCACCAGCACCCGTCGCACGCCCGCGCGGTGCAAAAGCCAGACCATCGCGCTGCCATGGTCGCCGGGAAAGGGGGCTCCGGGGGCAAATCCGGCGATGGCCTGCGTGCCAGCCGCCGCGCCGGGGGCGCCGTCGATCACTCCCACGGCCACGTCCACCGGAGGCAGGCTCCAGCCCGGAGCTGTCGGGGAAGAGGCTGGCGCAGAAGCCGTCGCGGCAAAGTGGAGGTTGTCGGGCGCGAGGGTCGCATCGGGCAGGGCCTTGCGCAGCAGGGCCTGCGCCCGCGCGAGCGACAGGCCGGGGGGCAGGGCCAGCCGGGTGACGGCAAGGCCAAGGGCATCGAGCCGTTCCTCGCCCGCCACCGCAAAGCCCAGCGTGCCCGCTTTGGCGAGCGTGGCCGGATCGGGCGCGACCAGCAGGATCTCTCCCTTGCGCGCCGGGTTGCCGTCCGCGTCGGGCTCAAGCCGGGCCCTGTTCTGGCGCAAGAGGGCGTCCAGCCGCGCGCGGCGCTGCTGTTCGAGGCTGTCTCGCAGGCGCTGCGTGCCCCGGCGGGCCGTCTGGCCGAGGACGTCGGCGCCATCCTGAAGGCGCTCGCCCAAAGTGTCGAGCGGATCGCCCGGCCCGGATGGCAACTCGGGGCGCAGCGCGCCGGGCAGCGCGGGCACGCCGATCTGCGCCTGTGCGGGCATCGCGGCCAGCAGGGTGAGCGAAAGAAGGATTGCAGGCGATAACGGACGCGGCATGGGCATTTCCCTGCGGGCTTGAACTTTCTATGGATGAAACGGACGAGGCCGTCCGTTCTATCCATGGCCCGTTTTTTCACCCTGAAGGCAAAGGCTCGTTGCGGATCGTGCCAGACCATCGTGAGACAGATCAAGCGGGACCGGACGCTTTCGAAAGCGGGTTGCTTGCGCTCTTGCCGCGCCTGCGCCGCTTTGCCCATGGCCTCACCCGCGATGGGGCCAGGGCCGACGACTTGTGCCAGATGACGGTGGAGCGCGCCTTGCGCAGCCGCGACCAGTGGCAGGAGGGAACCCGGATGGACAGTTGGATGTACCGGATCATGCGCAATCTGTGGATCGACGAGGCCCGCGCCGCCACGCGCCGGGGGCAGACCTTCGTGGACGAGGAAGCTGGCGAGAGCGTGGGCGCCGATGGCGGGCAGGAAGCGCGCGTGGCGCTCTCGGACATCGACCGCGCGATGGCCCGCCTGCCCGAGGAGCAGCGCGAGGCGGTCCTGCTGGTCATGGTCGAGGGGTGGTCCTACAAGGAAGCCGCCGGGATCATCGGCTGTCCGGTCGGCACCCTCAATTCGCGGCTGGTGCGCGGGCGCGACGCGCTGCTGGCCCTGCTGGGAGAAGCGGCATGAGCATATCGCCCGAGATGCTGGCGGCCTATGCCGATGACCAGCTCGACGGCGCCGAGCGCGCGATGGTCGAGCAGGCCCTCGCGCAGGACCCGGCGCTGGCACAGGAGGTCGCCACCCACCGCGCCCTGCGCGCGCGGCTTGTCGCCCATTTCGCGCCGATCCTCGAAGAGACGCTGCCCGAAAGCCTGACGCGCGCGCTCAAGGCCCCGCCTGCGCCGCAAACGGCAACCGTTGTTTCTATCGAGACCGCCCGCGCGCGCCGCCGCGAACGCGAGGCACGCTCCCCGAACCCGGAGCCCGTGAGCAAGGCCCGCGCGCGCCCGCGCTGGGCCGTGGGGGCGGGGATCGCGCTGGCCGCTTGTGTGGCGCTGGCCGTGGTGATCGGGCGGCCCGCGATAGTGCCTGCGTCAAACTATGCCGCCCCCGAACTGGCGCAGGCGCTCGACAGCCGCCTGTCGGGCGAGCAGGGGGGCAGCGGCCCGCAAGTCCTGCTCAGCTTTGCCGATGCAACGGGCGCGGTCTGCCGTGGCTTTGCCGGAAGCCAGGCCTCGGGCATTGCCTGCCACGATGCCCATGGCTGGCGCCTCGAACGCCGGTTCCCCGGCGTGACGGCGCAGGAAGGCGCCTATCGCCAGGCGGGCAGCACAGACCCGAAGCTGATGGCCGCGATGCAGGACATGGCCGTGGGCGGGGCGCTCGATCCCGCCGCCGAACGCGCCGCGCGCGCGCGGGGCTGGACAGCCGCCCCGCCGCCTACTTCACGGTGAAGTCGAAACCGCCTTCGACCCGGTGGGTATCGGCGCCCACGACATGCCAGGCGACATGATAGGTTCCGGCCGGCAGCGCGCGGGGCAGGGTGGCCAGCAGGGTCTTGCTCTCGTTGGCCAGCGTGGTCTGGAAGCCGGTCACCTTCATCGGCGCGTGGTGGGCCATGCCGGGCATGCCGGTCATCGCGAGGTCCAGCCCCGAGAGCCTGTCGACCAGCGGGCCGGAAAAGCCGAGCGAGAGCTGGCGCACGTCGGACGCTTCGCTCTGCGCGGCAGGGCTGGCCTCGACCAGCGCGACATGGGCCAGCGCTGCCGGGGCCAGCGCGGGGCTGGCGGCGAGCAGGCCGGAAGCAAGAAGCAGATTGGCAAATGGCCGGGGCATGGGCAGGAATCCTTCAGAAGCGCGAAAACAGGCTTATGGTCGTCAACTACGCGGCCCGTCGCTCGATCCCTTGGCCTTGCCTCATAAAAAATTGCACGGTGCGGGGCGAGGGATGGCACGGCGGCCTGCGTAGGACACGGAACGACAGGTTCACGAGAGGTGGCATGACACACGAAATGGACGATCTCCTGGGCCGCCTGCGCGATGTTCCGGGCGAGCCGCGACTGGCCGGGCTCGACGATGCCGTGCTGGCCCGATTGGCCGAACGCCGGGCCGGGGCGGCGGCTTCGGGCCGGGCCCTGGCCCTCGTGGCGGTGCTGGCGCTGGGCGTGGGGCTGGCGACCGGGGTGACGGGGCCCTGGGCGCATCCTTCGGCAAGCGAATGGGGTGATCCGCTCGGCGGGGTTCCGGCGATGGCGCCTTCGGCCTTGCTGATGGGCGGGCGGTGACGGGCATGGGGGCTCTGTTCGCGCGGCGGGGCGTGTTCCTGCTGCTGGTGGTCATGCTGGGCTTTTGTGCGGCCTTTGCCGGGGCCTGGGCGGGGCGCCGGGTGCTGGCGCCCGAGCCGCCGATGGAGAGCCGCTTTCACACGCTGATCCACCACGATCTTGCGCTCGATGCCGGGCAGCAGGCGCGGATCGCGGCGCTCGAAACCCGCTATGAAGCCCAGCGCGCGCAGACCGATGCGGCGATGCGCGCCGACAATCGCCAACTGGCCGAGGCGATCCGCACCGAGCATGGCTATGGCCCGCGCGTGGCCGGGGCGGTCGACCGCTCGCATCAGGCCATGGGCCTGCTGCAAAAGCAGACCTTGCAGCATCTGTTCGCCATGCGCGCCGTGTTGCGCGCCGATCAGGCCGCCCGCTTCGATGCCGCGATGGTCGAGGCGCTGACCGCGCCCACCCGCTGAGCGGGGCTGCCGGGCGGGTGACCAGTGACGCAGACCTCGTCGGGGCCGCGCTGGAGGGCGATCAGGAGGCCTGTCGCCAGCTCGTCGCGCGCCATCGCGAGGCGGTTCACCGGCTCGTCCGCCTTCATGTCAACGATGCCGACGCCGCGCTCGACCTGACGCAGGAGGCGTTCGTGGCGGCCTTTCTCGCGCTGCGGCGTTATGATCCGCAGCGGCCCTTGCGCGCGTGGATCGCGCGCATCGCGCTCAACAAGTGCCGCGACTGGCACCGCCGCCGCGTGGTGCGCGGCTTCTTCTTCCGCGCGCGCCCCATCGACGAGGCCGTGGGGCTGGCCGACAGCGCGCCGGGCCCCGAGAGCGAGGCAGCCGCCCGCGCCGAACTGGCCCGCGTGCGCCGCGCCATCGACCGCCTGCCCGATGGCCTGCGTTCGGTCCTCCTGCTGCGCGCGGTCGAGGAGATGCCGCAGGCACAGGTCGCCCAGCTTCTGGACATCAGCGAAAAGGCCGTCGAGACGCGCCTTTCTCGCGCGCGGCAGAAATTGCAGCAGATGGTGAGGGATGACCCCGCCGCGCGCGTATGACCGGACATGCCTGAACAAAGCCCCAAAGCCCGACCGCGCCTGTCGCCCCTTCGCCTTGACCGGCGCACGCTGCTGGCCGGGCTGGGCGCCAGTTTGGGCGGGGCCTTCCCCGCATGGGCGCAAGGCGGCGCCCATGGTGCGATGATGGGGGCGGCGCCTTCGAACCAAGCGCCGGGCGTGCTTTCGGGCGAACGGATCGAGCTGGCCATCGGGCACACCCCTGTTCGCATCAACGGGCGGATGGGCCATGCGGTCACCGCCAATGGCACGATGCCCGGCCCGCTGATCCGCCTGCGCGAGGGGCAGGATGTGTGCCTGTCGGTGCGCAACACGCTGGGCGAGGATACCTCGGTCCACTGGCACGGGCTGCTCGTGCCGTTCCAGTTCGACGGGGTGCCGGGGATCAGCTTTCCGGGCATCGCGCCGGGGCAGACTTTCGACTATCGCTTCCCCGTCCGGCAGGCCGGGACATACTGGTACCACAGCCACAGCGGCATGCAGGAGGCCATGGGCCTGCTGGGCCCCATCGTGATCGACCCGGCCGGGCCCGAGCCGCAGCCTTATGACCGCGAGCATGTGATCATGCTCTCGGACTGGAGCCCGGTTCACCCCCATGTCCTGCTCAAGCGGCTCAAGCAGATGGGCGGCTATCACAATTTCCAGAAGCAGACGCTCGCCGGGCTGCTGGCCGGGCGCGACCAGCCTTTGTCGGAACGCCTCGCATGGGGCCGCATGCGCATGGACCCGACCGACATTTCCGATGTCACCGGCTCGGCCTACACGTTCCTGATCAACGGGCACGACACGGACGCGAACTGGACCGGGCTGTTCACGCCGGGCGAGCGGGTGCGCCTGCGTTTCATCAATGCCTCGGCGATGACCCATTTCAACGTGCGCCTGCCCGGCCTGCCGATGCGGGTGATCCAGGCCGACGGGCAGGATGTCGAGCCGGTCGAGACCGACGAATTCCAGATCGCCATTGCCGAAACCTATGACGTGATCGTCTGCCCGGCGAAAGCCGAGCCGGTCGCGATCATCGCCGAGGCGCTCGACCGCTCGGGCCTGTGCCGCGCGACGCTTGCCCCGCAGGCAGGCATGGTCGCGCCGCTGGTGCCTCTGCGCAAGCGCCCGCTGCTGACCATGCGCGATATGGGCATGGACATGAGCGGGATGGACATGGGGGGGATGGGCATGGAGGGCGGCACGCTCGACCTTTCGGCTCCATCAGATGCCCCGCCTTCCGGGCACGCGCATCATGGCGCGATGACCATGAAAATGCGCGACAAGTCGCTGGCGGCCCCCGCGATCCGCATGGGGCCGGGCGTGGCAACCATCGCGCCTGCGCCCATCGACCGTCTGGCCGATCGTCCGACCGGGCTCGAACAGGTCGATCACCGCGTGTTGACTTATGCTGACCTCAGGGCGCTGGTCCCCTCGGAAGACCGCCGCGCGCCCACGCGCCACCTCGACCTTCACCTGACCGCCAACATGGAACGCTACATGTGGGGCTTCGACGGCGCAAAGCTGAGCGAGAACCCCGATCCGATCTCGTTCCGCCATGGCGAGCGCGTGCGCGTGACGCTGATCAACGACACGATGATGCCCCACCCGATCCACCTCCACGGCCATTTCTTCGAACTGGTCAACGGGGCGGGCGACAAGGCGCCGCGCAAGCACACGGTCAATGTCCTGCCCGGCGGCAAGGTCCGTTTCGATCTGACCGCCAGCGCGCTGGGTGACTGGGCCTTTCACTGTCACGTCCTGCTGCACATGCACACCGGCATGTTCCGCGTGGTGACCGTGCGCGCCGGGGAGAACGCGGCATGAGCATGCGTCTTTTCGCAGCAGTGCTGGTCACCATGGCCGGCACGGCAGGCCCGGCCCTGGCCCAAATGGCCGATATGCCGGGCACTATGCATGATCACGCCGCGCCGGTTTCCTCGCCGGACGAGGAAGCCTCTCCCCCGCCGATCCCCGCCGATCACGCTGCCGATGCCATTTTCGATCCGGCGATCATGGCCCGCGCGCGCAAGGCCACGATCCACGATGCGGGCGGCATGCCGTTCTCGATGCTGCTGATCGATCAGGCCGAATGGCGCCCCGGAACCGGCAAAAACCCGCAGGGCTATGCCTGGAACGTCAAGGGCTGGTGGGGCGGCGACGTGAACCGCCTCGCCATCGAATCCGAGGGCGAGGGCCTCGCAGGCGAGAAGGCCGAGCGGGCCGAAATTCAGGTCGGCTGGCTCCACGCGCTCGATCCCTGGTTCAACGTGCGGGCCGGTGTGCGTCAGGATCTGGGGTGGGGCCCCCATCGCACCCATGCCGCGCTGACCATCGAGGGGATCACGCCCTACTGGTTCGATGTCGAGGGCTCGCTGTTCATCTCGAACAAGGGCGAGGTGACCGCGCGGCTGGAAGGCAGCTATGACCAGCGGATCACCCAGCGCCTGATCCTCCAGCCCCGCGCCGAACTGGATTTTTCAGCACAGGACATGCCCGAACTGCGCACCGGGGCCGGGCTGGGCCGGGCCGAACTGGGCCTGCGTCTGCGCTACGAGATCGCCCGCGAGTTTGCGCCCTATGTCGGGGTGAACTGGGAAACCCGCGGGGGCCGCTCGGCCCGGCTGATGCGCGCCTCGGGCGATGATCCGACCGCCCTGCGGGCGCTGGCGGGCATCCGCCTGTGGTTCTGAACGTGGTTCCGGGCGTGTCGAAGCGGGACGTAAAACATTGCAAAGCGCGCGGCCAAACGCTCGTAATCGGCACGCGCCTTGGTAAGGGGTGAAAATAGCCGCAATGGGCGGCGTTGAAGGGCAATCGTGCGCATAGCGATACTGGAAGACGACGTGGCACTCGCCAGCCTCGTCGAGATGACTTTGGCCGAGGCGGGCCACACCTGCGACGTCTATGGCGATGGCCAGCTGATGACCCGTGCGCTCCATCGCACGACGTATGATCTCCTCATCCTCGACTGGAACGTGCCGGGGCTTTCGGGGCTGGAGGTGATCGCCTGGATCAAGGCGAACCTCGATCTTGCGCCCCCTGCGCTCATGCTCACCAGCCGTTCGGCCGAGGAGGACATCGTGGCCGGCCTTCAGGGCGGGGCCGACGACTATGTGATCAAGCCGGTCGCGCCCGCCGTGCTCAAGGCGCGCGTCGATGCGCTGGGCCGCCGCGCCTATCCTTCGGCTGCGCCCGGCCTCGAAACCTATGGCCCCTATCGCTTCGACACCCGCGCCGAGACGGTCGAACTGGCGGGCAAGCCGGTGTCGGTGACGGCCAAGGAATTCGCGCTGGCGCTGCTGTTGTTCCGCAACCTGCATCGCGCGCTGGCGCGGGCCTATATTTTCGAGGCACTGTGGGGCCGCAATCCCGACTTGCCGAGCCGCACGCTTGATGCGCATATTTCCAACATCCGCACCAAGCTCAACCTGCGGCCCGAAAACGGGTTCAAGCTGGTCCCGATCTATGCCTATGGCTATCGTCTTGAAGCACTCGATTCCTGAACGCCGCCAAGGGCTCCGGCCCCGGCTTTGTTCCGGCCTTGCGCCAGCCATGCTGCTGTGCGGGGTGGGGGTGGCCGGGGTGGTGCAAGCTGCTCCGGTCGGGGTGCCGGTGGCGGCCTCGGTGCCGGGCCCTGGCGCACAGGCGTCCGCGTCCACACCCGCGCTCGTGCCCTATACCGTCCGGCCCGGTGACAATCTTTTCCGCCTCGCATCGCGCTATCTGATCCGGGCCGACGATTATCGCGTGGTCCAGAAGCTCAATCACGTCGCCGATCCGTTGCGCCTGCCGGTGGGCATGACCCTGCTGTTCCCGCGCGAATTGCTGCGCCACGAACCCGTGCGCGCCATCGTCCAGAGCAGCCGGGGCACGGTCACCATCGATGGGCGGCCCGCTGGGGTCGGCGCCGTGGTCGACGAAGGCATGCTGGTGACCACCGGCGACAAGTCGTTCGTCACGCTGGTCCTGCCCGATGCGACGAGCATCGCCTTGCCCTCGCAATCGGCCGTGCGGGTCCAGCGCATGCGCCGGGTCGTGCTCGATACCCATGTCGAGCGGCTGTTTTCCATCGAATATGGCCATGCCACCGCGCATGTCACCCCGATGACCGATCCGCGCAGCACGTTCCAGTTCGCCACTCCCGGCGCGGTTACGTCGGTGCGCGGCACCCGGTTCCGCATGGCCTACGACAAGTCGGACGGGCTGGCGACGAGCGAGGTGCTCGAAGGCAAGGTCGGCTTCGATGTCGAGGATCATGCCGGGCAGAGCCTGCCTGCCGGGTATGGCTCGACCAGTCGGCTCGACCATCCGGTCGAACTGCTCGATCCGCCCGGCTGGCGCGATGCGGGCGCGGTTCAGGACGGGCAGGGGCTTCATTTCGCCTGGGCGCCGATGGCGGGCGCACGGGCCTATCACGTCCAGATTGCCGCCGATGAGGCCTTCGTCAGGGTGCTCGACGAGACGGTGACCAGCCAGAGCGAGGCGGACCTTGGCCCCCAGCCCAACGGCGCCTATTTCGCGCGGGTCACCGCCATCGACGGCAATGGCCTCGAAGGGCGACCGGCGGTGCAGGGTTTTTCGCGCGACCGCATCGGCCTGCGCCTGTGGACCGAAACCGACTGGGCCCCGACCACGGCGGGGCCTTCCGTGCAGCATACCCGCTTTCGCTGGCAGGTCGATGATCCGCGCGGGGTGCGCTATCGGTTCCAGCTTGTCCGCAAGGGCAAGGAGGGCCGCCCGCTGCTCGACCGCGACGGGCTGACGATCCCGATGGTCGAAGGCTATGCGCTGCCTTCGGGCCGCTATCGCTGGCGGGTGATGGTCGAGCGGGCAGGTCAGGCAGGTCAGGCAGGTCAGGCAGGTCAGGCAAGTCAGGCAGGGGGGGCCTGGTCGGCCTATGAAGAACTGAGGATCAAGGGCGGCGGCTGGTGAGGTTCGGCCCCTCCGTGCGTCTGCGGAGCCAGTGGTGGGCGATTGCGCTTTTGGCGAGCCTGCTGGTGATCGTCCTGACGGTCGACCGCACTTTGCTGCGGCTCGACAATGCGGTCTATGATCATCTGCTCCAGATCACCCCGGCGGGGCTGTCGCCGGGCCGTTCTGCTGCGTCTTCCTCATCCTCGCCCTCGTCCCCGATGCTGGTCGGCCTTGACGACGAGAGCATCGAGCGGCTGGGGCGCTGGCCGTGGAGCCGGTCGGTCCATGCCGCCCTGATCGAGCGCCTGCAACAGGCCGGTGCCCGCGCGATTGCCTATGATGTCCTGTTCACCGAGCCGGGCGACCCGGATGACGACGCGCGCCTTGCGGCCGCGCTCGGCAGGGCGAGTGCCGGGGGGACGCCGGTGTTCCTGCCGATGTTGCGCGCTTCGGGCGATGGGGCCGGGGCCATGCCGATCACGCCCTTGCGCGCGGCAGCGGCGGGTGTGGGCTATGCCACGGTCGAGCCCGATGCCGATGGCGTCGTCCGTTCGGCAACGATCCTCCTGCCGCGACAGGGGGCAGGCGCCGCGGTTTCGGCAGGGGAGGCGCCCGATCGCCACCTCATGGCGCTGCTTGCCCGTTCGCAGGGCAATGCCGATGTGCGCGCCCGGACTGACAGGCCCGGCGCCCGGCGCATTCCGCTCGCGCAGGGGGGGGCTGATCACCCCGCAGTGTCTGCCGCTGCCGTTCTGGCGGGCGAGGTGCCCCCCGAATTGCTGCGCGGGCGCGTGGTTCTGGTCGGGGCCACGGCGACGGGCCTTGCCAGTCGCTATCCGGTTCCCGGCGGGCCGGTCGTGTCCGGTCTCGAAATCGAGGCGGGGCTCTATCAGGCGCTGGTGAGCGGACACATGATCAGTCAGGCCGGGCTGGTAGCCAGTCTGGCCCTGGCGCTGGTGCCGCTCTGGCTCCTGATGGGCGCACTCGGGCCATGGCGGCCCTTTCCGGCTCTGGCGGTCTTCACGCTGGCGGTGGGGCTGGTGCTGGTGATCAGCGCGCTCGGGCTGATGGTCTGCCATGTGTGGTTGCCGCCCGGCGCGGCGCTGGCCGGGCTGGCGGTCGCCTATCCGCTGTGGGGGTGGCGCCAGTTGGCGGTGACCGAACAGTTCCTGCGCGGCGAATTGCAGCGGCTCGATGCCGAGCCTGCCTTGCTGCCGCGCGCCGCGCGGGATGACGCGGCCCGTTCGCGCGGGGTGGGCGGCACGCTCGCGCTGATGCAGGCGGCCATCGCGCGCAATCGCGAGATGCGCCATTTCGTGGCCGACCG